>JAHRAK010000049.1 GCA_020027535.1 Nitrospirales bacterium
GAGAAGAAGGTGAGAAGCGTCAAACCCGTTGATAACCATCAAGCCTTCTCATTGAAATCATAGGATAGAAGAACCATCAGCGTCAGCGTCTGGCTGGCATCATGTCAAGTTAAAAGGATAAATCCCATATTTTTGGGGGTTCGGTGAGCCAAAGAACAGCAAACACCAAGAAGTGATGTGCTGAACATCGAAGCGGGAAGACATGGGGGCCTTCCCCTACAATTGTTACCTACCGGTAACAAATTCATGGCCACCACACACTCTTACATCTTCGGCGTTAACGGGATATGGGTCCAGGATTCGCCACCATCCTGACTGCGAAAGAGCCCACTGCCGTTCGTGCCCACGTACAGAACCCGTGAATCGTGAGGGTCCATGGCGATCGCTCGAATATTGAGGTTGTCCAACCCTTCATTGGTGGCACTCCACGTGTGCCCGCCATCCCGGCTTTGAAAGATACCCTGGCTGGTGCCCATATAGAGGTGCTGCCCGTTTCCGTTGGCCAACACGAGACTGCTCACGTAGAGTTCTCCGAGATCGGTCGCCAGTCTCGCCCACGTCTCACCTTTATTGAGCGTTTTGAACACGCCTTGGGTGGTCCCCGCGTAGACCACGTCCGGCTTGGCAGGATCGATCAGCAATCGATTCACGCCCAGGGCCATGGACGCCAGTTTGGCATCGTCGGGAACAAGCCCGTTATTGACCTTTGTCCAATGATCTGCGCCATCAACACTGCGATACACCCCACCGCTCGTCCCGGCGTAGAGGATATGGGGGCGACTCGGATCGACGGCCAGGGCCACGATAAAACTGATTTCGGTCATGCCTCGCATGCGTTCGGTCCAGGACTGCCCGGCATCCCTGGTCTGAAACACCCCGACAGTCGTCGCCGCGTACAGGATTTGCGAGTCAATCGGATCGAAGACCAGTTGATTCACGTTGGCCGAGATCGTCCCTTTCTGAATGCCGGCATTGCGCGGGAGCCAACGTCGCCCGCCATCGGGACTTTTGTACACCCCGTCGGCAAGCGTGCCGGCAAACACATTGGCCGGAAGCTGCGGATCGATCACCAAATTCATCACCCGAACACGACTCAACCCCTCTGCAAGCCGCTTCCACGCCCGTCCCCCGTCCCTGGTTTTATACACGGCTTCTTCCGTCGCCACGTACACCAGCTCCGGCTTGGTGGGATGTATCACGACGGCGGCCACTCGATCGCTTCGCTGGCTGCATCCCAGCATGCCCACCATCATCAACAAGACGACGGCCTGTCGAACGATGAGATTCATCGGCTCAGGTGGTGCTTGCGTGAACGATATTCGAATTCCAGTGGGTTCGCATATCCGGTGAGTTCGACGTACCCGTTCCCGGTCACGGGAGCATTCCGGTAGTGGCCGCGCACGTCCACCGCTCCTTCCCAATACGTCACCCGGGTACTGTTTTCGGTCCGCAGTTCCTGATCGGAAAGCACCGGCGTCACCGTGACGCGAAGCGGGACCGACGGAACGTCCAGTGTCCATTTTGCCGGGTACTGCGCGTGGCTGAGCGGGCTGGTCCACTGATCCCGCGTTCGAACGACGAAATCCGCGTGTTTCAGGTGTCGGCTCGTGCCATCCGGAAAGATCAACGTCCCGCTCGACATCGGGTCATGGGACCCGTCCCGTTTGCGCAGGAGGTAGAGCATGAATTCGACGTTCGAGTCCAATTGCACGCTGAACCAATCCCACCCGACCTGATCCTCGCCTAATCCACCGGATCCGAATTCATGATCCATCCAACTGGTGCCGGTGACCTCGAACGGTTCGCCGCGGACCCGGATGGTTCCCCGGGTCGCCAAACGCGTGAGTGAATAATAATGCGACGCCTGGCCGAGACCGGCGCCCTTGCGACTGACCCCTTCCCGTCCGTGGATCACTGGCGGTTTTTTCAGAGTAAGCGTCAGATCGACGCCGAATCCGGCATCCTGCGCCATGAGATGCAACCGGTGATGGTCCTCGGTCACGGGTTCCAGGACCCAGCGGTCGATCCAGACCTTCATCCGGTCGGGGTCGGCTCCGGCTTTCCCAAAGGCCGCTCGACTCAATTTTTCGGAAAATCGAAAGGTGGCCCCCTCAACGTCGGTGACGGCCAAGTGCGCGAAATACAGGTGCCGCAACGCCCAGTGGGACGGGTGATCGCGGACGCGCGAATCATCGACGGCCTTGCGGAAAAACGTGACTTCATAGCCGAACCGTCGTGCCGACCGGTCATAGACGTGACCGGTGACGTACCACCACTCCAGGCCGTAGTTTTCATGTGAACCGTGATCGCGGGGGAAGGCATAAACGTACCCGGGCCGTGCCGGGACCAGATTTGCCGATGAGACGGAGGCTGGGACAGCACCCGTGGAACCTCCGGACGGAGAGGGAAGAACCTCCTCACCCCGAC
>JAHRAK010000081.1 GCA_020027535.1 Nitrospirales bacterium
GGCCGAGGCTCGTGCGTGAAACCGATGGGCGGACGATGTTGACCAAACGCATCATTCCTTGTTTGGATGTGAAGGATGGCCGAGTGGTCAAGGGCGTCAGCTTTGTGAATCTTCGTGACGCCGGTGATCCGGTGGAGGTCGCAAAGATCTACGATCACGCCGGTGCGGATGAACTGTGTTTTTTGGATATCACCGCTTCTCATGAAAATCGGGAAACCCTTTTGGATATCGTGTCCCGGACGGCGGAACAGGTGTTTATGCCGCTCACGGTCGGCGGCGGGATTCGGACTCTCGAGAATATTCGGCAACTGCTGAATGCGGGAGCGGATAAAGTCAGCATCAATACGGCCGCCGTCGAGAATCCGGAGTTCGTGACGGCCGCCGCCCATCGATTCGGCTCCCAATGTATTGTGGTGGCGATCGATGCGAAACAGGTTCCCTCCAAGGAAGCGGGCCGCGCGCGATGGGAAATTTTCACCCATGGCGGTCGCAATTCCACGGGGTTGGATGCCGTGGCATGGGCACGACACATGGAGCAGAAAGGGGCCGGTGAAATTCTGCTGACCTCGATGGATCAGGACGGCACCAAAGACGGCTATGACCTGCCGTTGACCAGGGCCGTTTCGGAAGCCGTCTCCATTCCGGTTATCGCGTCCGGTGGGGCTGGAACTGTGGCTCATCTGTATGAGGCCCTGGGAGAGGGAAAGGCCGATGCCGTGCTTGCGGCTTCGATTTTTCATTACCAAACCTACAGTATCAGTGAAGCGAAAACCTATCTCGAGGAACACGGGCTTCCCGTGCGTATCGTGAATGGCCATGGAATCTGACCGGAGCACGGCCCCCAACGACCTCAAGGTTCAGTTCGATGAACGCGGGCTGGTGCCTGCCATTGTCCAGGATTGGCGTGACGGCGCCATCCTGATGTTGGGATATATGAATCGGGAATCACTCGATCAGACGTTCCAAACCGGTTACGTGCACTTCTGGAGCCGTTCGAGACGGAAGCTTTGGAAAAAAGGAGAAACCTCCGGCCATTATCTGCTCTGTAAACGAGTGTTTCTTGATTGTGACGGGGACGTCTTGTTGGTCAAAGCCGAACCCACGGGGCCCACGTGTCATACGGACGCCCGCACGTGTTTTTTCGCGGAAGTGACGTCTCAAGGTGTGATGACGACTCAGGTTGGTGAAGAAGCGAACGGAGGAATCTTCGAGCGACTGTATGAAATGGTCCTGCAGCGGAAGTCTCATCCACAAGAGCATTCGTATGTTGCCTCCTTGATGAAAGACGGGCCCGATCGCATTCTGAAAAAAGTCGTGGAGGAAGCCGGGGAAGTCGTGTTGGCCGTGAAGAAGGAGCACCGGGAAGAAATCATCCACGAGGTGGCGGATTTGCTCTTTCATTCCATCGTGGCCCTGGGACATTGTGAAATTCCCATGACGGCGATTCAGCAGGAACTTGGCAAACGATTCGGCCAATCGGGTATCAGGCGCACAGGACCGGAGCCGTCCCGGTAAGAAACGGCGGTTCCTACCGGTTGACTTGTCATCCTATCCCTGGTATAGTATAAAAAGCATTATTTTCCAACAAGTTGTGTCCGATTAGCTCTTCCAAAAGAGGGTACAGATAAAGGCTTCGGAGAAGAGCCTTGACAACGGCACGAGCTGGAATCCCTCCTTCTACCCTTCAACAAATCCGTGACTCCGTTGACATTGTGGACGTGGTGTCCCGCTATGTCACGTTGTCGAAAACGGGTCAAAACCTTCGAGGGCTTTGTCCTTTCCACCAGGAAAAGACGCCTTCTTTTACCGTGACCCCCACGCGACAGATGTTTTATTGTTTTGGGTGTGGAGTGGGGGGCGATATCTTCACGTTCCTGATGCGGAAGGAAGGGTTGGAGTTCCTGGAGACGGTGAGCGACCTTGCCGAACGGGCGGGAATCCCTCTTCCCCGTAACGCGTCACAGGGCTTTGCACAATCCCAAACGGGTCAGCGAAAAAGGTTGGAAGGTCTCCATGCAATGGCCAATACGTGGTTTCAGCAGAACCTGCATGATCCTTCCAAAGGCCGGTCGGCCCTGGCGTACCTTGCCGGTCGAGGTCTTGAAGTAAAGACCCTGAAAGAGTTCGGCATGGGATACGCGCTGCCTTCGTGGGACGGGCTCACCAACTATTTGACCAGACAAGGGGCGACCCCTTCCGATCTGGAGGCCTCTGGTCTGGTGGCGTTAAAAGATGCTCAGGGCGCCTCGAAGTCTGCGAGATTTTATGACCGGTTTCGCGGTCGGGTCATGCTTCCGATCTTCGACCTTCGCGCAAACGTGATCGCATTCGGCGGTCGTGTGTTCGAAGAAGGAACCCCCAAGTACCTCAATTCTCCGGACACTGCGCTCTTTCAGAAGGGGCGTGTGCTGTATGGATTGCACAAGGCACGTGAGACGGGCCATCAGCTTGACTCTCTGATGCTCGTGGAAGGCTACTTTGACGTGTTGGCGCTGCATCAGGCGGGTATTCGTCAGGTTGCCGCGCCCTTGGGAACCGCACTCACGTCCGAGCATGCCGTCTTGCTTCGTCGGTTCGTCAACACCGTTGTGCTGATCTTTGACGGCGACGCGGCGGGGACGGGTGCGGTCTTGCGCGCGCTGGACGTGTTTCGTGATAGTGGGATCACCGTCAAGGTCGTCGTCATGCCTCCGGGGCATGATCCTGATTCATACGTTCGGGCTCATGGGGCGGAGCGTTTTCTCGCGTTGCAGGACCGGGCGCTGACGTTGTTGGAGTTCGCCGTGGCCCAACGTCTGGAAGGGGCAACCCACGCGACGATTGAAGAGCGAACCCGGCGAGTCGACGACATACTCGGCATCCTGGCCAAAGTCTCAAATCCTATTGAAAAGAATGAACAGGTTCAACGCGTCGCCGAGCGACTGGGCGTCAGGCCACAGCTGCTTCTCGATCGATATCCTGCCGTGCGCGATCGTCATCGAGGCGGTCCCCGACGTGGGGAGCAATCGCCGACCTCCGGCAATCGCCGCAACGAAAAAAGGGAATTTCGAGAGGAACGCGAAATTATCTCGTTCATGGTGCAGGGGGGCTTGCATCCGGACCATCTCAAAGGTCTGCGGCCCGAGGATTTTCGATCACCCCTCTATCGCCGGCTTGTGGAGATAGGATTGCGACATCTCGATACGGAAGGTGGTATCGACTTGTCGGGATTTTTCGCCGAAACCGGTTTGGATGAGACGTGTCGTGATTCGGTTGCGGAGTTGGCGGTATCCGTGACCCATTTTGAGAACCAGGATGAGTATATTCAGGGTTGTTTGAGAGCGTTGGCACAGAGAAACTTGAGAACCCGTCTGGATGAACTGATCGCTCAGCTTCGAATCGCCGAACGAGAGCAACGAACGGATGACGTGGATTGTCTGAATTCCCAAATCGAAGCGTTGCGTGGAAGAAAAGCCGGGTTAGCCTCCTCCACTTTAGCACCATGATAGGGGCTCTTTATGGCAAAGACGATCGCCTCCAAGCTAAAGAAAGAAGAGTTGGTAGTTGAAGAAAAGAGCGAACGGGAAAAGAAGGTGCGCTCATCATCTGCAAAGGTTCGTCCCCCTGTAGGGGACGGCCCCCGTGCCGTCCCGAATCCCCTGCCCAACCCTGTTGGAAGCCCCGTTCTGAAACGCCTGAAGAATGGGACGCCACAGGCTCAATCTCGTTCCGGAACGCCGATTGAGCCGGATTCAGTTTCCGGGAAAATCGAGGAACAGGACGATTTGCCGGAAAAGAACGCCACGGAAATTGATCTCACCCCCGGCGATTTGAGTCGAACGGATGATCCTGTTCGTCTGTATTTGCGAGAGATGGGAAGCGTATCGTTGCTCAGCCGTGAAGGGGAGATTGAGTTGGCGAAGAAGATCGAAGAAGGCAAAGAGGAGATGACGCGGGCGATAGCGGGGATGCCCATGACCCTGGAGACCCTGGACCGGTTACGGGGCCGCCTGAAGAAACGGGAAG
>JAHRAK010000090.1 GCA_020027535.1 Nitrospirales bacterium
GTCGGCGGTCAGTTCCGACACGCCCTGCGGCCCGTTGCTCCACTCTTCGCCGCTCCCCTCGCGGTACTGCACGTCGTAGCCGTCGATCTCCGGACGCCCCGCGTTGTCCGGCGCGGCCCACGCCGCCCGTAGCGACATCCTCCCCCGCGCCCTCACCGTCAGTCCCGTCGGCGCCAGCGGCGGCTCGTCCACGTCGGTCACTGCGATCGCCACCGAAATGCTGCCCATTGCCCCGTGCGGGTCGGTGGCGGTCACCGTCACCGCGTAACTCGACTTTGCTTCGTGGTCCAGCACCGTCCCAGACTTCACCGTGATCTCCCTGCTTGAGGGGTCGAAGTCGAAGGACCCCGCGTCCGCACCCGCCATCGCGTAGGTCAGCACCTCGCCGTCGGCGTCCGTCGCCGCAGGAATCTCCGCACCCACAGCCGTCCCCGCTGCCGCGTTCTCCATCACTTCGCGGGCGGCCTTGGCCGCGCTGAAGGTCGGCGCACTGGTCGCCCTGTCGTCGTCCGCAATCGTGAGGGTGGGTTTGTTGGCGGCACTCAGCTTCACGTTGGCGACGAACTTGGCGCCGGTGCCTGTGGCGGACACCGTCACGGTCTCGTCGGTTTCATGCTCTTCGTCATCAAACGGTGTCAGGGTGAATGTTCCGCTGGCGCTGCTTTTGCCCTTGGGGATGAAAATGTCGAAATCCGCCACCGGCGCAAAGTCCACAACTCCGGACTTACCGCTGCCGCTCACCGACACCGTGACCGTGGATCCGCCCAGGTGGTTGAAGCGGGGCTCTGTAAAGGGGAATTTGTTCGCCCAGGCTGTGCCCTTGTCCAATGTGGCGGTGACCGTGATCCGCTTTGCCCCGCCACCCTCGCTGACGACCGCGTCGAGGGACAGCGCGAGCGCAACCTTGCCGGTCAGGTTGTTGCCGTTCGCATAAAAGTATGTAACCTTCGACAACTTCGACAGTTCCGCCGGAATCGGGCCGCTCAGCCTGTTACGTGAAAGATTCAGCAATTGCAGCTTCGACAGTTTGCCGAGTTCTTTGGGGATTGAGCCGCTCAGCCTGTTATCACTCAACGCCAACTGCCGCAGATTCGACAGATTGCCGAGCTCCTTGGGAATCGGGCCGCTCAGTTTGTCTCTGGACAAGGCCAAGCCCGTCAGAGCCGACAGGCTGCCGAGCTCCTTGGGAATCGAGCCGCTTATACCTCTCACCTGCAATCCCAACTGAGACACTCGTCGGGAACGAGAAGAGAATGTGATGAGGTTCCAGTGCCGGATGCGCAGGCCGGTGCTCCAGTTCAGGGGCCGGACCCCTATGTTGGAGCCGGCCAGATAGTCCTTCAAGTCCAGCAATATTTCGCAGTCCCTCACCAGGCCCGGCGAATCTTCATCATCCAGTACGGCCTCGGTGCCCCGGCAATCGGCCTGCGCCTGGGCGGGGACGGCGGGCAGCAGCGCGACGGCGGCGAGCGCGAGGACTGCTGCAGACAAGGCGCGCCGACATGACGGGAGCCGGCCGCGGGTGGAGGTGAACCAAGCCGTCATGCAACCCGGCCCGCGCAGAGCCCGCCGCCGGGGTTGGTCGGCAGGTTGAAGTCCCGTGACGCCGCGGACAGCCGCGGCGCTACATTTTGAGGGGGGGGGGGACGGACGAAAGGCCGCTAACGTGGCATTGCGAAGGGACAAATCCCTGCTCTTTCGAACCTCTACACACGTGTCGAGCCGTCACCGCCAACGTGGGTTGCCTGAGGCAGGCCCCACCTCTTTTCATCCCCTTGGGCGCCGCGCCGCCCCGCCTTTAGGCCATGGCGTCTGCGGACGGGTAGCCCCCGAGCGAGTTCATTCAGAAACGACCGGTCTATTATAAAGGGCGTACTATACGAATTTTTGAATGAACGGTCAAGGCATTGCAGGGGAGGCCATTTCTGCGCAAGCAGAAATCCACAGCCCGTCAACTATCCTCGACATTTTTCATCGAGGATCCAGGGGTTTTTCCCTCGTCCCTGAAGACAAAGACACTGGATCCCCGATCAAGTCGGGGATGACAGATACGGAAATTGTCGACGAATGCGTGCACTCAGAGACGTTTGCTGCCCTGTAACCGCCAGTCAACGGGTGTACACTATGAGTAGGAAGGAGATCCGGACCAACGATGGCCGTCGTTGAAAAAACCGCCGAACAAACCGCCAACACCAGTCTGCCATGTATCGAGCAGCCTGAAGGCAACCGGTCTCTCTCCATGAACGACCGCATTTTCATGGCGCACCGGGGAGGAAAAATCCGTGTCGCCGGCAAATTTCAAATCGAGAACTCGGATACGCTCGCCCTGGCCTATACGCCGGGCGTCGGCCGCGTGTGCCAAGCGGTCGCCACAGACCCGGCCCTCGCTTACCGGCTGACCGGCAAAGGCAACAGCGTGGCCGTGGTGACGGATGGGTCGGCCGTGTTGGGATTGGGAAATGTGGGGCCGCATGCCGCGCTGCCCGTGATGGAAGGCAAGGCCATGCTCTTCCGGCAACTGGCCGGAATCGATGCCTGGCCCATTTGCCTCGACACGCAGGACCCTGACGAGATCGTGCGCACCGTGACGGCGCTCGCGCCGAGCTTCGGCGGCATCCACTTGGAAGACATCAGCTCACCCCGGTGTTTCGAGGTCGAACGTCGCCTGCAGGAAACACTCGATATCCCCGTGATGCACGACGATCAACACGGCACGGCCGCCGTCGTCCTGGCCGCCCTGCTCAACGCGCTGAAAGTCACCGGGCGCCGGTTGGATCAGGTCACCATTGTCGTCAACGGACTGGGCGCCGCGGGCATCGCCTGCTGTCAACTCTTACTCGCGGCGGGGGCCGTGTCTCTTCGAGGGTGCGACAAACAGGGCCTGGTGCTGACCGGCCGGCCGCAGGTCTTGCGCCGTTCCCGTGAGCTTTTTCCGGACAGCATCCGATACAATCGTCCGGTGGGAACGCTCCGGGAAGCCCTGCGAGACGCCCACGTGTTCATCGGCGTGTCCGCCGGAAACGTGCTGGCCCCGGATGATCTGAAACTGATGGCCCATGATCCCATCGTCTTTGCCCTGGCCAATCCCGATCCCGAGTTGCCGCCGGAACTCGGACACCGGCATTGCCGGATCTATGCCACCGGACGTTCGGATTATCCGAACCAAATCAACAACCTGTTGGCGTTTCCCGGTATGTTTCGCGGCGTACTGGACGCCCGGGCCACCACGTTCAACGAACCCATGCACTTGGCCGTTGCGTCCGCCCTCGCCGATCTCGTACCCGCCCGTTCCTTGAGCGAGCACTGCATCATCCCGAGCGTGTTCGATCCACAGGTCGTGCCGGCAGTGGCCAACGCCGTCTCTCAAGCCGCCCGGGACACCGGCGTGGCCCGCTGTGGTCTTCGGTAAATTGTCGGGTTACGCCTTCGGCTAACCCGACCTACAATGCCTCTACCCCACCCCCGCTTTCGCGGGGGCATGCCTAGCTCACCCTCCCCTTACCCTTCGGCTCCGCTCAGGGCAGGCAAAGGGGAGGGACAAAGCGCCGCGTAATCCGACAGACTGGTTCCCCTCCTTTGTAAGGAGGGGCAAGGGGAGGTAGAGCCTCAGTCACCGAACAGATATTTCACCGTAAACATCGCCGAGAATTGACGCGGGCCGCTGAACGCGTTGTTGGTGGTGAAGGCGGGGTCCTGCGCATGCATCGGATGCATCTGGTAGCCACCCGTGTGTTCGACGTCGCCCATCAGGGAGTACGTCAGCTTCACGCCCAATAACGTCGCGTCCGTCAGGCTGTAATCCGCACCGGTATAGAAATTCCCGACGAACACGGTATCGGAAAGATCGGCGTCCTGCCGGCTGTCGAACTCTGACAGGTCTCTCGCCGGATCCACCGTATCCTCATAGCGAGTGGAAAAATGGACGCCAGAGATCTCGACGAACGCAACCCCCAGCCCGACGCCCACGTACGGCGTGATCCGCTCGAACACGCCGGTAAAGTCGTAATAGGCATTGACCGACAGCGTGCGCGTGGTGAGGTCGTCGATCCTGGTCATGGAATTGGAGGTCACCGTATTGCCCGATGGGGGAGTGTCAACGCTACCGTCCAGGAAGGTGATACCCTTGAACTTCTGTTCAATGGCGTTGTTGCGTTGCGCGGCGGACAATTCCAGGCGCCAGCGGTTGAACATGCGGCCGACCGAGATTTCGAATGCGGCGCCGGCATCCGAGTCAATGTTATACGCCCAGCGGTAACCGGGTATGTCCGCACTGGGACCCGGCACGGCACAGGAATCAGAGTCCGGGTAGCAGTAGGTGTCCCGGTTCCAGCCCGCCTGATCGAGCTGGTTCGTCCAATTCGCCCCGATGCCCCCGCCGATGTACCACCCGGACCGTCCTGGCTCTGCGCCCGCCTCACCCGATGCGACGAAGCCCATCAATATCGCCCCGACCATGCACAGCCGTACCATTGAGAATGTCATCAAGCCCTCCTGAAGTGAAGCATGGACAAATGCCGGATCGCTCCTCTCCGGACCACCCAGGAAGAGGCGGATTATAAATTAACCCCGGCGGGATTTCCAGAATGCGGGACCGCGCACAGCCACTCCCGTTTTCTCTTTCTGTCATCCCCGACATTCTTAATCGGGGATCCAGTGTCTTTGCCTTTATCTTTTGCCTTTGTAGTGGGGCCGCCCTTGGCGAACCGGATTTCAGAACATGGTACAATGGACGCAGCAATCTTTCGTAACATACACATTCACTGGAAAGAGGCAGAACCATGACACAAGCCACATCTCCGTCACCGATCTTGTTTCTTGAAACGGCATTTGCCATTCAACGCACCTGCTCCATCAGAGCCGCCGTCGACCTGGGGGTCTTCACGGCCATCAAGGAAGGGCACAACACCACATCGGCTTTGGCGGACCGGTGCAAGGCCTCGGAGCGGGGCATACGCATGCTGGTCGACTATCTGGTGATGCTCGGGTTTCTCACGAAATCGGACAACACGTACGCCCTGACGCAGGATTCGGAGGTGTTTCTGGTCAAAATTTCTCCGGCCTACCTCGGCGCGACCCTGGATTTCCTCCTCAGCCCGACGCTCTTTGACGGTTTCTGCAACCTGACCGAGGCCGTGCGCAAAGGCGGGACGGCGATGCCTGAGCAGGGGACCATCGCCGAGGAATTCCACGAGTGGGTCACCTTCGCCCGCGCGATGGTTCCCATGATGATCGGACCGGCCAACTGGATCGCCGAGCATCTGGTGTCCACGGGCGGAACGATCCGCAAGGTGCTGGACGTGGCCGCCGGGCACGGCATATTCGGTATCGAGATCGCAAAACGGTTTCCGGACGCGGAAGTCACCGCCGTCGATTGGCCCAACGTCCTGACCGTGGCCCAAGAAAACGCAGACGCCGCGTCGTTAGGAGACCGCTATAAAACGATTGCCGGCAGCGCCTTCGACGTCGACTTGGGTGAGGGTATGACCTGGTCCTGTTGACCAACTTTCTGCACCACTTCGCGATCCCGGAGTGTGAGGACTTTCTCCGAAAGCTCCGGGCCTCGATGGCGCCGGGTGGCCGGGTCGTCACGTTGGAGTTTGTCCCGAATGACGACCGGATCAGTCCCGCGTCCGCGGACTTCGCCCTCATCATGCTCGTCACCACCCCGGGGGGCGACGCGTACACGTTCAAGGAATGGGACTCCATGTTTCAAAACGCCGGATTCGGCCGCAGCGAACTCCACGCGGTGCCCAAATCCAAAGAGCACATCGTCATCACGCATCTCTCGACGTAGGGCTGCTTGGCCTTTTCTGTCATTCCCGACGCTTGTCCCCGACTTGATCGGGGATCCAGGCAATCTATGGGAATCCAGTGTCTTTATTCTTCACGGACAAAGAAAAAATCCTGGATCCTCGATTAAAAATGTCGAGGATGACAGATTGGAGTCAGGGAAGGTCGTAAAGCGTAGCGTACTCCGACAGCGGTTCTTACGTGGTTTCCCGGCCCAGCGGCTTCACGATCATGAGTAACGCGGCCAGGAGAGTGAGGTTGCTCATGAGGGCCACCATCATGGCAAAGCCGGTGAGCAGGCCGAAGTAGATGGTCGGGATGAAGTTGGAGAAGGCCAGAATGCTGAACCCCACGGTAATCGTGAGCGCCGTGTAATAGATGGCGCGGCCGATACTCCCGTGACACGCCACGACGGTTTCCCGATACGTTTGATGTCTCACGAATTCCACTTGAAACCGGTGAATGTAGTGAATGGCGTGATCGACGGCGATGCCCACCGTGATCGCCGCAATCGTAATCGTCATGATGTCCAGGGGAATCCCCCACCACCCCATGAGTCCAAGCACCGCACAGGCCGCCAACAGGTTCGGCAGAATCGCCACAATCGACAACGAGATCCTGCGAAAGAGCACGATGAACATCAGGAGAATACTCACGAAGACCATGCCCATCGTCAAAATCTGAGACCTGTAGAGACTGTGCAGCAAATTAGTGTACAGCAGCGCCGTACCCGTGGGATGCACGGTCGTCTCGGCAAACCCCATTTCGTCGACCAGGTACCTTTGGATGCGTTCAATCAGTTCTTTTCGCTTGAGCTCCGGTGCGGATTCGATCAGGCGCATGGTCAGACGCGTTTGGTCGCCATCGGGAGACAGATACGGATCGAGCAGCGCTTCCTTCACGTCCTCGGGCACGTACTTTCTCAGCAACGCCAATTCATAATCGTCCGGCATCAGGCCGTCATTCAACTGCTTGATCACTTTCATGCCCGTGGCCAGGGACAGGACCTTGCCCACTTCCGGTAACGATTCGAGGTAATCGTGAATCGTTTCGATCTGCGCCAACCGGTATCCATTGAACCAATAGGAACTCTCGTTGCCCGCCTCCTCTTCCCCGCCGAACGGATCGTCGAACGGGTCGCCGGTCTCATCAGGGGAGGCGGCATCCGCTTCACCGGCGTCAATCACGAAGTCCAACGGAATGGTCCCCCCCAACTTCGTATCAATCAATTCCATGCCCCGGTAAATTTCCGTCGTGCTCTTGAAATGATCGATAAACCGGTTTTCCACCTCCAACCGCCCGATACCCATGACGCCCAGCGCGGCCACCAGCACGGAGACCGCCACGATCGGCTTGGCGTACTTGAGCGTGAAGCCGGCCACTCCCATGGTAAACGCCTTGGTGGCGTCCGTTCGCAGGTTGACCTTCTCCGGCTTGAGCAGCACCAGCACCGCCGGGAAATAAAGGAAATTCAGCGCGAACGCCAGGGCGATGCCGATCGTCATCATCCAGCCGAAATCAATAACGGGCCGGATGTCACTGACGATCAGGGAACAGAACGCCACAATCGTCGTAATGGCCGTATAAAAGCAGGGTTTCGTCATGTCCTTCATCGTGTGAAAGACCAACGTTTTCTGGTTCACCTTCGGGGCTTCTTCTTTCAGAATGCGGTAGCGCACCTCATTCAAAATCCGGTAGCGCACGATGAGGTGGATGGTTAAGGACATGGTGATGATGAGCAGCAGCGACACGAAATTGGAGGAAATCACCGTCACTCTCCAATCCATGAAGCCCAGGTAGCCCGTCATCACGACGACGGAAATCAGACAGCAGAACATGGGCAACAGCACCCAGCGCAATGCACGAAAAAAGTAGACCAGCGCCGCGAGCAAGAACACGAGGATGCCGGCACCGAACGTGGTAATGTCGTGTTCGATGAAACTGATCATGTCGGCGACGATCATACGCGCCCCGCCCAGATACAATTGGGCATCGTCACGATACTTATCGAGAATGCCGCGGACGACTTCGGTATCCTTGTTTTCGGCCGCGATCACGATGGCATGATATTGGTGAAAGGTCTGCTCGACCGACTGTAAGGCTGCTGCTGCTTCCGGTGTGAGTCCCGACTCGACTTCCTTCTCTCTCAACCGGTTTCGCTTGTTCAACATCGCGTTATAGGTCGCGTCTACCTTAAAGAGGACTTGCAGCGCCGTCGTGCGACCGTCCTGACTGATGAGATTATTCTGATAGACGGGGCTTTCCAGGAATTCTTTTCTGGCGAGTTCTCTGTCGATACCCGGAGTCTCCAGCGTCCGTATCCCATCCCCATCTCTCAATTCCGCAAGGGACACTTGAGGACTATTCACGAGCGGGACGTCCAGGATGGAGTGGATCGTTTCGACCGAATCGATCCCGGCCAATTCATCGCGGAGTTTTTTCAGGTGTGCAAGCGAAGAAGGAGCGAACAAATCGTCGTGCGGCGTATAGACGACGATGAGAAAATCATCCGAGCCGTAGATGGTCCGGCTGGCTCGATAATATTTCAACGCGTCGTCGTGTTCCAGGATAATCGATTCAGAGGACGCGTCGAGTTTGAAATCCGGAATGTAAAACGCGAAAAACGCCACCAGGACAAAGACCAGCCCCAATGCCACGACCGGCCGATCAATAACGAGCGCTCTATACAATCGAAGCACGAGTGCACTCACAACGTTTCTCCCTCAGGAGTCCCGGTCCCAGGCCGCAAAAATTCTCTGGGATAATACCGTAAATAAACGCGCGAGCCGACGCAAGAAAAAAGAAGGAACCGGCCGGCAGAGAACTTCTCTGCACTATTCAAACACATATCCGTGACAGTCGCATCGAATGGTCGGAAGACGGTATAATGATTTCTTACGTTCCGGCACTTCACTCGGAGGAAAGACTCATGACCGATATGACCAATAACGGAAAAGACGTTGCCACCCTCGGAGGTGGCTGTTTCTGGTGCATTGAAGCCGTGTTCCAGCACGTGCAGGGCGTGGCATCGGTGGAATCCGGCTACATGGGGGGAAAGCACCCCGACCCCTCATATGAAGCGGTCTGTACCGGCATGAGCGGCCATGCCGAAGTCGTCCAGGTGACGTTTGATTCCACCGTTATTTCTTACCGTGAAGTCCTGGAAATCTTTTTTGCCGTTCATGATCCCACGACGCTCAACCGCCAGGGCAACGACACCGGCACGCAGTATCGATCCGTGATTTTTTATCATTCCCCTGAACAAGCCGCCACGGCAAAGGCCGTCATGGCCACCCTGACTGCAGACAACGTGTTCCCTTCTCCGATCGTGACGGAAGTCTCACCCGCACAACCGTTTTACGCGGCGGAGGCCTATCACCAGGAATACTTCATTCGCAATCCCGCCCAACCCTACTGCGCCTACCTCATCGTCCCCAAACTCGCAAAATTCCGCCAGCAATTCGTTTCAAAACTGAAAAGCACCTCGTAATCGGGGATCCAAGGTCTTTGCCTCTTTCTGTCATCCTTGTATGTGTTCACTCATTCCCTTCGACTGCGCTCAGGACAGGCTCAATCCCCCTTATCAGGGGGACGGCAGATCCCCTCTCCCCCCTGACAAGGGGGGCCAGGGGGGTTCAGTAGGGGCGGACCTGCGTGTCCGCCCTCCCTGCTTGTGGGCAGATCCTCATTCTGTCAACGAATGACTGAACATTTACAATCCCCGACATCTGTAATCGGGGATCCAGGGTCTTCTGTTCCCCTCCTTTGTAAGGACGG
>JAHRAK010000109.1 GCA_020027535.1 Nitrospirales bacterium
AGGAGTTTTCGAATCACCACAAAGAAAAGCGGCACGAAAAATATGGCCAGAAACGTCGCGGCCAGCATCCCGCCGAACACGCCGGTCCCTATTGAATGGCGGCTCGCTGCGCCGGCTCCGGAAGCTATGACAAGCGGAACCACCCCCAGGATAAACGCCATTGACGTCATCACGATAGGCCGAAAACGCAGGCGTGCCGCTTCGAGTGCCGCATCCGACAGAGAGCGTCCGTCTTCGTAGAGTTTATTGGCAAATTCGACGATCAAAATGGCATTCTTGGCGGCCAGGCCTATCAACGTCACTAAACCGATTTGAAAATAGATGTCATTGTCCAGGCCTCGAACCCAAACGGCGCTCAGTGCGCCGAGCACTCCAAATGGGACCGCAAATAACACCGCGAAAGGAATCGACCAGCTTTCGTATAAGGCAGCCAACACCAGGAAAACCATGAGGAGTGCAACGCCGAACACCATGATGGTTTGTCCTCCCGCATAACGTTCTTGAAAAGACATGCCACTCCAGTCAATCGTATAACCCCGTGGAATCAAAATTTCATCCGCCACTTGTTCCAGTGCATCGAGCGCTTCCCCCGAGCTGAAACCCGGCGCCGCACCACCCAACACCAGTGCCGTGTTAAAGCCGTTGAAATGGGTGACCGGATCAGGGCCGCTGGTAAATTTGGTGGTGACTACCGTACTCAGTGGGATCATGCTACTTGCCGACTCATTCCCATTCTGCGCGCGAACGTAGATCTTACTGATATCTTCCGGCGTCGAACGGTATTGAGGGGGTGCTTCCGTCTGGACTCGATACACGCGACCGAATTTGACGAAATCATTGATGTACAAGTTTCCAAAGTAGGCCTGCATGGTATCGAACACGTCGGAAATCGGGACCCCGAGAGCCTTGGCATGGGCACGATCCACGTGGGCGTAGAGTCGAGGAGCACTGACTCGAAAGCTGGTACCCGCAAAGGCAATGGCGGGATGCTGCATGGCTTTTGCCACAAATTCCTGCGCGACCCCGGCAAACTTGGCGAAATCGCCCCCACTGGGATCCTAGAGCTGGAGTGAAAAACCACCGGTGGCGCCCAATCCCATGATCGCCGGAGGATTGAACGCCAAAATCAGGGCTTCGGGGATTTCGGCAAACTTTTGAAAGGCCGCCCCGATCAAGGACTGGGCCCGTTGGCGGGCTTCCCGGCGTTTGTCCCAATCGTGCAGCGGAATGAACATCGTGGCTTGATTCGTGCCCCGGGTATTGAACACAAAGTTTTGGCCGACCAGCGTATCGGTTGAATGCACTTCGGGAATCGTTTGAAAGTACCGCTCGACTTTTTCAACCGCTTTGAGCGTTCGCTCTTTCGACGCCCCGTCAGGCAGTTGAACGATGGTAATGAAGTAGCCTTGATCTTCATCCGGAAGGAAACTTTCAGGGACGCGCTCAAATAACCCCCACGTGCAGAATATGAGAACGGCAAACATGCCGAGAAAAACGCCTGCTCGCGGAAGGATGCGTCCCACCGTTCCGACGTAGAAATTTTGCGTCCAATCGAACGATCGGTTGAAAAATCTCCAAACCCCTTTCTTCGCCTGATGCCCGGACTTTAACACCGTGGCGCAGAGGGCAGGACTCAACGTCAGCGCCACGAGTCCGGAGATGATCACGGACAACGCGATGGTGACCGCAAATTGTTTGTACAATTCACCCGTGATTCCTCCAAGAAATCCAACGGGCACAAACACCGCGGACAGGACGAGCACGCTCGCGATCACCGGCCCCGTCACCTCGGTCATGGCCTGCTTGACGGCGTCTCTTCTTGAAAGGCCGCCTTGTGTCATGTGCCGTTCAACGTTTTCCACGACGATAATGGCGTCATCGACCACGATGCCGATTGCCAGGACCATGCCGAACAGGGTCAACGTGTTGATTGAAAAATCCAAAGCCGCCAGTCCGGCAAACGTGCCGATCAAGGAGACCGGAACGGCGATGGCCGGGATAAGAGTCGCGCGCCAACTTTGCAAGAACAGAAACACGACCAAAATCACCAGCGCCATCGCTTCCATGAGGGTTTTCACCACTTCCTTGATGGAGATCTCGATGAATTTCGTCGTATTATAAGGAATATCGTAGGACACGCCCGCCGGGAACTGCCGGGCGAGTCGTTCCATCTCCTTTTGCACCGGTTCACCGTGTCCAGCGCGTTCGCCCCCGGAGCAAGAAACGTGAGGAGAAACGTATTGGGCCTGCCGTTCCATCGTGCCTGAAGATTGTACGATTGAGCTCCCAGTTCAACGCGTGCGACGTCCCGCAAATAGACCATGGATCCGTCGGGATACGCTCGAACGATCATATTCTCGAAGTCCTCGACGGCGCTCATACGGCCTTGCGTAATAATCGGAATGGTGAGTTCAGTCCCTTGGGGCGTGGGTTCACGACCAATGCGGCCGGCCGGAAAATCGCGATTTTGCTCACGAACCACGTTTGCAATATCGGTAGGCGTCAGATCAAGTTGGGCCATACGGACGGGATCGAGAATGATACGCATGGAGTAGTTCTGACCGCCATAAACGAGGGCATCTCCCACTCCGGGTAATCGTTTGATACTATCGAGCATTCGCAGCAGGGCGTAATTGGAAAGAAACACCGTATCATGTTTGGGATCGGTGGAACTTAATGCCACAACCGCCAACAGACTCGGTGAAGTCTTTTTGACCGTGACGCCTTGCCGAATGACTTCATCCGGCAATTGTGGTTCGGCAAGCCGTTGCCGGTTCTGCGTTTGGACCTGGGCGATATCCACGTCCGTCCCGATTTCAAACGTGAGTCGCATGGTCATATGACCGTCATTGGTACTCGTGGAATCGTAATACAGCAGATTGTCGATTCCCGGAAGTTGAACCTCTATCGGCCGTGCCACGGATTCGGCCACGACCTCGGCACTGGCCCCGGGATAGTCCGCGTCGATTTGCACCATTGGCGGCGTGATCTGCGGAAACTGCGCGACGGGCAAAATCCGTAACGACCCAAGACCGACCACGACGATGATGATGGACAACACCGACGCAAAGATCGGACGATCAATAAAAAATGGGGACTCACGACTTCTCCCGAGAGACGACTTCGGAACCTTGAGCATCTGAAGACGGAGACGCCGATTGATAGGGAACGGATTTGACGCGCGTTCCCGGTCGAATACGATGAAACCCCTCGACGACAATTTGATCTCCCGGGTGAACCCCATCTTCAATGAGCCAGTCCCGTTCATGCCAGGCGCTGGCCGTGACCGGGCGGAGTTCCACTTTGTTTTCCTCATCCACGACGTACACAAAAAGACCCTTGGGGCCTTGCTGAACGGCCCGCTGGGGAACCAATATCGCGTCTCTTCGCATATACCCCCGGACTCGAATTTTGACGAACTGCCCGGGAAACAGGGAATAAAGAGGATGATTGTCCCGGTCTCCGGGAAACATGCGCTGGCGCGCATTGGGAAATTTGAAGCGTGCCGAAAGCGAACCCGTCTCGGATCGAAATCGTATCCCGGCAAAATCCAGCGTGCCTTCATGTGGATAGGTGGTTCCGTCGGCCATGATCATCATTCCTCTCAGTTGAAAAAGATCGGGCCGTTCCACGCGGTGTGCGGCTAATTCCCGTTGCCGCCGAAGGATGTAACTTTCCGGCACGTTCACGTTCACGTAGATCGGGTCCATTTGATGGATGCTCGTGAGAAGGTCGCTTTGAGCCGATACCAGCCGCCCCTCATACAATTGGCTTCGTTCTGGTCGTCCCGCCACCGGCGCGACAATAAAGGTGTTTCGCAGATCGAATTTTGCTTTTTCCCAGTCGCCCTTCGCCGTAACCAGCGCGGCTTCCGTCCCGAGTTTCTCCGCAATGGCGTCATCGACGTCTTTTTGACTCACGGCCTGTTCGGCAAGCAACGGCATGACGCGCGCCAACTCCGCACGAGCCTGTGCCAATCGAGCGAGAGCCTGACCAACCCGACCCTTGGCACTTGCGACCGACGCCTTAAAAGGAACAGGATCGATCAGATACAGCCTCTCGCCTTTCCTGACGTCACGACCTTCGGTAAACAAGACTTTCTTAATAATTCCTGTGACCTGTGATCGAATCTCGACCGGACGGAAGGATGCCGTCTGGCCGATGAATTCCACTTCATCAGGTATGGTCTTGGCGACAATGGTCATGATCTTCACTTCAGGGGGCGGCGGTGCAGGCGCCGGCCCTCCCTCCTGTTGGCAGGCAGTCAACCCAAGCAGCAGAAGAAAAAGATTCGTTACTGCCAGTTTGGCAGCCGAACTGTTTTTACTGTGAAATGGCTTGTTCATGAAAAAGGCCCTCGATCGTTTCCCGGTTTATTGATGACATTCACTTCCGAAACTTCAGGAGGTTCACGAACAGGTATGCACATAACGCTTCTCATCGGCGCTTCTATATTTGACGACACACACTCAACTGTTTGCAGGCTGATTTCCACGTCACCGATCTGAGACTATAGACACATTTAGACCAATCTATCAATAATGGAACATTTCATACATAAAACCTGTCATTGTGAACCTCTAGACAGAGGCCCCTTCTCATTTTGTCGCCAACCCAATGCCGCTCGCAGCTGACTTTATAAAGCCAGTGGTTTGATGGGAGACAGGGCAAGCATGGGATTTTCTTCCCAATTGACTCCCGGGGCATCGATATACAACTCCACTTCGTTCCCATCCGGATCATGGAGATAGAGACTTTGAGTCACGGTATGGTCACTCATGCCGGAGATCGGGATGCCGTTGCGCTCTAACTCGTCCTTGGCGGATCGCAGTTCAACCGAACTTTCCCCAATATTGATGCCAATATGGTAAAGCCCACGCCGCAGCCCTTGCGGAGGACCAGGTGCGTCTCCCACTTCGATCAAGAGTAATTCATGATGAGTCCGACCGGAGGTCAGCCCCGCGGCTTTCCCCCCAAACGTCCGCCCGATTTCCTTGAACCCCAAGAGATCCCGATAAAATTCAAGCGACCGTGTCAGATCTTTCACATAAAACACCAAATGTCCCAAGTGCCGCGCATTCATGGTGCCTCCTGTCCGGAACCATCGGCAAACCGTGGATGGTCCCTGGTTACGTGATTAGCGAATGGGAAATTTCAGGATGAACGTACTCCCTCTATCGGAAGAGCAGGATAAGACCGCTTCACCGCCGTGGGCCTCCATAATTTTTTTTACCAAGTTGAGTCCCAACCCATAGCCTCCTGTTTCACGCGTGCGGGACAGGTCCACCCGATAGAATGGTTCAAAAATACGACTTTGCTCATCGAGAGGAATGCCAGGCCCGTGATCTCGAATCGCAACACAGGCAAAATCGGTTTCGGCGGTGATCCGAATCTCAATCGGTCCCTTTTCAGGATGGGAATACTTCATGGCATTCTCCAAGAGGTTTCGAAAAACGATTTGCACGCGCTGACGATCCAAAGGCAACACCAGACTCCTTGGGGATACGACGAGACGTGCCTCGGCGCCTTCTTGTGAGGCATAGGTGCCGACGACCTCTTTGACGATCGAGACCAGGTCCGTGGCCACCAGATGAAGTTGACCGCCTTGACTCGCGAGTCGCTCTGACTCGAGAAGTTCGGCGACCATAATTTCAAGTTCTCGAATTTCCTGTTGAAGTTTCTCTTTTGTCGAAGGAGCTTGAACAAACTCCACGGCGACTTTCATTCGTGTGAGAGGAGAACGGAGTTCATGGCTGACATCAACCAACAGCCGGTCACGGGCATGAATCATTTCTCGAACTTGTTGGGCCATATCATTGAACGATTCCGCCAACCGACCCAGTTCATCTGGCGAACGAACTGAAACTTGATGATCTATGTTGCCTTTGGCAATTTCTTTGGCTCCGGTATTTAACCAGCCCACTGGTCGCAGAACCCAACGCACCCCCCAATAACTACCGGTGAGCACCGCTGCGATCATGCCGATGAGCAACATCAGCATCCAGGCATCCACGTTCCTCGAGGGCCGGTGAAGAAAAAACAAGGCCACGCGTTGAGCATCATCGTTCGCAATGATGACCGGATGAAATCGGAAACGACTCGCCTGGAAGTGGGATTGAGCGTGGCTATCGTGAATACGCAGGGAAGGAATAGAAGGAAGACGGCTATCGGTGCTCCAACTCGCGCCAGACCCTTCAACTCGAATTTGAACGCCCCATTCTTCCGCGATACGCCTGGCTTTTTCAGGGTCGGGCGGCGATCCTATCTCGCCAAGCAAATAGTCGGCCTGATGAGCTAGAATGCGTCCCCACGGGGTCTGAAAAAAATTCCCTTCATCCAATGTCCAAAATTTGAACGCACGCAGTCCGCCCAGTAACACCACTGCCGTGAGCAAATACACCACAAACAGCTTTAAAAAAATCGAGCGTCTAAAAAAGCCGTGGAACCGTTGCCAACTCTTAGTCATGGCAGGCGAGTTGCCTTATTTTCATTACAGAGGAACAGCAACCCAGTGAAAATCCGCATCAATGGTGTGCGATTGCATGAACATTGTTACGCCTCCCCGGGTTTCTCAAGAACCGGCTGTACTTTGGGAAGAAACAGATACCCCGTTCCCCAGACGGTCTTGAGATAGCGCGGTTTTTTGGGATCATCCCGTAACTTTGTCCTTAGACGACTGACGGTGACGTCGATGGATCGATTGTACGCCTCCCAATCCATTCCTTTGATACGATCCATAATCTCGTCGCGGCTTAACACGGTACCGGGATTCAATAAAAAGAGCGCAAGGATTTCAAACTCCATGGTCGTGAATTCGATTGATTCTCCATGCAGCATCGCAGTGCGCTTGCGTAAATCCACGAACAGGTCTTCGGCTTGCACCAGCTCTTTCGCTGGCAGACGAACTGTCGTCTGACCAAAGCGACGCAATACCGTTTGAATGCGAGCCACCAACTCGCGAGGTTCAAATGGTTTGGCCAAGTAGTCATCCGCACCAAGCTCGAGGCCGGCCACCCGATCCGGCAGATCGCCACGCGCCGTCAACATGATGATGGGAACCTGACTTTCCGCGCGAATGTCTCGACAGACTGCAAACCCGTCCCGGCCCGGCAACATGAGATCCAAAATCACCAAGGAGGGTGAGTGAGAACGAAATAGCGTCAGACCTGAATCAGGATGGTCTGCTGTGAGCACCGTCATTCCAAACTGGCTTAAATATGAACTGAGCATTTCGTTCAGCTTGCGGTCATCATCAATGATTAAGACGGTGGCAGCCATGATAGTCCGGATGAAAAACTTGGGGGACGGGCAGCGAACAGGCCGTGGAATCGAGGCGTCTCCACGGCCTGCGCAGCAGGCCCTGCCACGGGCAGTTAGTGCATCCTTTTTTCTTTGAACCACGTGAGGCGCTCCACGGCCTTAGCCTTCTGCTCCGGAGTCAAGGTGGCATGCAATTCGCTCACCTTGGCGATCACTTGGGGCGCCGCTTGCTTCATCAATGCATAATGCTGGTCGAGGAGACTCAACACGGTTGCCTGGCTAATCCGGTCACTCCCAACCTGAGTGATGACTTCATTCAACAGGGCTTGGTGTTCATCACCCATGGCGCTTCGGACTTGAAGAATTTCATTCTTCACTTCATTGAGTTTCCCCTGTTGTTGTTCCGTCAAATCAAGGGCATAACCGATGTGGTCCAGCTTGTGGGCAATTCGTTCCTCCGGCGACCGATGCCGGTTACATCCGGCAAAGCCCAAAATGGTTGCCGCCAGCGTGATCACCGCTACCCCCATAAACACTTGTGACTTTCTCATGATATCCTCCTTTTGAGAAAAGGTTGCGAAATGAGCTTGAAGTCAGCATACCAGGGGAAACGCGAGCATTGGTTGCGCGATCGTAAGAATGTGTAACAAATTGTAACGGTATAAATGAAGAGGGATCACCAATTAAACGTTTTAGAAATCCTTCAGGTTCGTGTTGGGGGGCCCCTCTGTATTCGTGCGCGTGCAAGATCGAGGTAACTCAACGTTCCGACCGGCCGACCATGCTTATCCAGTACCGGCGCCTTTTTCACGCCTTTCAGGTAGAACACTTGCAAGGCCTCATGGATTAACTGACTGGACTGTAGTGATATGACTTCCTGGGAGACGTTGTCTTTCAGGATTCCAGAAAACTTCTGTTGTTTGGCTGCGGAACGGAATAAGTCGGTTTCTGTCAACAGGCCCGTCAACTTTCCGTCATCATCCACCACCACGAGTACGTTCTGATGGCTTTCAGTCAACTTCTGGATCGCTTCGGCTATTGTCGCCGACTCGGAAATCGATACCGGTGACGCGTCCATGAGATCGGTCACCGGAGCATGAAGAAGTTCTTCCGACCAGGTGGATGGCCTTAAAAACTCTTCCAGCGGACCTCTGGTTGCCGTGGAGCTGAGCAATTGCCGAAGTGACTTGAACAGATCAACGAAAAATTTGAACTCTTTTGACGCGAACACGAGCAGCGTCGCCTGCGTCTTTGCCGTCACCGTGACTCGTCGCGCCAGACCGTAGAGAAGAGCGCCTTCACCAAAATGGTCTCCCTGAACCAATTCATCTTTCCATAGAACGTGGCCATCGGCATCGTGTCTTGTCGCTTCCAGAACCCCGTCCTCGACGATGTAAAACCCATTGCTTCGCTCACCCTGATGAAAGACAACATCACCTAGTTCGATGTGAATTCGGGCCAATTTTTGTGTTTTCCGCAAATCCCAATAATTGAGATCCGGTGGGAAAAAGAGTTCAAACGTCCAATCAATAACCACCCGAAGCTTACGGTCCAGTCCGGGCAACTTTAACAGATGAATGGTCCGGGCAAGCCACCATGCGAACAGGCCGCTAAAACGAAACCCGAGAATCGAACAGACTCCCTTATGGTGGCCGATCGTGGCCATCTGCCCGAGCATCTTGAATCGAAACGGGCGAAGAGAGGCATGGGTGAACGTTGCGGCAATATTATCCGCTGCCTGTTTGCCCAACGGCGTTGCAAATTGGGCGGTCGGGGGACAGCGATGACCATATCCATCCGGATTAGCCGCTCCATCGCCGATCGCCCAGACATTCTCATATCCGTTGACCCTTAACCATTCATCCGTCAGAAGTTTACCTTTCTCATATTCAGCCTCCAGATCCGAGAGCACAGGATTAGGAGCATTCCCAATGGTACAGACGACATTTTGAGCTTCGAGACGCGTTCCATCTTTCAGTCGGATATAGTCGCTACTCACGGACGTCACACGTTGATTGATCAAGACGACCATGCCTCGCTTTTCCAGGGTTCTTTGGGTAAAACAGCCAAGATCTTCACCGAGTTCCGGGAGTAAATGAGGGCCGGAATGAACTAAAGTAACTTGCAAGTCCGAGACATCCAAGTTTCGATAAAAACGTCTCGCAGTGAGCAGCAAATCCAGGATTTCACCAGCCGTTTCAACCCCACTATAGCCACCTCCGACAATGACAAAATGGAGAAGCCTTTTCCGGTGCTGCGGATTTGGTTCCAGACTCGCTTCTTCAAGTCGCCGGACAATGTGCTCGCGAAGAGACAGGGCATCTGCCAACGTTTTCAAAAAAAGCGCATGCTCCATCATTCCCGGCACCGCTCGAAGGTTTGTACTGGTTCCGAGAGCCAGAACTAAATGATTGGCATCAATAGGTTCTATTTCAGGCCCATCCGTGACATCAAATTCAACTCGCCGGTTATCGAGATGTATTTTCGAAACCTCCGCCCGCATCAGGGCACAATGGCGAAGGACGATTCGAATGGGGTTGGTCACATGTCGAGGTTCGATGCTAGCGCCAATGACTTCGGGCAAAAATGGTTGGAAGACGAAATAATTTTCGGCACTGACCAAAAGAATCCTTTGGGCAGACGCTTTGCCCCACAATTTTTCTAAACGCTTGGCACAGGTCAGTCCAGCAAAGCCACCCCCAAGAATCACCACGTCCCAATTCTTCCTCATGGAATCCCCATGTACTTCTTCCGGAGAACGATTTACAGAAATTTTACGCTGAATGGAAATTTGATTAAAGTTGGTGGGAAAGAGTTGGAGCGGGTGAGGAGATTCGAACTCCCGACCAACGGCTTGGGAAGCCGATGCGCTACCACTGCGCTACACCCGCTCACTGTTCTGGAAGGAAATTCATTCTAGGCAGGGCGCGGAAGGCAAGTCAAGGAGGTGAATCAACGGATTGTCGGGTTACCCCGTTACCTGCTCATAGGGCTCTACCCTACCTGACCTCCCCTTACAAAGGGGAGGGAAAAACGCCGACACGCCGTTGATCGTTCCCCTCCTTTGTAAGGAGGGGCGAGGGGAGGTAGAGGCATTTATTTGTAGGTCGCGCTATATCCGTACCTGCACCAGCGCATATTTCCGTTTGCCGATTTTTATTTGGTACGATTCGTTCGACTGCAACGGCAGAACCGCATTGCTGTCTTGACAGCGTTCCTGGTTCATGACCACCGCACCCTGCGCGATCAGGCGACGCGCTTCTCCTTTGCTGGGCAACAACCCCGTTCGCATGAGAAGATCCACCAACCCGATCGAGGGATTTTCCGGATCTGAAAAATCCGCTGCCGTCAACGTGACCGTGACATCGGGCTGTTCGGGAAATTCCCGCTTCCGAAACTTCTGCTCGAAGTCCTCCTTGGCTTGTCGCCCGGCGTCCGCCTCGTGATACCGCGTCACCATGGTTTCCGCCAAGTCCAGTTTCGCCTCCTTGGGATGGCGTTGCTTGACCGCATCGAGGTCATCGGAAGTGAGCAACTCATAGTACCGGAACATCAGATCATCGCTGATCGACATGATCTTGCCGAACATATCCGAGGGCTCGTCTTCCAAGACAATGAAGTTCCCAAAACTTTTACTCATCTTTCGCACGCCGTCCGTCCCTTCCAGTAACGGCATCGTGATGACCACTTGAGGGACTTGGCCCCAATTGCGCTGGAGATCCCGCCCCACGAGCAAATTAAACGTTTGGTCGGTGCCGCCCAGCTCAACGTCGGCCTTGAGTACCACTGAATCATAGCCCTGTATCAACGGATATAAAAATTCATGGATGCCGATGGGCTTCTGATCCCGATATCGTTTGGAAAAATCGTCTCGTTCCAACATGCGTGCCAGGTTATACTGCGAACACAATTCGATGACTTCATTGGCAAGCATATCCTGCATCCAGCGGCTGTTAAACTCGACGCGTGTTTTCTCAGGGTCCAACGTTTTGAAAATCTGTCGCTCATAGGTCTTGGCGTTAGCCAACACCTGATCTTTGCTCAGAACCTTTCTCGTTTCAGAAACACCGGTCGGGTCACCGATCATGCCGGTAAAATCTCCGATCAAAAAGATGACCTCATGACCAAGCTCCTGAAAATGACGCAGCTTCTGGATCAACACGATATGGCCAAGATGAAGGTCGGGCGCGGTGGGATCAAACCCGGCCTTCACCCGCAAGGGTCTCCCCTCCTTGAGCGAGGCCCTGACCCGATCCTCGAGCTCACGGTGCTGTATCACGTCAACGGTGCCGCGCGTGATCAGGTCAAGCTGTCGTTTCAATTCTCGATCTGACATCAGACTCCGGTATCCAAGCGTTATTCGCCGGACGAAGGGGGTTTCGGATTAACGTAAATATACGGTTCAAGTTGCGCGAACCGTTTCACGCCGATGCCTTTGATCTGTTGCATATCACGAATGGTCGCAAATTTTCCATTCTCCCGGCGATATCGAACAACGCGCTCAGCCAGGACCGGCCCGATCCCCGGCAAATGTCGTAGTTCTTCTACCGAACCGCGATTAATATCGACGTGCCCAACGTCTGCCACCGTCACGGATTGCCGCGCCGGGAGTCGTTCCAACGACGTTTCAACGCCGGCTTGCCGCATGGGCAAGGCTTCAGCCTGAATGGACTGGAACGGGTTCTGCAACAAGCCCGCAAGAGACAGAACCCCCACGGTCCCGACAAGGAACAGAAGTTTGACTCCAAATGAGCAGGCCGTCGGATATTTTCTGATCGACCATTTTCTCATCAGGATCGTTTCCTGACCACGTGAACAGCCTTGCCTTCGACGTCCTCGAAGGCCTCCATCAAAGCTTCGGTATGCGTGGGGTGCGCATGGATCATGCCGGCAACGTCCTGAGCCTTGGCGTTCAACTGCATGGCCAACGCCGCTTGATGGACCAAATCCGCCGCATGCGTTCCCACCAGATGCGCCCCCAGCACGCGGTCCGTTTTCGGGTCGGCCAGGATCTTCACCAACCCGACCGTGTCGCCGACGGCATGGGCCTTGCCCAATGCACTATAGCGAAAGCGTCCTATGTTGGGAATGATTCCCCGCTCACGAATTTGCCGTTCGGTCAATCCGACCCGCCCGATTTCCGGCAGCGTAAAGATGCCCGCCGGCACCACGTCATAATTCATGGTTTTCGCATTCCCCATGAGGTTGTCCGCGGCAACTTTGCCTTGCGCCGATGCGAGGTGCGCCAACATCGTCTTCCCCGTCACGTCACCGATGGCGTACACGCCCTGCACGTTCGTTTCCAGATGATCGTCGACTTCAATCTCCCCGTTCTCCCCAAGCTGGACGCCGACGTCTTCCAGTCCGATCCCTTTTGTATTACAGCGCCGTCCCACCGAGACCAAAATCGCATCGCAACCCAGTTGTTCTCCATCGGCCAACTCAGAGGTGATTCCCGTCTCTGTTTTGTCAACGGACTTCACCGAGTTTTCGACAATGATTCGCACTTTACGTTTTTTCAACTCACGTTCGATAACAGCCGAGATCTCTTCATCTTCCGACGGCAACAAGCGGGGCATCATTTCCACGACCGTCACTTGCGACCCCAACCCGGCGTACAGGGACGCAAATTCGCAACCTTCGACTCCCCCACCGATGATAAGCAATCGTTCGGGTATTCGTGGAATCTCCAGAGCTTCCCGGCTCGTCATGATGTCGTACCCGTCTACGGGAAACATCGGGAGTGCCGAGGATGATGAGCCCGTCGCAATGACAAGGCCATCCGCCTGGATGGATGTTTCAGTGCCATCGGCAAGAGAGACCCGCACTGTCCGGTCATTCACCAATCGTCCCGTTCCCTGGACGTGGGACACGCCCCAATGTTTCAACAGTGTGGCAATACCGTTGACCAGTCCGCCGACGACCCGGTTCTTTCTCGCCACCATTTGTTCCGGGACATATGCCGGCGGATGGGAGAGTTGCAGCCCAAGATCGTGCGCCTTCTTCAGTTTTTCACCCAATTCGACAACCGACAGCAGCGCCTTGCTGGGGATACAGCCCCAATTCAGACAGACTCCGCCCAACGCCCGGTTTTCAATCACCGTCACTTTGGCCCCGAGCTGGGCCGCACGAATGGCAGCCACGTACCCACCGGGACCTGCACCGAGAATGGCAATATGTCGAGGAGGAGGCATTAACTCTGCGAGGAAAGAAATTCCTCGTACTGCGAGGCCGTCATCAAGGCTTCAACGTCGGCGGGATTGGTCAATTCGATCACTGCGATCCAGCCCTTCCCATAGGGATCCTGGTTCAGGTATTCGGGATGGTCCTGCAATTCGGCGTTCACTTCCACGATTGTTCCGCTCACCGGCGAGTACAGACTGGACGTGGCTTTGGTCGATTCCACCTCGCCCATTTCCTGGTTCACGGTCAATTCGGTAGCGACTTTCGGCAAATCCACGAATACGACGTCACCCAAGGCATCTTGCGCAAAGTCACTGATCCCCAGCGTGACCCGCTGTCCGTCGAGTCGCACCCACTCATGTTCTTTGTGATACCGTAAATCTTCAGGAATCATTTCCGATGATTTCTTTTCCCGCCAGCCGCCTTGGCAAAACTTTTCTTAAATGAGGGGCGGCCGTTTGTCAAGGAACTCCACGGTGATCATAGATGCGGCCGACTCCTTTGGGAAGGATGCCCGATTGTGTGCGCGTATGAACCGCCTGGGGCAGAATGGTCCAGATTTTTTCAGGCTCCCCGAGATGCTGAATCATCTCCGTGACAGGAACGACCACCGGTTTCGATTCTTCGATCGTTATCAGAAACCTGTCAAACGGACCGTGCGCCACGTCGACCCAGTCTTCAGCAAAATGAATCAACCCTCGTATGGGATCGGTTATACTTTGAGGTTGCAGCGTCATGCCGAACTCAAGATGAGGGAGACGAACGCGCAACGTCCGAACCAGATTCCGTAGAATGCAGAGCCGTTCCCGGGCTTTCCATCCGGCCCATTTCCAGAACATGGCTGGAAGATGAACGCCGGGATTGGAATCAGTCGCGTACACGGCTCGATCGTCGTTAAACATGCGAACCGGGTCGAAGTCCACGCCGAATTCCCGGGCAAACAACTGTACGGCCAAGGGACTGAACCCTTCATACAATCCCACGGGAACCGCGTTGCGAAACACCAGTCCCGTCAGCGGAAGGTCGTGGAGTTGCGCGAGCCAATCCGCAAGGAATGCCTGGTATCCCCAAAAATGCAGTGAATAATAAGTTGAGTGCCGTACCGTTCCCGATTGTGGGTCATAGGCCCCGTCTTTCCAATTTTCCAATTTCCGTTCACGGGCGAAATGTCCCAAGCACCTCAGGGTCACACCAAGATAGACCGCTGTCCCTCGATCGTGCATATGCTGAATGGCGGAACGCATCGTATCAAAAGAGAACGGTTGTCCGTTGTCCTGCAGGTTCCCGTCAACACTACATGGGACATCCAGCAGAATCATGGATCCGTCGATTTTCCGATTCGCTGAGATCACGGAATCCACGTCGCTTGGCGTGTGAACGGACCCGAGAGAGGCCAAGATTCCCTTGATAGACCCACTCGCCATCGGCTCACCCAGCCGTTCTGCAAGTTGCGTCATGCGAAATCGGGCATCAGTCTGATACAAGTTCCAATCCCGCGTATTGGCTAAAAAGCGAAAATGTTCAAGGGCCAAAGACCGATTGCCCGTCTTTTGATACGCCCGAGCCAACCACCATCGCGCTTCCAGCGACCGGGAAGATTGAGGATGAGTGCGTAAGAACCCGTCCAGTAACAGAACAGCCGTCGAATAGTCGGCTCGAAGAAATGCGAGTTCCGCCTGCCGCAAGGAGTGTTTCTCGGTTTGGTCGCGCAAGGCCCGGACTCCCAAGTCAGGCCCGGCAGCGCGAAAACACCCGTTCAACAAAAGGAGGGCGAACAGCGTTACGACAATGAATCGCAAATACGGAAAAGAAATCGACATGTAGTGAAGCGTGACTACGGAATATCCGCCGGGAACAACGACCGTTGTTCCCGACTCTTAAGACGGCACGGCACCGTTCAGTAACCGGCTTGCAAATCCATGCCCGGGAAAAAATATCCAATTTCGAATCCGGCTGTTTCAGAAGAATCCGATCCATGAACCGCATTGGCCTCGATCGAAGCCCCATGCGCCGCTCGAATCGTCCCGGGCTCTGCTTTTTGAGGATCCGTCGCTCCCATAAGATCTCGATTTGCCTGGATCGCATTTTCCCCTTTAAGGACAAGGACGACTGAAGGCCCCGACGACATGAACGTGGTCAGATCATTAAAAAACGGACGTTCACGGTGTACGGCATAAAATCCTTCGGCAATCGATTTGGACAAATTCATCATTTTCATGGCAACCGGGGTAAGCCCGGCCGCTGCATATCTCTGAATAACATCGCCCATAACCCGCTTTTTGACGGCATCAGGTTTAATAATCGCTAACGTTCGTTCCACCATCCTTCCTCATCCTTTCTTCATTGAATTATTCGGAATCCATGACACACGTTCATTCTCATCCAAAACCGGCTTTTCCTGAAAACTGTTCGTTTTTTGTTCCCGGTGCCGTCATACAAGGCTCCGACTAGACTAACACGTTCCAAAAGAACAACACCAACTCGTTTGTCTCAAAACTGCCTGTCCTAAACTTCACAAGGACACCAGAACTGACGTTGAACACGTTCCGGTTGTCCGCATTCTGCATCCAAACCACTCTCATTCATGAAGAAAACGGGCTTGCGATTGGCATCGCATCCGTGTAAAGATAAGTGTCGACTCTTTCTTGGGGGCAACCCTTCTTCAGCAATGAAAAATTCCATGATTCCATTTTTATCGAAATACCGGCCAGGAAAGCCTGAATCCTTACAGGCCGCATCCATCATTGGTAAGAGTCTGGCTGCTTGTGCGGTTCTCCTTCTCCTTATTGCAGGAGCGTGGTGGAACATGTCCGCCACCCAACCAATCCATTCATCCAAGCCTCAACCGAAAGCCGTGGAATACGTGCTGCCCCCGGTCAAGCCCGATCTCGCCGGGTGGGAGAGACTCCGTTTCCAGCACCATATCGAAACCCGCTTGCCACAATATCGGCGGCAATTTGAAGGATTCGCGAAGGCCTATGGAATTTCCTGGACACTACTGGCGGCTCAAGCATATCAGGAATCACGTTGGGATCGACATGCCGTCAGTCCAACCGGAGTTCGGGGCATCATGATGCTGACCCGCGATACCGCTTCGTTTTTGGGCATTCAAAACCGGGAAGATCCCACCAAAAGCATCGAAGGTGGAGCCCGGTATTTTCAGAAGCTGGAGAAACGTCTTCCTCGCCGTATCGGAAAAGCCGACCGAATCTGGATTGCCCTGGCGGCCTATAACGTGGGCATGGGACATATCGAGGATGCTCAGCACCTGGCCCGCCGGATGGGCAAGAATCCCAATTCCTGGAAGGATCTCAAGACCATGCTGCCCCTCCTGGCCCAAAAACCCTACTACGAAACCCTGCGATATGGGTACGCTCGCGGTTGGGAGCCCGTCCGGTACGTGAAACGCATCCGCGCCTACCACGCCTTACTTGAGCAATACTTCCGCGAAATCTGACGATTCTCCGAGACCAACAAAAATAGTCTGTCCCGATCGACGTTTGTGATTGAACATGAACGCTTCCCCCGCAATTCAGGAACTGAAGGCGAGGCTTGCCCAAGCCACCGCCGTCACGGTCCTGACCGGAGCCGGAATTTCCGCGGATAGCGGCGTGCCGACGTTTCGAGGTGCGGATGGGCTTTGGAAAGATCATCGGCCTGAAGAACTGGCCTCACCCGAGGCTTTCGCTCGCAATCCTACACTCGTGTGGGAATGGTACAATTGGCGCCGCGGACTCATTGCCACCAAGCAACCGAATCCGGCCCATACGGCCCTCGTGGAGCTGGAACACACAGTCAACGATTTTTGGCTCATTACCCAAAACGTCGATGGGCTGCACCCTTTGGCGGGGTCTCAACGCCTGTCGGAAATTCACGGCAATATTTGGAAGGTGCGTTGTACGCAATGCGAACGGATAACAGTCAATCGCGACATGCCCATCGCCATCTTACCGGAATGTTCCACGTGCGCGGGACTTCTTCGTCCCCACATCGTCTGGTTTGGAGAGTCCCTGGACCCTGAAGATTTGCAAAAGAGTTTCGACGCGTTACGAAAGTGCGAAGTGCTCCTGATTATCGGAACTTCCGGGATGGTGTACCCGGCCGCGTCTTTCGGGCCCATTGCCAAAGAAAATGGGGCTTTTGTGGCAGAAGTGAATCTGGACCCGACGCCCAATTCCGACCTCGTCGATGTGGCCATCCAGGGTCATGCTAAAGACCTGGTGCCTCAACTTGTTTCATAACCCCTTGTAATTTCACATTTTCTTGACGAAATTGTTATGAGTTTGTTACTTTTACCTGTTTATAGTCAGATCCCATACGGTGGAGAAAACAATGCAACTCACCATTAATGGTAAACCCGAAGAACTGCAGGCCGACACCATCATGGACGTCCTGAAACATAAGGACGTCGACCCGCACATGGTTGCCGTTGAACTCAATACTCAAATTGTCGAACGGGACCAACTCGAAACCACGAACGTCCGGGCCGGCGATAAGATAGAATTTCTGTTCTATATGGGTGGAGGGGCGTGACCACCCGATACTTATCAAAGATTACGGAGGGAATCGGCAAGACACCCTTGGTTCGATTGAATCGCCTTTCTGCGGAAGACGGCGCCACCATTTTCGGAAAGGTGGAATTTGCCAACCCCGGCGGGAGCGTCAAAGATCGGATCTGCCTCAATATGATCGATGAGGCGGAACGCACCGGCACACTCCAACCCGGGGGAACGATCGTCGAACCGACCAGCGGGAACACGGGGATTGGGTTGGCTTTGCTCGCTGCGGTTCGCGGCTATAAATTGATTCTGGTTATGCCGGAAAGCATGAGCCTCGAACGAGCAAGCCTTTTGTCATCCTATGGCGCGCAATTGATTTTGACCCCGGCTTGGGAAGGCATGAAAGGTTCGATTCGAGAAGCTCAAAGCATTATTGCCCAAAACCCTGAATATTTTATGCCTGACCAATTTTCCAATCCGGCGAATCCGGCGATTCACCGGGCAACGACGGCAGTTGAGATCTGGGATGCCCTGGACGGCAACATCGATGCGTTTGTCGCAGCCGTCGGGACAGGCGGGACCATTACGGGGTGCGGAGAGGTGTTGAAAGAACGTGCTCCAGTCACCAAAATCGTTGCCGTGGAACCGGCGGGATCTCCGGTGCTTTCCGGAGGCGCACCCGGGCCGCATAAAATTCAAGGCATCGGCGCCGGCTTTGTGCCAACAGTACTGAACCGTTCCATTATTGATGATATTATTCGAGTGACCGACGACCAAGCGTACCAAACCACAAAGCTCTTGGCGAAAAAAGAAGGGCTGCTCGTAGGCATTTCCGCCGGAGCCAACGTCTTTGCAGCCCAGCAGGTCGCGAAAGACCTGAGACCGGACCAAAACGTGGTTACGGTGTTGTGCGACACGGGCGAACGGTATCTGAGCATCGAAAAGTATTTTAATATCTAGCAGAGCAGAGCGACATGAGTTTCTCGGACGAACAAATCACCCGATACAGCCGGCACATCCTGTTGCCCGAGGTCGGAGGGAAGGGGCAAAAGAAAATCGCCCAGGCGAAAGTGTTTGTGGTCGGGGCGGGAGGGCTCGGCTCGCCGGTGGCTCTCTATTTAGCCGCAGCCGGTGTCGGCACGATTGGATTGATTGACAGCGACGTGGTCGACCGGTCCAATCTTCAGCGACAGGTGCTTCACCATACTCCCGACGTCGGCCGGTCAAAGGTGCAATCGGCTAAAGAAAAAATCTTTCTCCTGAATCCTGACGTGACCGTTGAAACGTACGAAGATCGATTTACCGCCTCCAATGCGATGGACTATATCGCGCCCTACGACGTGGTGATTGATGGGGTGGATACCTTTCCTGCAAAGTTTCTCATCAATGATGCGTGCTATTTCGCGGGAAAGCCCCTTATCCACGGCGGAATCCTCCGGTTCGAGGGCCGGGTCTTCTCCATTGTGCCCAAGCAATCGGCCTGCTACCGATGCATTTTTAACCATCCCCCGCCGCCCGGGCTCGTGCCCAGTTGCCAGGAGGCCGGCATCATCGGCGTCGTGGCCGGCATCATCGGGACCATTCAGGCCACGGAAGCGTTAAAATTGATCCTTGGGATCGGTGATCCGCTCACCGACCGCATTCTCGACTTTGATGCTCGAAAAACCGTATTTCGTGAAATAAAGACGAAACGAAATCCCAGGTGTCCCTTGTGTGGGGACCATCCGGACATTACCGAACTGTTTGAACACGAACACGAGGCGTGCCAACTGCAAACGCCCGGAGCGTTCGGTATCTCCTAGTTTCCTGGCCGGATGCGGAAGGAGGTTGAACCATGGCAAAAATGAAAGCCCTCATTTGCCGGGAATGTGGGAAAGAATATCCCACGGAAGCCCTTCACGTCTGTGAACTGTGCTTCGGGCCGCTGGAAGTCAAATATAACTACGACGAAATCAAGGAGGCGATGTCACGAGCCTCGGTCGAGGCCGGCCCCAAGTCCCTGTGGCGGTACAAGGAATTGCTCCCGATTGAAGGCAGCCCGACAGTCGGGCTGAATGCAGGCATGACCCCACTCGTTCACGCAAAAAATTTAGGGGCTTTTTTAGGACTCGATGCGCTCTACATTAAAAACGACTGCGTCAATCATCCAACTCTGTCGTTTAAAGATCGTGTCGTTGCCGTAGCCCTGACGCGCGCAAGGGAACTGGGTTATGAAACCGCAGCCTGTGCTTCCACCGGCAATTTAGCCAATTCCGTCGCCGCTCACGCGGCGCAGGCCGGCATGCAATGTTACGTGTTTATTCCCGGAGACCTGGAAGCGGCGAAGGTTCTCGGCAACTTGATCTATCGGCCGAAAGTCGTGGAAATCGAAGGCAACTATGACGACGTCAATCGTCTATGCAGCGAGATTGCCGGCGAACGACGATGGGCCTTCGTCAACGTGAATATTCGTCCCTATTATGCCGAAGGCTCGAAGACCTTGGCATTTGAAGTCGTCGAACAATTGGGGTGGCGTGCGCCCGATCAAGTCGTCGTGCCCATGGCTTCGGGTTCGTTGTTGACCAAAATCTGGAAGGGACTTACCGAATTCAAGAAAATCGGTTTTCTCAGGGACGTGTCCACGAAGGTGAATGGCGCCCAGGCCGAAGGGTGCTCCCCGATTGCCACGGCGTTTAAAGATGGACGTGACTTCTTCAAACCGGTCAAGCCGAACACCATTGCCAAGTCCCTGGCCATCGGCAACCCTGCCGATGGATACTATGCCTTGAAAACTGCCGCGGAAAGCGGTGGGGCCATGGAAGCAGTCACCGACGACGAAGTCATAGAAGGCATCAAGCTCTTGGCCCAAACAGAAGGGATTTTTGCGGAAACCGCGGGAGGCGTGACCATCGGAGCCCTTCGCAAGCTCGTGAAGCAAGGCATGATCAAGAAGCACGACGTGACCGTCGCCTACATCACCGGCAACGGATTGAAAACACAGGAAGCCGTTGTGGATTCGGTCGGGCGTCCCTACCGAATTCCACCGAGCCTGGTAAAATTTGAACAAACGTTTGGACAACAGGGGGCGGCATGATCACCGTACGCATACCAACTCCCCTTCGCCCGATGACCGGAGGGAAGGGTGAGGTGGAAGGAACAGGCAACAGTATTGGCGAATTGATCGACCAATTGAATGTCACCCACCCCGGATTGAAAGACCGGATATGTGACGAACAGGGAGAAATTCGCCGGTTTATCAATATTTACCTGAATGAAGAAGACATCCGGTTCCTGACGGGAAAAGACACGCCCGTCAAGGATGGCGATGAGGTATCGATCGTTCCCGCCATTGCCGGTGGCTCCATGACCAAACTACGATTTCACATTCGGTTTCCCGAAGAAAAAGTTCCCGAACCCATCATTTATCAGATCGGGCATGAATACCAGGTCGTCACCAGCATCCGCCGGGCCGACGTGCGCGAAACCACCGGCTGGATGGACGTGGAATTTTCAGGTGAAACCGAAGAAATCGAACGCGCGATTACGGGCCTGCGGAACAAGGGCGTGCTCGTCGATCCCATTGAACTCAACGTGGTGGAATAATGGATTTTACCGAAGAACAAATCGAACGATACAGCCGGCAGATTATCCTTGAGCAGGTGGGAGGCAAAGGCCAACAAAAATTGAGCCGGGCCAAGGTCCTTGTTGTCGGCGCCGGAGGCTTGGGCTCACCGATCACGCTGTATCTGGGAGCAGCGGGCATCGGCACGATTGGATTGATCGACGGCGACGTGGTCGATCTCTCGAACCTGCAACGCCAGGTCCTCCACACCACGCCCCACGTGGGAGTCCCCAAGGTCGAATCCGGACGCCGCCTTCTGGAGGCGTTGAATCCCGACGTCCACGTGAAGACGTATCAAGAGCATATCAACGCGGAGAACATCATGGCCCTGTTGGCCAACTATGATCTGGTGCTCGACGGGTCCGATAACTTCGGCACCCGGTTCCTGGTCAATGACGCCTGCTTCTTTGCGAAAAAGCCCCTGATCTCGGGAAGCATCTTCCGTTTTGAAGGGCAACTTGCGACGATCAAACCGCATGAAGGCTATCCGTGCTATCGGTGTCTCTATCCCGAACCGCCCCCTGCCGGGTTGGTCCCCAATTGCCAGGAAGCGGGGGTGTTGGGGGTCCTCGCGGGCACCATCGGTATTTTACAGGCCAACGAAGCCGTCAAAGAAATTTTGGAGATAGGCGACACCCTCGCGGACCGCTTACTGATCTACGATGCGCTCGAAATGAAGTTCCGCAACGTCGGTCGTCCCAAAGATCCTCGCTGCCCGCTTTGCAGCGCCGCTCCAACGATCACCACGCTGGAAGAACATCACGTCTCGTGTAGCGTGTAACGGCAATGGATACGCCTCGACCATTTATCGTCCCCGGTCCGGTCATGGCGTCACGGAAACTTGCGGCGGCAAGACCTCAAACACGCTGAGCAGCCTCTTCATGCTTACGATTCCTTCAGACATTTGGGAAGATATGATCGAGCACGCCCGGGCCCTGGACCCTCATGAATGCTGCGGCATTTTAGCCGGCAGGGACAAAATCATTACCGGGCATTATCGGATTACCAACATCCTGGCCAAGATGAGTGAGGCTGAACTGGCCCGCTTCGACCAGGTAAAATTGTCCGACCTCAAACGGCTTTCTCCAGAAGAACGAGCCGATATCGCCTTCCAAATGGATGCACAGGAAATGTCACAAGCGCAAAAAGATATTCGTCAGAAAGACATCACGCTGACGGCCTTTTATCACTCGCATACCTTCAGCCCTGCTCGCCCCTCCATCACGGATATTAAAATCGCCATGGAATTTGAGAGCTACAGGGAAAAACTCAATATTCCCGAACCCGTACACGTCATTATCTCCCTCCAGGATAAAACAAATCCCGTCATTCGCGCCTATCGGATTCAGGATTCGACAGCTACCGAAGTTCCCGTCGAACGCCGATAAATCCCTCTATCGCACGCTATTCTAGACATCCCTCATCCAAGTTGCCATAATGCGAAAAATTTATTCTCCCCTTATAACAAGGAGATCCGTCATGTTCCGTCATTTTGCCTTCATCCTTCCGTTGCTTCTCGTTCTTTTTGCGTCAGGGGCTACCTTAGGTTGGGCTATTACCGATGAACCCGGCAAAGAAGGAAGTTTTTACAGCCCGGTGATCCGTGTCGTCCCGGATAAAGGATTTATCCTGATCAGCAGCGGAAGCGGCATCCTTTGGCTCAAAGCCGGCGAGGCTGCAATGCCTCATCTTTCAGAACTACCCGTCGGCGGACTGATTGACGTCGTCGTCGAATTTCAGGGAAAACCCAATCCGCCGATCATCAAGTCATGGAAATTGACGAGCGGTGATTCAGCCTGCTCCGTCTTTGACGGAGCGCAATGCGTACAGCCTGCAAAAAAGAAATAACATCCATGGCCGATCCTTATGGATTGTCGTTGGAAGGGGGTCGCTAACTTAAGGCCACGGCCTTGAAGTGTGCATAAACCTTTTGGCCTGGTCGTAGCCGGAGGTGATGAAAAGATTTTCTCGTAATCATGGCTAACAACGGACAACCCACGTCAAGCTTTACTTCGACGGCATACTGATCGCTCGGCGACTCGCTGACCTCGACAATCGTCGCCTCCAGGGTATTCAGCACGCTGCTTGTCGCAGGAGGGGCGCCTACCACCAGGCTCACGTCACGGGACAAAATTTGTACCCGCAACGGCGCACCAGGGGGAAGAGCCTGTTGGGGGAGAAAAAGGGATTGCCCCCAAAATTCAACCCGTGTTAACCCGAATTGCGGTTCATGCTCCGCAATCCGGGTTTCAAGAATAGCCCCGACCATGTTCGATTCGACCAACCCCGGCAGATCCAACCGGGCAAAGACTTCCTGAATCGGCCCGGTCGCCGCTACCCTCCCCTCTTTTATCAGAACCATGTGATCAGCAAGCTGTAATATTTCGTTCAGATCGTGGCTCACGTACAGGACCGGGATACTCAATTCCCGAGTCAGTCTCTGGATAAAAGGAATGATTTCTTTTTTTCGTTGTTGATCGAGAGAGGCCAGGGGTTCATCCATCAACAGGAGTTGGGGGCTGGTCAACAGCGCTCTTCCTATTGCCACGCGTTGCTGCTCCCCGCCAGATAAGTGGGACACTCCTCGCTGAAAAAGCGGCTCAAGTTCCAACAACTCACTGACCTGATCAAATGCAATGCGCCGCCGGGAGAGGTGACTGCGCTTCATCCCATACTTGAGATTTTGCGTCACGGTGAGATGCGAAAACAGTCGCGCCTCTTGAAAGACGACCCCCACGTGTCGTTGTTCGACCGGGAGAAAAATCCCGTGAGCATCGTCCTGCCAAACCGCTTCGTCGAATTGAAGAAACCCCGAAGGGGCGCGGGTCAAACCGGCGATACACCTCAACAGTGTGGTCTTGCCGCTCCCGGACGATCCAAACACCGCAATCGTCCCGTCAAGCGGGACCGTGCAGGCCACGTCAAAACGAAACCCGGGATAGTCGATGTGGAATCGTGCGTCGAGTCGATTCATGAGACGTGAACGGGCAAACGCCGGTTGACCGTGTACACGATCGTCAGAATGAGAAAACTGAATATGAGGAGCACGGCCGAAAGAAAATGGGCTTGAGTATATTCAAGCACCTCAACGTGATCATAGATGGCAATGGAGAGGACTTTGGTCACGCCTGGAATATTGCCGCCAACCATCAGCACCACGCCGAACTCGCCAAGCGTATGGGCAAAGCCCAAGACGACGGCGCTCAGATAGCCTCGAACCGCCATGGGTGACGCCACGGTAAAAAAGGCATCAAGCTTTGAGGCTCCCAGCGACCAAGCGGCCTCCAGCGGCTTTTTGCCGACGGCCTCGAAAGCCCCGTGCAGGGGTTGAACGACAAACGGAAGCGAATAGAACGCCGAGGCGATGACCAGCCCCGTAAAGGTGAACGAGAGTGCCGAGCCGGTGAGGTCTTTCCACGGGCCGCCGATCAAGCCATGGGGACCGAGTGCGATCAGCAGATAAAATCCAAGCACGGTTGGTGGAAGAACAATGGGAAGCGCCACGATTGCCTCTACCAGGGTCCTGAGCCGCGAGCGCGTGAACGCCAACCACCATGCCAGGGGGGTGCCGACCACAAGCAACACGACAACGGTCACCCCTGCCAGTTGCAAGGTCAACCATAACGGGCCCCAATCCATTTCCGGTACGTTCATCCGGCCCCTCCTCGGCTTCGATCATTCCAAGCCATAGCCAAACCGTTCAATGACGTTCAGGGACGTTGCCCCTTTTACGTAGTCCAAAAATGCGTATGCAACTTCGTTATCTTGACCATTGTGGAGCAAAACCGCCTGTTGCCGGAGCGGGGCATGCAAATGCGCCGGCACGTCCCATCGTCTCCCCGCCCCGTTGACCTTGTGACCCAAAACCTGCGAAAGGGCGACGAATCCCAGTTGGGCATTCTTCGAGAAAACGAAGTGGAACGTTTGTCCGATATTTTCTCCACGGACCAACCTGTCCTGAATCGGTTCCCAAAGTCCCAGTGCCTGCAATACTTCTTTTGCAGCGGCGCCATACGGTGCAGTCTTGGGATTCGCAATCGCCACGTGCTCGACCTCGTCGCTCAACAACATGGCTTTTCCATTCCCCTCGATCATGGTGGGGCCGGGACTCCATAACGTCAGTCGTCCCACTGCGTATGTAAATCGACTCCCTTGAACGGCGAGTCCTTCCTCTTCCATCAACCTCGGACGCATGACGTCGGCGGAAAAGAACACGTCGAACGGGGCGCCGTTTTTGATCTGCGCATAGAGCCTGCCGCTCGACCCCGAACTGACAGTGACGACGTGTCCCGTATCTTGCTCAAAAGTGGTCACGATTTCATTGAGTGTCGCCAAAAAATTGGCTGCAACCGCAACGCGCACTTCTTCGGCCACACTTGTGGCCGGACACATCGTCAAAAAAAGCAGACACAGAAAACCGTGGATTTTGGCGAGCAGGACGGGTTTCCTGAAACACCGATTTTTCCTCATTGCCTGCATACCCTTACAGTCTGAATTTCGTCTGCATGTAAAAATAATCGCTATCCCTATTTCCGCCGGGAGGCAACCCTGCCGAATCGGGAAGCCGGTCTAAATAACTGCCTTTAAACCAATGGGTGTAGCCCAATTCGAATTCCAGGTTGTCGTTGGTTTTCCACTGAGCCCGCAGTTCAAGATCATGGCCGAGAAAATTTCCGGATCCACCCGTGGGGTCATGCAATCCATTGCCTCCAAACGCGCCTCTTGAGGTCGCGAGATACCACACCCGATGTTTGAGTTGTACTTCACAACCCGGACACGGAACCACAATCACTCGCCATCCCGGCGAACTGAAGTTCGTCCGGAAAAACGGCCCGAAATTGCCGGTGGGCATATAATCGAAACGTCGTGCGCCGAACAACGTATCAAAGGCCGAACTCCGGCTATCCTGCGCGCTCCGGTCCCCGCTGGCGTAGTCATAATGAATCAGAAATCGCGGCGACCAGGGAAGAGCCAACGTGTACCCGATATCAATATGCTGAAAATGGGCAAAATGATTGACGTTGCCTCTTTTCCCCGTCTGCACGACGCTCTCGATTTCATAATCGATTCTTCCCCTTTTCGGGTCGTCATAGAGACGCGTTCCGAAAGTCGAAAAGGTTCTGTGCCTGCCGACGGTGGCGCTCCGTTTGTCGTTCAATCCGAAATAGTAAGCATTAAGGCCCAATCTCGGCATTTGCTCGGTTTCAATAAAGCCCCCCCAAAAGACGCTCCGTTTCGATTGTTCGTCGGGCTGCACCTCATCCCGCAATACCGGCTCCACCAGAAACAGACGGAGACGCCAACTCGTATCCCGTCCCAGTTGCCAATGCACCCCGTCAAACGCATTTGAGGTGTTGCGATAGTCGTTTCGGATGATCAGGCGGCCCCGGCCAAAGTCCATGGTCAGTCGTCCAACGTGCAGGTCGGTACGGAGCCCGGTCTCCAACACGTTGTTCACCGTGAAGGATGCCATGAGCTGCAACACGTCCATTTCATTCCTGATGCCCGTGGTGACGTAACTGTCAACATCGTCGAGATAAACCCTGGCATCCTGCCCTTCAAACAAAAATTTGAAATTCTTCCCGTTCAGACCCAACCGTACGCGCGACCGTTGTTGAATTTGGGCATCCGTTTGACCCGCGGGTTGGCTGGGCCGCCAGGGGTGGTCATACGTTTCGAAACGCGTCCGGTGTTCCAGTCCAAGGTCCAGCCAGGCCGGGAGATGCAAGGCGGCCTTCAGGTAACGATTCCACTTCCATTCCCTCGTTTGAACGAGTACGGCATCCGCGGGTTCCGGCACCGGCATCCTGGATACCGGTTCAAGCAACTCAATGCCCGTTTGCGGGGAAACATCCGGGGAGCCGTGTGCCATGCCCCCCCAAGCGATCAAGGCCAACCCGCTAAACAGGACAAGAGCCAAGCCTCCGTTCTTTCTTCCTTCACGCATCATCAACAAACTTCTTTCCATCAAGAGGCCCGTCATTGGGAGAAATGATAATAATAAATAATTTACTTTATGTCAATAATACTTTACATTCATGAGCAACAAAAAATGACTCGTACGGCTAACGCAAAGAGGTCGTTCGATGGGATCGCCGGATTGGGAAAACCTGCGATACGGCTGAAATGAACTCAGGAAGGCGCGTAGGTCGGGTTAGCCCTGAGCTTGTCGAAGGGCGTAACCGGACAATCCTGATCCGTCGGATTACGCTGCGCTAATCAGACCTGCAACAATCTATTTTTCTCCGATGATCTTTCCGCTCTCTCTGGCGTCATACCCCCCCAAGGCTTCAATTTCCTGTTGAAACCTGCGCGTCACCAAGGTGTCCAAAAATATCTTCATCCCGGGATGCGAGTGTACGTACGCCGTTGGAATGACCAAGTCATACCATTCTTCCTGCAGTGGAATGAAATCAAAATTGTACAGTTGGGCCACGGCCTGTGCCCCAATACCGACGTCCGCCTTCCCTTCCGAAATATATCGCCCAAGGCCGATCTGGGAAGATGCAACCGTTCCATAACCCCTCACGATTTGAGTCGGAATGCGATGACGGGAGAGCAAATGATCCAAGAGCAGACGAGCGCCCGCCCCTTTTTCGCGATTGACCATCCGTACGTCATGCCTGGCCAGATCATCAAGGCTACGGACGTGTTTGGGATTCCCCTCCTTCAGCAACAACCCTTCCTGCCAAGTGGCAAACCGGACGACCGTCACGGGTTGACCTTGTAAGTGCTTTTTCAAAAACGGAAGGTTATACTCTCCGGAACGGGGATCCCTCATATGAATCCCCGCGACGTGGACGTCTCCACGTTTTAACGCGCGCAAGGCGGCAAGGCTTGCCATGTTCCACCCGACGACCGAGGCCTTTCCTGCTTGCTGACGAACGTGCTCCCCGGCCAGATAAATGGCGGGATCGCATCCCGCCACGACGATTTGACTTTCCACGTCCTTCTGGCTTTTCAAGAGTTGTACGTAAACCGAACGTTTTCGCCGGGAAGTCGTCCCCAATATCAGGGCATCCGCGGGAACCGTATAATTCAGGACGTCTCCCAGTTCCGTCACGGGCTTGGCCACCAGACGATTCCCTACTCTCGCCAATTTGACTCTGGTGGACTTCAAAACCCCGGAATGATCGGCAGGCAGTTCCGCCTCAAGAATTTCTCGACCGTCATGTAAAGAGAACAAATCCTCAACCGACGCTCCCAACGTACGAGCGAGTTGCAACGCGACTTCCGTGCCCGGGAGATACTGGTCTTTTTCCATGGCATAGAGAGCCTGTCGCGTAATGCCCGCGTTCTGCGCCAGATCTCCTTGGGACAGACCGGCGGCGATCCGCATTTCACGTAAACGGTTCGTCACTTGTTGCCTGGGTTTGGGAATACGCATCGTATATGGTCAAACTAAATGAAATAAATACATGACATATGTCATGTATAATAGTATATTCGAAAAACAGTGACAACCGTTTTTTCCCGGGACTGCAGTTTTACCGGCATCGACGACGGGCTTTATCGAAATCATGGGTCCATGTCATTTCGCAATACCCTAACGAGGCCATGAGGAGTCAAACATGCCGCGTTTTTTCCCACGGACGAAAACAAGCCGGAAAACAAACGGCCTTCCCCAATGGAACCTGAAAGACCTGCTCCGGCATCCTGACAAGGATCTCGAAACCCGTTCTCGGGCTCTCAACGATCACGTACGATCGCTGGAAAACCTTCGCAAACGTCTTTCCGCTACACTCACGCCCCGTACCTTTCTCAAAGGGTTGCAGCTTCGAGAAATGATTGCGGCGGAATCCTCCAGACTGGCTGCCTATGCCCAATTATGGTTCGCGCAAAATACCCAAAGCCAGCGTGCGAGGGCATTCGATTCTCAAGTCAGGAAACACCTGCTTCCTTTTTCCAACCGGACGATCTTTTTTGATTTGTGGTGGCAACGGCTTGGGGACCAAACGGCCCGGCGACTCCTGCGTCATGCAGGAAAATACCGCTACCATTTGGAATCACTCCGGCGAGTCAAACGTCACACGTTGTCCGAAGCCGAAGAACAAATCATCAACGTCAAAAACGCGACCGGACGGGAAGCCCTCGACAGTCTCTACGACGTAATCACCAATGGGTTGACGTTCCAATTGGAATCACGGTACGGATCACAGCCGCTGTCGCGCGAACAATTGACCGTCCATTTTCGGGATCCCTCCGCTCGCGTGCGTCGGCAGGCTTACGACGAACTTTTTCGGGTTTATTCGAATCATTCCAACTCCCTTGGGGACATCTATAAGACTCTTGTCACGGACTGGAAAAACGAGAGGTTGGATCTTCGCGGTTATGCCAGCCCCATTGCCGTTCGAAACCTTGACAACGACATCCCCGACAAGGCGGTCTCCGCCTTGCTTCAAACCTGTCGGGACAACCGGCACGTATTCCAGGAATATTTTCGGATCAAGGCCAGGATCTGTGGTTTCCCGAGAATGACTCGTTACGACGTGTATGCCCCGCCGAAAATCAGAAAAAGCTTTTATCCCTTCGATCAAGCCGTCAACCTGGTGTTCGACGCGTATCAGCAGTTTTCTCCAACCCTCGCGGATCACGCGCGCCAGGTCTTTGTGGAAAGGCACATTGACGCGGCACCTTCCCCCGGGAAAATGGGCGGGGCATTTTGCTATAGCGTGTTGCCGTCTCTCACTCCGTACGTCCTGTTGAACTACTCCGGGGACGCCAGAGACGTCGCCACGTTAGCGCACGAACTCGGTCATGCCGTGCATAGCATGATGGCCCG
>JAHRAK010000001.1 GCA_020027535.1 Nitrospirales bacterium
GACGCTTGATGCCCCGCTCCGCGTCAACTCCACGGTCTTGCCACGTTCTGCCTCATGAACCAGTCTCGATAAATTCCGGCTGGTTTCGCACGTGGGAAAACTCGGGGCTGATCGCCTGGTTCGACCACAATCACGACGGCAAGGTCCAGCATGCCGCGGGCCGTGCCTTTGCCGGCGGCAAACCCGTCTTTGATCGTGAAGGCCGTGGTGAATCGGGCGGGCGCCTGGTCACGAATCCCGGTCCCGGCGACGTGGCCGAGGGTGCGCCTTTTGCCAATGAAATCTACGTGGACCGGGACATCATGGTCCTGGCCAACCCGGAAATTGCCGGCCTGCCCGATTGGGTGATCGCCCTGATTGCCGCCGGTGGCATTGCCGCGGCTCTGTCCACCGCCGCCGGGTTGTTGCTGGTCATTTCCGTGGCCGTTTCCCACGACATCCTGAAAAGCACCTTCGCGAAAAACCTGTCGGATAAACAGGAATTGACCGCGGGCCGCGTCGCCGCGGCCGTGTCCATTGGCATCGCGGGGTATCTTGGGTCCCATCCGCCGGCGTTCGTGGCCCAGGTGGTGGCGTTCGCCTTCGGGCTGGCCGCCTCGTCCTTGTTCCCGGTCATCCTGCTGGGCATCTTCAGTACACGCATGAACAAATGGGGCGCCATTGCCGGTATGCTGACGGGTCTCATCTTTACCATGGGATATATCATTTATTTCAAAGGCGTGTTTATCGCTCCCCTGGCGGAGAACGTCCCGGCCAACTGGTTGCTCGGCATTTCGCCGGAAGGCATCGGCACGGTCGGCATGGTCCTGAACCTGTGCGTCGCGCTGACGGTCTCGCACTTCATCGCGCCGCCGCCCGCCAAGATCAGGGCATTAGTCGAACGGATCCGCCTGCCGGAAGCGTGACAGCGATTCGATCAGGCGTGGGGCCCTTTTTCAAGCAATCGCTCTACCTCCCCTCGCCCCTCCTGATCCTTCGACTACGCTCAGGACAGGCAAAGGAGGGGAACTGAGAGAGGGATGACAGTTAGGTGTTGTTGACGCACCGGAAGCCGGCGTGCGCATGCGGATAGTCTTGGCGAAACCAGTTCCGGAACGAACGACGCAACAGGCATGAGGCCGTGGCGGGGGCTCCCCCTTTGACGATGAAATGATCGGCGTCGAAGAAGCGGGAGGAGTATCCCGGATAGGTGGGATAGGGCTCAAAGCCTTCAAAGGGATGGAACCGCGTGGAGGTCCATTCCCATCCGTTCCCGACTAATTGGGAAATCCCGAAGGCACTGTCCCCTTGCGGATTGGTCGTGACCGGGATGGGATCCCAAAACCGGAAATGAAAATTCCCATGTACGCCGTTGGTGATCCGGTTTCCCCAGGGATAGGCGCGCTCTTCGCCGCTCGGGGTCCCGTACGCCGCCCGATGAAATTGCGCTTCAGTCGGAAGCGAGAGGCTGGCCCATTGCGCATAGGCCTGCGCGTGGCTCAACGACACATAGACGGGCCAATGCGGGGGGAGCGGAATTTTTTCGAACATCGTCGACAGAAACCAGCGCTCTCCTCGTTTGACCCAAAACGGTGGGACGGGACCGCCCTGTTCGACGAATTCTGCATATTGTTGATTGGTGACTTTATATTTGCTGATCGCAAAGTCCGGCACGTCTGCTCGATGTTCGCTGAATTCATTATCCCAACCAAACCCGTCACAACGGCCGAGCGTTGCCACGCCTTGGGGAACGTCGATCATGGCGTGACCGGGTGGCGGGCCTTCAGGCGCCGGTGACAAAGGCGGCGGATTTTTCCCGCCACCAGCCACGTGATGCAGCAGGTAGGCCGTGGTTTCGGCGTGCATCCACCGGTGCTCGATCGCCATGCGCAGGACGGTTTCGGGAGCGTTCTCCAGCGCTCGATCAACCGACTCCCTCGCCCTGACGTTGTAGCGCCGGATTTCTTCGAGCGAAGGCCAGTCCGAGGGTACGTCTGCCTGCTGCGAGCCGACCTCGGGATCGATGCCTGCCTCGAACAGTGAATCGAACGTGTCGTGAAAGGAAGGCTGTCCCAACGTCCAGCGGCAAATCTGGTTCCAATCGAACGTCTCCAAATGGCCGAGGTAAAACACGACGCGATGGCGTTCCGGGATGGGGCGCGCATAGAGCGTCTCCGGTTGAAACAGGGAAAAAATGTGGTCTGTGCAGACCCGTGCCGCGGATAATTCCTTTCGTATTTCGACTAAACGCGGCATAATTTCCGGCACGATCAGGTCCTTGTACAATGAGGCGACGTCCGCTTTCGCGCGTGACTCCCGTCGCGGGAGCGTGATGGCTTCTCTCTCAAGGGCTCTTGTATTATATCCATAGCGGGGCTTGTCAAGAAAAAATACCGGATGCTCGCCAACAACTGTCTCTACCTCCCCTTCACCCCTCCTTACCCTTCGACTTCGCTCAGGGCAGGCAAAGGAGGGAAAAGCTCCCTCACCCCAATCCTCTCCCTCGGAGAGAGGGCGTTGTGGGGCAGGAAAAATATTTGAAGCAGGTCTTACGATGAACCCATCCGCCCTGAGTGTCCGCGACGTCAGCAAGGAGTTCAGCCCCGGCGTTCGAGTCCTCGATCGCGTCGATCTCGACGTGGTTCAAGGCGAAACCCTGGTTTTGATTGGGGAAAGCGGGTCCGGCAAAACGACCCTGCTCCGGATGTTTAACGGGTTGACTCATCCCGGTTCGGGGGAGGTTCGCATTCATGGCGAACCGGTACGAGTCAAAGATCCCATAGCACTCCGTCGCCACATCGGGTACGTACAGCAGGACGCCGGATTGTTGCCGCATTGGACCGTCGAAGAGAACATAGGCCTCGTGCCGCTGTTACTCGGATGGGAACCCAAACGAAGAACCAGCCGGGTACACGCGCTCCTGGACCTCGTTCATCTTGACCCGCACCAGTTTCGAACGCGTTATCCCATTGAACTGTCCGGCGGGCAACGACAACGTGTGGCCTTTGCGAGAGCCCTCGCGGCCGATCCCGGGATCGTCTTGCTCGATGAACCCTTTGGCGCACTCGATGCGATTACCCGTCACGAACTCCAACGTCAATTCCTGGGTCTTAAGCAGCACCTCAAAAAAACCATGGTCATGGTCACCCATGACATCGATGAGGCGTTGCAACTCGGTGATCGCATCGCGGTGTTGAAAGAAGGACGCCTCTTGCAGATCGGAACCCCGGCCGACCTTCTCAACGATCCGGCCCACGACTACATTATACAATTGCTTCGCCATCGATCCCATGGAGACCGCTCATGACCAGAGGTCTTCATTCGACGTGTTTTGCGGCGCTGGTCTTCTTCATGCTGCTTCCCTTGCCGGCCTTTTCGCAGGACAACCGCATCGTCGTCGGCTCGAAAAATTTTATGGAGAGCAAACTTCTGGCTGAAATCTTCGCGCAACTCATTGAAGCCCGTACGGATCTTTCCGTGGAACGGTAATTGGGTCTGGCGGGCACGCAGGTCTGTTTTGAAGCGCTTCGCACCGGAGCCATCGACCTCTACCCGGAATACACGGGTACCGGGCTCGTCAGCATTCTGCAGCAACCGCCGACCGGAGATTCACGAACGGCACTCAACGTCGTTCGTTCAGAATTCTTGAAGCGTTGGGATTTGTGGTGGCTGAATCCGTTGGGGTTTGAGAATGCCTATGCGCTCGCGGTGCCTCGCTCTCGAACGGCCGGCACTCCCCTGCGAACCATTTCGGATCTCGCCAGGATTGCGCCTTCCCTGACGGCGGGGTTCGGGTATGAATTCATCAACCGGCCCGATGGCTTACCCGGTCTTGAAACCCGGTATGGCCTCACCTTTCAACGCGTGCAGGCCATGCAGCAGTCCCTGAAATACCAGGCGGCCGCTGCCGGTGAGATCGACGTCCTCGACGTGTATACGACCGATGGACGGCTTGCCGTGTATGACTTCGTGGTGCTGGAAGATGATCGACAATTTTTCCCGCCTTATGAAGCGTCCGGACTGATTCGAGGCTCCACGCTTGCGCAACACCCCGAGTTGGGAGCAATCCTGGGATTGCTGGCCAACGCGTTCGACGCCGAAACCATGCGGCAATTGAATTATCGCTTGCAGGAAGGCGGAGAACCTCCGGAGGTGGTGGCACGCGATGCCTTGTCAGACCTCCACCTTTTTGTCACCGATGATGCCGACCCCGAACCGGTTCCTCAGCAAGAAGGGCTCTTTGCCTACGCCTGGTCGAAGCGAACGACGCTGATGCGTCGAACGGTCGAACATCTGACCTTGGCCGGTCTGGCTTTAGGGTTGGGGATCCTGGTGGCTGTCCCCTTGGGCTTGCTTCTCGAACGTCACCAAACGGTTGCCGAACCCGTCATTCGAGGCATTGGACTCACGCAAACGATTCCGTCCATCGCGTTACTGGCCTTCATGATCCCGGTGTTCGGTATCGGTATGCTGCCAGCCGTGATCGCCTTATGGATTTATTCCCTGTTTCCGATCGTGAGAAATACCTATTCAGGTCTCCGCGACGCGGCGCCCCAGGCCGTGGAAGCGGCTCGCGCGCTCGGCATGACGGAATGGCAAATACTCTATTGGGTACGACTGCCGTTGGCGGCGCCCGTCATCATGGCCGGCGTCCGAACGGCCGGCGTCATCACCGTGGGTACGACCACGCTCGCCGCGTTTATCGGCGCGGGAGGCTTGGGCGTACCGATTGTCGCGGGATTGCAAATGGCCAACACCACCGTGATCCTTTCCGGGGCGTTGCCTTCAGCAGCCCTGGCGTTGGTGATCGACGGGTTTCTCGGCAAAGTGGAAACGTGGGTCAGACCGCACGGCGTGTCACTCTGAATCTTGCACAATTGGAGGCGACCCGTTACAGTGCAGATTCTACGATTTCGCTCCTCCCAATTCCACAACCCATCACGTTATCATCGCGGCAAAGATTCGAATTCATGCTTGAGCAATCCAATATTATTATCGACGTACACCTGAACACCCAGGATCCCGATGCCGTCAAGGAAGAAATTCGCGCGGGACTGCTTTCGACTCCACGGACGCTTCCCACCAAGTACTTTTATGATGAACGAGGATCCGAGCTTTTTGAGCAGATCTGCGAATCGCCGGAATACTACCAGACACGCACGGAACACGAATTACTGAAAACCGTGGCCGATGACGTCGTGACCCAAAGCGGCGCCGAGGAATTAGTGGAATTAGGCTCCGGAGCCGCGACCAAGACCCGGGTCGTGTTGGACGCCATGGCACGGGCGAAACGACTCCGCTTCTACGTCCCGTTTGACGTCAGCGAAGGCATCGTGCGACGGGTTGCGCACGAGCTTGTCGAGGAATACGAAGGATTACAGGTTCACGGCGTCGTGGGAGATTTCCTGGCTCATCTGGAACATATTCCGCAGGGCGGGAAACGCCTGGTCATGTTTTTAGGCGGGACCATCGGCAACTTGGGACCTGAAGCCGTTCCGGCATTTCTGTCGTCGGTCTTTGATGAAATGGATCAAGGAGATTTCTTGCTTCTTGGCGTTCAACTCATCACCGACGTGGGTCGCCTGGAAGCGGCCTATAATGACTCAGCCGGGCTCTCCGCCGCCTTCAACAAGAATATGCTGTACGCGTTACAGCCCGTGATTGGATCCGCATTCGATCCTGACGCTTTTGACCACGTGGCACGCTTCAATCAATCCGAACACCGAATTGAAATGCACCTTCGATCGATTCGAGAGCAAGTGATTCCTATTCCCGAATTGGAGTTGAACCTTCGCCTTAAAGAAGGGGAAGAAATCCTCACGGAAATCAGCACGAAATATACGCGTCACCACGTGGAAGCTTTTTTGACCCGTGCGGGATTCAGCCCCGCTGCCTGGTACACCGATCCCGCCCACCTTCACGGTCTCGCCTTGGCCCAAAAGCCTTCCGGCTGACTGGTTCGCATGATCTATCTGAATTACGCAGCCCTGTGCCCGACGCTGGCAGAGGCTGAAGAGGAAGTTGAACGAACGCTGGCCGAGTTCAAAGGCTATCTGTATTCGGAAGCCGGCATCGAGTGGTACCTCCGCAAGGTTCGTGATTGCCGGCAAAAAGTCGGCACCCTGTTACAGGTGGGTGATCCCTCGACCATCGCATTCACCACAAATGCGTCCACCGCACACTATCTCGCGCTCTCTTCTTTGAAATGGGAACCGGGCGATACCATTCTCACCACCACGCACGAAAACCCTTCCATCACGAGACAGCTTCATGCGCTCGAACACGATGGAGTCCACATTCATGCGGTCAGACCTGCATCCCCTGAAAAGTTCCTGAATGCGCTGCAAGAACAATTCAACGGACCCGGCGTCAAAGCCATCGTGATGAGCCACGTGTCGCACGTTGACGGTCGTGTCTTCCCGATCCATGACGTGGCCTCGTTGGCCAGGGCACGGCAGTGTCTGGTCATCATCGACGGCGCGCAAGCCGTCGGGCATATCCCCGTTGATCTGAATGCGCTTGATTTCGACGGCTACTTTTTTACGGGACACAAGTGGTGTGAAGGCCCTCTCGGCACGGGCGCGATGGTGGTGCGTGAGAGTTTTTTTACGCATCCCCGCTACCGCGGGATCCAAGGAGAACACCAAGATCGTTCGCCGGCGGCCCGATTTGAAATCGGAACGCATAACGTCGGACTCATTGCGGGGCTCGCCAAGGCCTGCGAACAACGACATCAACGGGGAATCAGCGCAGAACCACAGCGAGCCTTTCGAGAAACGGCAAAGGAACTGCTGGGCGGGCATCCGGATTGTCGTTTCATGGAATGGCAGGGACCCCATGCTCCCGGCATCCTCACGTTCAAAGCAGCGGGTGACCTGGATCATGGACAATTCGCCAAACGGCTTGCATCCGAATCGGGGATTATCGTGAAACCCTTTGTAGACTATCCCGAAGATGACGCGCCCGCGATTCGGCTGTCATGGTCTTCAACCATGAATCAACGGGACTTTCAGCAGGGCGTTTCGAAGATTGCGCAACTGCTCAGATCATAACCCGTCTGTATTTGTAGGGGCCGCATCTTATACGGCCCAGAGAAGCGCCATGAGATGGCGCAGCCACAAAAGAGGGAGAAGACGGCACCGTGTGCACGAACACCGTCAAGGGGCATGCTCACGCTGGCGGTCCAATCGTTCCTCCAATCGGCGCAGGGCCTTCTGAGTCAAGCGAAGGTCGCGTAAGATTTCTTCCCGCGAGACGGGTTGTTCCAGTTCTCGCAGGCGCTCGGCCTTGGCTTCTTCCAGATTGTTGAGCACCACGGCGATAAAGAGGTTGATGACGACAAACGTCCCGACCACCACGAAGCTGACGAAGTACAGCCACGCCATCGGGTGCAGTTCCATCGCGGTATACATGATGTCCGTCCAATCTTCCAGCGTCACGACCCGGAACAGCGACAACAGGGAGATGCCCAGGTTTCGCCAATGGACGGGATCATGTTCGTGAAACAGTTGATAGCCCGTGATCGCATAGATATAAAAGATGATGCTCATCAGGAGCATGACGTGTCCCATACTCGGGATGGAACGCACGAGCGTCGTGACGATCAAGCGCAATTCCTGAATCGTGGAAATCAACCGCAGGACCCGCAATAACCGGGCAAGCCGGGCGATCATGGCGTACTCGCCGGTCGCGGGAAGCAGCGAGAACACAATCACCGAAAAATCGAAGACGTTCCACCCATCCCGGAAATACCGGTTGATCTGCGGGGCCACGGCCATCATCTTCAGCAGGGCTTCGAGAATAAACACGGCCAGCACGACTTGATTCCCCAGATGCATCCATTCTCCGTATCGACGAGCCAGGTCAGGAGACGTCTCCATTCCCAACAACGCCCCATTCCCGAGAATGAGCGCGATAATCACGTATTCAAACGCGGGAGCACCGACCAGTCGTTGCGCGAACTGTTTCATCATCTGTGACCTTTACTTACCTTTGTGCAATGGACAAATAAAAAGCGGGAAAGCCCTGAAGACGGGCATCCTGCCCTGCTTTACCCCAACCCATATTGTCTGAGTCGATGCTCCAAGGTTTGAGCTTGTGTCAAGGAATCAACCTGAAGATCATGCCCCTCGGTCTGCGCAAAAGCTTCCTGAGGGAGCAACCCCACCAATTCGCTTTTCACCACGGCGACGCCTTTGAGGACCGCGGCTCGTTTCACGGCTTCGAAGGCCACGTGAATGGGCGTTTGATGATAGTTGGTGAGATTCATTGACACCTGCACGCATTCTTGGCTTTTCAGTTCAAGCCCGATGGCTTTGATCGCCGGCAGTCCGCCATTAGACGCACGAACAGTCTTGGCAATATTCTGCGCAAGGGACACATCATGACTCTGCAACAGCACGTTGAAGGCAATGAGCGGATAACGGGCCCCGACGACGATCACGCCGGCCGTCGGGTGCGGTTCGGCCGGACCGAAATCCGGAGCCCACGCCCGGTCGGTTGCCATGCGCTTCATCAGGGCCTCAAGCCCCCCTTTGCGGATCTGCTCCAATCGCTTGCGGAAGGGCCGGTCGCAGGCTTCCTCATACAGAAAAACCGGTATCTGCAGTTCACCCCCGATTCGCGCCCCGGCCCGATGCGCGAGGCGGACGCATTGCTCCATCGTCGAGCCTGACAACGGAACAAACGGCAACACGTCACATGCCCCGAGACGAGGATGCTGGCCCGCGTGATGCGTCAGGTTGATCACTTCCGCAGCCTTGGCAACCACCGAAAAAGCGGCTTCCTCCATCGACTCGACGGCCCCGGCCACGGTCAGGACGCACCGGTGGTGGTCCGCATCCAGGTGCCGGTCGAGCAGGGCAACTCCTCGAGTCGCGGCCAGGGCGTTTTCGAGTTGCGCGATGATCCCTGGGTCGCGCCCTTCACTAAAATTGGGAATACTCTCGACAATGCCGGCCATATCCCTGTTTACTGAAATCGTGCTTTGTTGACAACCTCAAAAAGGTGATATTATGGTCAAATCCACTGATAGCTTTTCACGTTCACGAGTATCAGGCCTCTAACCCTCTAGCCGTTCCGAACAGGTGATCCCATGACGATGACCCAAGTCCAACCAGCCGCGACCCTTGCCGAGCTTCAGGAATCCAAACCGGAACGGGTGACCATTGTGCTCCTGAGCGGAGATATGGATAAAGCCATGGCCGCCTTTATTATTGCCACCGGCGCCGCAGCCATGGGCATGCAGGTCACCATGTTCTTCACCTTCTGGGGGCTGAACGTCATTCGCAAGCCCGGGGCCACCAGTGCCGCCAAAGACCTGCTGCGTAAGGCCTTCGGCTGGATCAACAAGGGAGGAGCCGGGAGCCTGCCCCTTTCAAAGTTCAACTATGGTGGCCTGGGCACCACGATGATGAAAAAAGTCATGCGGGACAATCATATGCCCGGGGTCCCCGAACTGATAGAAACCGCGCAGGACCTCGGCGTCACAATGATCGCCTGTACCACCACGTTGGGCTTGCTGGGCATTTCAAAGGAAACCTTGATCGACGGCGTGGACCAACTCGCCGGGGTGTCAACCTACCTCGCGGAAGCCAAAGACGGCTCCGTGAATTTGTTTATTTAAGCAATAAAAGATTCCTTCTCCCCTTGAAAAGTCTTACCCTCTCCCCGTGCGGGAGAGGGAAGGGTGAGGGGGAAGGTGAGGGGAATTCACATGATCCAATCCGATATCACGCTCGATACGCTGGGGTACTTCTGCCCCATGCCCATTATTCTCACCTCCAAGAAAATCAAAGAACTTACCATGGGCCAAGTTCTCGAAGTCCTCTCCGACGACGAGGGCATCAAAAAAGACATGCCCGCCTGGTGCCAAACCACCGGCCACGAATGGGTCGGCCTCGAAGAAGAAGCGACGAACCCCAAAACGGTGTACAAGGCCTACGTCAAAAAGACCAAATAGCCTCTCGAATCGCTCCCCTCTTGAGAGGGTGGTAGTGAATGAGTCGATCTTAGGGCTCTTTCCTCAATCGGCTGACATTGTCGTCAATGGCCTGAGCCCATTCGTCGCCGACGACTTCCACGACCGATACGTCACCGACGAACGCGCTGCACATGACAATGTCGGGATTGAGGTCTCGAAGCCGTAACAGGCTTTCGGCAAGCGACGCCTTACTGCCACCTGCTTGTGGAAACGCCAGGGTTGCCCACTTCCCATTCGACTGGAATATCGTGTCACCGGTAAACAGGTAGGACTTTCCGTACGGCGACTTGTAGAAAAAGCAAATGCTGCCTTCGGTATGGCCGGGGGTATGGATGATGTCGATGTTGCCAAGATGATGGTCGCCGATCTGAAAGGTTAGATCCACCGGCGCGTCGTTGCCGACAATCGGAGCTTCCAGGGCACTACAACACAACCTGGAACCGAACAGGTCTTTGATACGGTTCAACGATGGACCCGCTTCATCCCGGTGGCTGAGAAGCTGGAACCGGATGCCTCCCAACTCGGCTATTTTCTTGAGATCACTTTCGTTACCGGTATTGTAAAAAAGCACGTTTCCTTCCGGCCGCCGCAGAAAGTACGCATGGGTATTCAACGTGCCCATGCTATGAATCGTGCTTTGCCATAAATCTTCTAGCAACTGTTTCATAGGCGTTATTCTTGTTGCCGGGGTTCATCCTCTCATCACACTATGCTGTTTTGCCAAATTGTTGCTTTCTGAAGCAGATCACAAGCCCAACCAACAGCCTCTGGATACTCATCACAGTCCAAGATGAATTCCTGTCCTCTAGAAACAGTCTTCAATTCGGTTCGCTCACCTTGGCGGCGCCATCGCCGCACATTTCTATGGTATGTGAGAGGCATCCGGTTCCCGGTTGGATGAAACCAGGCGGGAAGGGTCCAAGTCGTCTTGTTCTCCGCCAGCGGAGCGGTTAACTGCCGACTGGCGGAAAAATAGGAGAAAACTCCTGCTCCAGGCAGGCTGTCCGTGTCCACACTATCTATTTCCAAGTGGCGACTCGCCAAGTACACCACATTGTTCGACTCACTGTCTTGACGAAAATGAGGGTGGTATGCCGCCCATTCATAACCGGATGGTGGATTCGAACTCTCGATTGGCAAAACTTCCGCAATCTGCAACCACCCCCAAATGACGTGGCATGGTCGAACATTTTTGACCCATGTATAGAAACCATCCCGGACTTCGATACGCTGAAAGAGTCCGAAGAATAAAAATAGATCACCAGGCCCAACTCCATTGTTCCGGAGGTGGCCTTGAGCAGGACCAGTCTGACCAAAAATGGGACGCCAGCCGGCCAAACGCGGGAGACTCTTTTTCGCAAGATCAGGGTCAATATGGGCACGGGAGTGCGCAGGAATCCGGTCACGTGTCAATTGAGAAACCAGAGGGCCGAGCGAAGCGCCATTACATGAAATGTCCTCATACGTGACTTTCGACCTCTCGTCTGGTATGGGTAACGACACCATGCGGCCATCCGGGAATATGGGGCTCGGCACACCACCAGCGGACGAGTCGAACCCTTTTCTGCTGAAAATCAGTTTCATCCTTTCCCTTCCCTCCACGAATCATCATCACTTGGCCAATCGGACGGTCGAGCGTTCAAGCCTAGCGGGTACTCTTCGATAAATTCCAAAAAGCCGGCTATCGTTTCAGGCTGGAAACGGCACCTATGTCCCCGGCCAGCCTTCAATGTATTGAAGTGCTCGGGCAATTCAGGACCACACCCGCCAAAATAACGGAATGCCCTTGCAATAAGAATGTTGACTCCACTCAAGTCAACTGCCTTGGCCTTAGGATTCTCTTGGCATTTCCTGGAGTGCGCTGACCGCAACTGCCGGAACGCACCATTGGGCAACGGTTCGTAGATGTTGTCCCCACGTTTGTAGATCACTTTGCGCTTGGAGTAGTCTGGGATTTTTTCGGCGAACCTCTTGTCGTGGTAATACTGCCTGTAGGTGAGAATTTCTTCCACCTGCATTGCGTAGATGACCCGGTTGCCCTTGGTCTTAGAACTCAAGCCAACAATCCAATTCCCGACCTCGGCCGTTCGTCTGATCTGTGGCTTGCAGTTAGCAAGTGTGCAGTAGCCCCAAAAAGGATTCGGCGCAAACCCACCGTCATGCGCGACAATATAGGAATAGAGTTTCATGAGACTACAAACATCAATTTGCGGTGGCATGCACGTTAATACGCAGTGCGATTATCGCGTTGCCGTATCAGTTGACATCCATCAAGGCCGAGAAAGTCCTTCAACACCAGCGTAATGTGGAGCCCATGCTCCGCTATACCGATGCCCGGTGTTTCATCTTCATGTAGACACCGCCTGTCTCAAGTTCTTCAAGCATCTGGCGCAGCCGTTTTTCCTTTGTCTCCTGGCGCTTGGCGCGGTTTATCCAACCGACGTAGTCATTCTGCTGATACGCGGGTCGCTTTCGATAGGCTTCCATCAGGCCCTTCTCATCCAAGGCCTGTCTGACGAAATCCGGCATAGAGTATCGCGGTCGCTTCAGTTTGGAAAGGTCCCTGCCCATCTGTCTCTCTTTTCTTCTGCTTTAACGGGCCAAGCTTCCTCTTATGCATACTCCACAAATATATTATAAATGTGGAGTATAGTTAATGAATTTACTGATAACAAAAAGGGCCGTCAGTTGGCACTCAAATACAAACTCTCCTACAGTTTTCTTCGCAACCCATTGAACGATGTTCACATATACGTTAACATAGCTCGTGCGAGAAATAATTTTCTACCGTACCGAATCCGGAGGATGTCCCATTGAAGAATTCCTGAACGCGCTCACGTTCCAGCAAGCCCAGAAAGTTGCTTGGGTTCTGCAACTCATTGAAGAACTGGATGTGGTCCCCGTCCAATATTTCAAAAAGCTGGTCAATACGGATGGCGTCTGGGAAATCAGAGTCCCGTTCGGCGGTAATATTTTTCGGCTACTAGGCTTTCTGGAGGTCGGCAACGTGATTATCTTAACTCATGGGTTTCAGAAGAAAACTCAGGAAACTCCCAAGAAAGAAATCAAACTCGCTGAAAATCGCAAGAAAGAGTATCTCAACAGGAGGCATTTGCAATGAGTGATCTTAAAGCCTACATCCGTAAAAGGAAGAAATCTGACGTTGAATTCAGAAGTGGTTTTGATGAAGGTTACAAAGCGTTCAAAATCGGGGTATTGCTCAAGGAAGCTCGTGAAGCTTCAGGCTTAACGCAAGAAAAAATGGCTGAGAAACTGCATACCCGGAAATCGGCTATTTCCAGAATTGAAAATCATGCCGAAGACATTCGCCTGTCCACTTTGGAAAAATTTGCATCCGCACTGGGACGCAGTCTCGAAATTTCAATACGATGAGGTCTGCGAGGGATGCCTGTTCTCTGAGCCAGCGACGTTCGTTGATGATTATCCGCCTGCCAGGGACGCCAACGCAGGGACTGCCGCCGTGGGAGCATTCACGTTCGAGAACATCAACGTGGCGGAAACGGCCCAGTCGATGAAGGGTTTGGGGTAGATGCCCAGAAGCAGGGTGCCGGCGATACTGACGAAGATGACGGTCTTCAGTGGGGCCGATACCGAGAGCGGCGTAGGATCGTGAGGTTCGTTGATATACATTTTTTTGACCACGACCAGATAGTAGTACATGGAGATGACGATATTGATCAGCCCGACGATCAACAGCGTGTAAAGTTCCTGTTCGATCGCCGCGACGAAGATATAGAGTTTGCCGATAAATCCCGCGAGCGGCGGCACACCGGCGAGTGACAACAGAAAGAGCAGCATGGCGGCCGCGAGAAACGGAGACCGTCGATTCAACCCGTTGTAATCTTCAATCTCATCGCTCTTGATCAGGTTGCTGACGCCGATGACGACGGCAAAGGCGCCCAGGTTGGCAAACAGGTAGGTGAGCAAATAAAAGAGTATCGCGTCACTGCCTTGTTTGGTTCCGGCCGCCAGGCCGATCATGACGTTGCCGATTTGCGCAATACCGGAATAAGCGAGTAACCGTTTGATGTTCTTCTGGGCGATGGCCACGATGTTGCCGTAGGTCATGGACAGGATGGAGGCCACGACGAACAGGAGGACCCACATGGGTTTAAACGTCGCGAGCGCCACGTAGAACATTCGAATGAGAATGGCTAGCGCCGCACCTTTCGGCGCAATCGACAGAAAGGCGGTGATGGGTGTGGGCGCCCCCTGATAGGTATCGGGAATCCAGGAGTGGAAGGGGACGGCACCGATTTTAAAGCCTAAGGCGGCGAAGATCATGATGAAGCCGATGGCCAGCCCATAGCTGCCGGGCGTCGCTGCCATTTCGGAAAACACCAGCGTCCCCGTCTCTCCATAGACGAGACTGATTCCATACGCGAGCAATCCCGCGGTGAATACGCCCAGGATGAAGAACTTCAACCCCGCTTCGCTGGATTTCTGATCTTCCCGAAGATAGGCCACCAGGATGTAAAAGCCGAAGGTGGAAAATTCCAACGTGACGAAGACGGAGAGCAGGTCTTGCGCCGAAGCCATGAACATCATGCCCAAGGCCGACATCATGACCAGGAAATAATATTCGCCTCTAAAAAACTTGAATGATTTGACGTAGTCGATCGAAGCTAGCAAGACCAGCGCCGTTGCGATCAAGATGAAAATCTTGAAGAAGATCGCTACTCCATCCAGGACAAACATGTCTTTGAACAGCGCGCCCTGGACTCCGGTGTAATCGAACCAGATCAGGTTGACGAGCGTGGCGATGACGCCACCCACACTCAGGTAAGCCAGGTTTTCGTGGTCGATCTGCTTAAAGGTAAAGTCGACGGCCAACACCACGCACAGCCAGATGGTGAGAAAAATCTCTGGCGCCAGGAGTAGGAGATCCGAGCTTGATAGGGTAAGGTCGAAAGTCATCTTAGTTTAGTACTTCAGCATTTTGTGAAGCCATTTCGTGATTAAAGATGACATCACGAACAGAACGAAGCTCATAATCCCTCCCCTTTGTAAGGGGAGGATAGGTGGGGTAGAGTCCGAGTAACAGCCGAACAGTTTGCCTGAGTCGCATCCCCTTCGGCGGCCAGAGTCTACCTCCCCTCCTCCCCTCCTTACAAAGGAGGGGGACTTTGGAATAATCGAGCAAGGGAAGTAAGCTGACGAATCACAATAATATTCGCCCATAATTCACTCAAGCGTTCGTAGTTTAAGGAAATAATCCCGTGGTGTTCTGGGTGACCACCGGAGCCACCTGGTTGATTCGATCCAACATCGGCACGACCGTCGAGCGCACGACGTTGTAAAAGTGCATAGGGAAAATGCCGAAGAAGATGCTGCACCCGATCATCACGAGCAGAGGCAGGCGATCCACCCATTGCGACGTGTCACGGGCATGCGCATATTCAGGCGACATGTTTCCATAGAACAGCCCGCGCATCATTTTAAAGAGATACGCCATCGTCAACACGATCCCCAGCACGGCCACCACCACCTGGAAGGGATACTTCTCCCATGCGCCGACGATAATCATGATTTCGGCAATAAAGTTCACGGTGCCCGGCATCCCGACCGATGCCATACAGGCGATAATAAAGGCCCCGGCCAGGAACGGCATATTCTTGACCAGTCCTCCCAGGGACGGAATGTCCCGGGTATGGGTCTGGTCATACACCCAGCCCGCCATGGCGAAGAGCATGCCCGTGGCCAAGGCGTGTGCAAACATGTAAATCACCGCGCCGGTCAGACTGATGTAATCCAAGGCGGCCATGCCCAGGAACACGTAGCCCATGTGACTGGAACTGGAATAGCCGATGACGTACTTCGTGTCCTTGGCGAAATATGCGACAAAGCCGCCGTAGATAATGCTGAACACGCATAGCACCGCGGCGATGGGCATGAGTTCCCGCGTGGCTTCAGGAAGGATTTCGTACGCCACGCGAATAATGGAGAAATGGCCGAGTTTCATCAGTACGCCGGCGTGCAACATGCTGGTCGCGGCCGGGGCCGCGGCGTGGCCGACGGGAGACCATGAATGCAAAGGCCAAATGGGCGCGATGGACGCGAAACCGAAAAAGACCAGCAACCAAATAATCGTCGCCAGCGTTCCGTCAAAATGGGCCACTTCCCGCAGCACCAGAATATCGAACGTTTGAACCGGCGAGAAATGATAAATCAGCAGAATGCCCATCAACGCGAACACCGCCCCCGCCGAGAGGAACAGTGTGAGTTTCATCGCGGCGTATTCTTTGCTGTTCGACCCGAAGTTCAGGATGAACCCGACCGAATCACGAAGCTTGCGGCCCTCGGAATCGGTCATGCTCAAATACCCTTTGGTATGACTCCCCCACACGCCCAGCAACACGTACATGGGCAACACCGACATTTCATAAAAGAAGTAGAGGAAGAACAGGTCCAGCGACATGAACACCCCGATGGTCGCCGCCGCCAGGATCAGCAGGAAGATATAAAATTCCTTGGTGCGATCCTTGATGTGCCATGAAATAAAGACACCCGCAAACAGTAGAATGGTCGATGCAAAAACCAGGGGAGCCCCGATTCCATCCACTCCGATGTGAAACCCGATGCCCAGTTCCTCGGACCACGCCCACTTGGTGATGAATTGAAAGCCGCCCTGGTCGGGATCATAGGCCAGAAAGACGTAGAGAGAAGCGAGCAGCGCCATACCGGCGGAGGCCACGGCCACGGCACGCACCAGAAGCGGCTCACGATTGGGAACAAACAGCAACACGACCGCCCCCAGGAACGGGGCAAACAAGGTTGCCAGTAAAGCCAATTGTCCCATCTCCTAGTCCTTCCCGCCGGGCTCAGGGGTGATCGGATTGTGGAGTGCGGAGTGCGGAGTGTGGATTGCCATCGCTCAGTCCTTTCCTTCGGGTTCATTGGTTACGGCATGAGACAACAGCATCCGGTCCCGTTCAATGCTCGCAAGTGACCCGCGATCCAATCGGTCCACCACGGCCTGCACCGATCCATTGACCATTCGCAAGAACGGTGAGGGGTATAACCCGATCCAGAAAATCATCACACACAGAGACACGGCAATCATCGATTCGCGTCGAGTCAGGTCCATGAGCACTTGAGGGACTTTCTCGCCGATGGGTCCGAAGATCGCCCGTTCGTAATACCACAGAAAATAGGCTGCCGCGAAGATCACTCCCGAGACGGCCACTACCCCATACACCCAATGGGCTTGAAAGGCGCCGAGCAGGATCAGAAATTCCCCGATAAATCCGTTGGTTCCGGGCAATCCTATCGAGGCCATCCCGATGATCAGAAAGAACGTCGCCAACAGGGGCATCTTTGAAGCAATGCCTCCGCAATTTTCGATGAGCGTATTACCGAGCCGGTTATAGAGAAATCCTGCGAAGAAAAAGAGTCCTGCGGTGGTAAACCCCAAATTGATCATTTGCAGCAAGCTGCCTTGCAGGCCCTGGAAATTCAAGGCAAACAAACCCAACACGACAAACCCCAAATGGCTGATGCTGCTGAAGACGAGCAGGCGCCTGAAGTCCGGTTGCATAATGGCGATAATCGCGCCCCAGACGATGGCGGCCATGGCCAAGCACATGACAATCACCACGACGGTGTCATTGGTGGAGGCTTCCGGCAGCAACGGGAAGGTAAACCGCAGAAATCCATACGTTCCCAATTTGACACCCGCCAACACCACGGACATTCCGATCGGCCCTTGCACGAGCGCATCCGGCAACCACGTGTGGAACGGAAAGACCGGAGCCTTGAAGGCCAATCCCATGAAGATGAGCCAAAAGATCAAAAACTGATCTCCGACCGGAACCGGCACTTGCAACAAGGCTAATAAGTCGAAGCTGTAGGTATTCGTGACCTCGTGGTAATTCAAACTCAACAGCGCGAAGCCGACCAACATGAACACGCTGCCCAACAGGGTGTACAACACGTACTTGAGCGCGGCATATTCTTTTTCCTCGCCGACACCCCACAGTTTAATCAGGAAATAGCTGGGCACGAGCATGAGTTCCCAGAACACGAAGAAGAGAATCAGGTCGATGGAAACGAAAATCCCCATAATCGTCGTTTCCAAAGCCAGGATACTCATAAAGTACGGTTTCACGTTGTCCTGAACGGCGTCCCAGGAATAGAGAATGATCAGGACCGTAATGAAAGCCGAGAGGCCGACGAACAAGACGCTGATGCCGTCCACGGCAAGGTGATAGGAAATACCGAGAGCCGGAATCCAATTCAGCCGTTCGCTGAATTGCATGGCTGCGGATTCCGGTATGAACCGGAGCAACACGAGGACGGCGAGAGCCAACTCGAACACCGCGATTCCCAGCGCGGACTTCTTGATCAGGTTAGTATCCCGCTGCGTCCACAACCCGATCGCCCCGAGAAGCGGGAGAAAGAGCAGGATCGACAAAATCGGAAAGTCAAATTGCAGTTCTTCAAGCATCGTCGATGACTCAACCCTACAAGATAGAGGTTCCGGTCAACCACACCAGGAGAAAATGCGTGAGAAGAAAGAGGCCGATGACGATCACGGCGGCGTAATGATTGACCAACCCGGTTTGCAACTTCCGCCATGACCAGGCCGCCAAATGATTGGCGTACCCGATCACGTTGAGCCCCCCGTAAATCACGTGTTTTTCGGTCCAGGTCACTCCTGCCGCACTGACGTCGGCCCCATGACCGATCCCCCTGATGAAACGATCGATCACGTGTTGATCGATCCAATCCCATAGGCGGGCGAGGCGTTTACAGGGCTCGACGAAGACGGCATCGTACAGTTCATCCACGTAGTATTTATTCAAAAGAGTTCGATACACCCCGGCATACCGTTCCGACCAGTTATCCGCCGTCCCGGGTTTGATCGCGTACAGATAATGCGCCAACCCCCAACCACTTAACGCGATACCGATGGCCACCGCCATCAATCCGATGACGGTCCCCACGTCGACGTCATGCGTCACCGCTCTCAAGGGAGTGGCCACGGATTCCAAAAATCCATGGAACCAGCCATGTTCCGGCGGCACGCCCAAGAACCCGCCCAGCACGGAGAGCCCGGCCAGGATCATGAGCGGCACCGTCATGACCGGCGGCGACTCATGAATATGCTGTTCCACCTTCGGATCAACCCGGGATTGCCCGTAAAACGTCACATAGGTGAGACGGAACATATAAAAGGAAGTTAGGAACGCGCCGACCGCCGCAAAGGAATACAGCACATAATGGTGATGCACAAAGGCATGGGCCATGATTTCGTCTTTGCTCCAAAACCCCGCCAAAGGCGGAATGCCGGCAATGGCCAGGGTGCCGATGAGAAACACGGCGTGCGTGACGGGAATTTTTTTGGAAAGCCCGCCCATCTTTCTGATGTCCTGCTCCCCTTCGAGCGAATGGATCACCGCACCGGCGGACAGGAACAGGAGCGCTTTGAAAAATGCGTGGGTCACGAGATGAAAGATGGCGGCCATGTACGCCCCGACCCCACAGGCCAAAAACATATAGCCCAGTTGACTGACGGTCGAATAGGCCAGCACCCGCTTGATGTCGTTTTGCACCAACCCGATCGTTGCGGCAAACAACGCGGTCAGGCCGCCGATGATCCCCACCGTCGCCATGGACATGGGGGCCATGTCGTATAACACGTGAGTGCGTACCACCATGTACACCCCGGCCGTGACCATCGTCGCGGCGTGGATCAACGCGCTTACCGGCGTCGGGCCTTCCATGGCATCGGGCAGCCACGTATACAACGGAATCTGGGCGGACTTCCCTATCGCGCCCACCAACAAGCACAGCGTAATGGCCGTAGCCATTTCGATGGAAAGTTGGTTCGCGTGTTCGAAAACTTTCAAGTAATCCAAAGTCTTAAAATTGACGAAGACCAAAAAGATCGCGAGCAGGAACCCGGCGTCGCCGATCCGGTTCACCACAAACGCCTTGGTGGCCGCCTTGGCCGCGGAGACCTTATTGAAGTAGTACCCGATCAGGAGATAGGAGCAGAGACCGACTCCTTCCCATCCGATGAAGAGCACCAGGAAATTGTTCCCCATGACGAGCAACAGCATGGAGACCATGAACAGATTCATGTACACGAAGAAGCGGGTAAACCCGTCTTCTCCATGCATATACCCGATGGAATAGACGTGAATCAGAAATCCGACCCCCGTCACCACCATCAACATCACGGCGGTCAGCGGGTCGATCAGGAATCCGAAATTGACGTGCAGGTCGCCGCCGAAAATCCACGAATAGGCAATGACTTCACGAGGCGTGGGATCGGAAATCACGCCGGCCACCACCGCGACGGCACACAGAAAAGACAGCCCGATGGAGCCGGCGGCAATCCGGCCGGCCAGGTCGGCGGCATACCGATGACCGAGGAGGCCGTTCACCAGCACCGCGATCAACGGGAAGACCGGTATCAGAATGACGAGAAGATCGGACACGTTACCACTTCAACAGATTAATCTGGTCGACGTTCGTCGCAATTTTTCCACGGAATACCACGATAATGATCGCCAGCCCCACCGCAGCCTCCCCGGCCGCGATCGCGATCACGAACAATGCCGCCATTTGGCCGGCCATCGACGAGAGGTAATGGGAGAACGCGACAAGATTGATGTTCGCCGCATTCAACATGATCTCGACCGACATCAGGACAATGATGAAATTCCGGCGGATCAGGACGCCCAACAATCCCGTCATAAACAGGATGAAACTCAACGCCACGTATGCCGAAAGAGGAATCATGATGAGCCGCTTACGTTGACCTGTCGGCCCCGGCAGTCGGAGCAGTCGGAGTTTTGGCCAAGACGATTGCTCCGATAATGGCGCCTAGGAGAAAGACCCCCACGATCTCGAACAACAACAAATAGTCGCTGAACATGGTGAGACCCACGGTGTGACTCGGCCTGGTCTGCAACACGATCTCCGGGGTCGCGGCCCCTTTGGCTCCGCCATAGGGGGTTTGAAACACCAAAATGAGCAATTCGCCGAGAATCGCGACGCCGGCGAACAGGAAAAATGGATATTTCTTATGCAGGTACTGTTCTTCGGTTTTCAGGTTGAGCAACATCAGGACAAAGAGATAGAGCACGAGGATGGCCCCGGCGTACACGATGATTTGCACGGCAAACAGAAACTCGGCATTGAGTAACACGAAGAGCCCGGCCACGTGCAGGAGTAACGAAAGCAGGCTCAGGCCGCAATGGACAGGATTTTTCAAGGCGATCGTGAAAATACCCGACAGGATACTCACGGTCGCAAAGTACCCGAACAATAAATAGATCATCATGCAATACTACGAGTCGGAGGCCTCGGTTTTTCCTATGGGTTGCGGGAAATTATAGCGGTAGGCGCGACTCTCCTCATCATTTTGCTCCTGATTATGGGCATAGAGGTACTTTTTGGCGTCTTCCAGATGTTGCTCACCGATTTCGTAGAGTCGCTTTTTGTCGAACAGGAGGGTTCGTTTATCATTAGTCGAATACTCATACAACTTTGTCATGGCCAACGCATTGACCGGACAGGCTTCCACGCAATACCCGCAAAACACGCATTTGGTAATATCAATGTAAAACTCGGTCGCATACCGTTGCAGCGGCAGGGCCTTATCTTCTTCGCTGATGACCTTGATGCACCGGGACGGACAGGCGACCTCGCAAAGGTCGCACCCGACGCACCGTTCCTGCCCATTGTCATACCGCAACAAGCCCAATGCTCCACGATGCGCGTCAGGGATCGTTCGCTTTTCCCGAGGATATTGGAAGGTCATCGGGCGATGAAACATATGCTTGAACGTGACCTTCATCGCTTTCCAGATTTCGCGGAACAGTACCGCGTCCAATAATCTTTTCGTTTGAGTTGGAGTATCCATAGAAAAGAGACTCTCCTACATTTTTTCGATCGTGACCTGAGTCGCTTTGAAATAGGGAACGCATGTCACGGGGTCTACGACGACCCGGACCAAATCCTTGACCGGAGGATCATTGAAATGTTCAGGAAACGCACAGGTTCCCGGCAACATGTTGACGTCGGCTTCCACACTCAACTCCAGGCTTCCCTGATCCGAGGTCACGCGCACGCGCCCGCCATCGGCAACGCCCAACCGTTTACATTCTTCCGGAGACATCCGTAACGCGCCGGTATTCGGCGAAATATCCATCAACCCGGACGCTTTCGTGGACAGTTTCCCCGAATGATAAATGAGTTGAATCAATTTCAGCCCATAGGGCCGACCCGACCCTTGAGCATGACCATTGACGGCATACCGGGCACCGACCGAATCCTGATAGCCGTTCCGCAGGTACGTAGTGGGGTCGGCGGCGACGGGCCGGGGTTGGCCCAGATTATAGTAGCCGGGAAGCAGCTTTCGAATTTCCGTTTGAATATCCTGCGTCGTTTCATAAGGCAGTGAATGCCCCATGCCGTTGGCGAGCCCTGCCATGATGTGCCAATCCAATGCGCTTTCGCCCAACGGGTCCAACGCCGGCCTGACGAATTGCACCATCCCCTCCTGATTGGTGACGGTGCCGTCCTTTTCCGCAAACGTACACGCGGGGAACACCACGTGCGCATACTGCGCCGTCTCCGTCAGGAAGGGGTCCTGACAGATCAACAATTCCAACTGGCTCAAGGCTTCCTCCACGCCGAATGATTTCGGAAGCGTGGCCAATGGATTTTCTCCCACCACGTAGAGGGCTTTAATTTTTCCGGCACGACAGTCTTCTAAAATTTCGACGAGGGATTTGCCCGCTTGTGCGTCCGGCAACGTCGCGCCCCACGCTTCGGAAAATGTTTGCTGTGCCGCGGCGTGCTCATAGGCTACCGGTCCAGGGAGGAATTCCGGCGCGACCCCCATATCCACGGCTCCCTGCTCATTCCCCTCTTCGACGAACGTGTTGATTCCACATCCGGGCTTATTCAATTTTCCCGTCACCCAAGCCAAGTCGATCAGGGATAACGTATTGTCATAGCCGTTGTGCTGGCGCACGATCCCCTCTCCACACACGATAATCGATCGCGGGGCTTCCGCAAACACTCTGGCAACCTCCTGAATCAACTCGATCGAAACCCCCGTTTCACGGGCCACGGTTTCCGGCGAAACCGCATCGGCGGCAGCTTTCAAGGCCGCCAAGGCTTCAGGGGCCTGAGAGACCAGGTCAGGATCAATAAGATCCTGCTCCAGGACCGATTTGACCAATCCCTTGATGAACGTTCCTTCCGTCCCCGGTTTGACCATCGCCGGATGCGACGCCAACTTGGCCAGGTTGGTTTGCATGGAATCCACCACGATGACCGACGTCTTATAAGTGCCGATCGCGGCTTTCACCCGCAGGCTGGCCATGGGGTTCGTTTCCGTCACGTTGGCTCCCACCACCAGGATGGCTTTGGCTTTCGTGATATCCGCCGAGGTGTTCATCATCCGGTTGATCCCGAGGGCGTGATGAACCGCTCGCACAAAATTCATATGACCGTACCGTGCGCTACTGTCGAGGTTGTTCGTTCCGAGCACGGTCCGCATGAATCGTTGGAAGACGTAGAGCTCTTCATTCGTGCACCGTGCCGTGATCAAGCCCGCAATGGCTTCAGACCCGTATCGCTCTTTGACGTGCGTCAGCCGCTCGGCGGTCGTCTCCAAGGCTTCGATCCACGGGACAGGAACCAGACCCGCCTCTTTCCGAATGAGGGGTTCCTTCAGTCGATCTTTACTGTCGATAAACTGGAAGCCGAACCGCCCCCGCACGCAGAGCCCTCCGTGACCGTTGATCGTATCCCCCCGGTCGCCCCACTTATTTTTCCACGACAAGGGAGAGGTCACCCGCACGACTTCCGTATCCTTGGTTTCCACGTACATCTGACAGCCGTCACCACAGTAATTGCAGGTGGTCGTGGTTTTTCGGAGTTGCCAGGGCTTATACACGTATTTTGAAAATTTATTGGTAATCGCTCCCACGGGACAGACCGCGAGGCAATCACCGCAGAATTCGCAGTCCAGGGCGTGATCACCCTTCGCCACCACCTGCGTAAACCCGCCTTTCTTCATGAACTGCAAGGCGTCAATGCGCTGGACGTCTTTGCAAACATTGATACATTCCCCGCACGCAATGCAGCGATTCATGTTGAAGTCGAGTACCAGGCTGCGCGTATCTTCCGGAATATTTTTCTGTTTGGCGTTGGCCAGATCGGTGACCTGGTGCTCGAAGGCCATGTCCTGCAGCTCGCAATGCCCATCCGCGTCGCAGACCGGACAATCCAGCGGATGCACGGACAGATGTTTTTCAACGGCTTTTTTCCGAGCCGCAAACAGATCATCCCCATCCGTACGAATCACCATCCCTTCGGCCGCTTTGGCGGTACAAGAACGCACCGGCGACTTCTTCCCTTCCTGCAGGACCAGACACATGCCGCAGGACCCAAAGGGGTCGAACGTGTAGTGGTAACACATGGCCGGGACGATTTTGCCCATGCTGGAAATCACGTCATACAGCGAAACCCCTTCTTTCGCGGTGACGGTTTCGCCGTCGATACTTAGAGAAATCGTCGCGGCTTCAGTATCGGGTGTCGTGACCGGTTTGAGTGCCATCTATCTCTCCCGCCCCTGCATTCAGGAGCTCATCTAGGTTATATCTATTCTCCGAAACTCTACAGACTGTTCAAAAAGTTCACCAGCAAGGCCGCAGGCAGTGAGAAGGCTGAGGCGTACGGAAACAGTACGTTGAAGCCTTCGAGCAACGAGAACGCCGCTGGTGGGCTTTTTCAACAGTCTGTTAGCGGTCGCATTCTCCCATCACGATATCATACGACCCGAAAATCGTGACCGCATCGGCGATCATGTACCCCTTGGCCATATAATCAAACGCCCCCATGTGGATAAAGGACGGGGACCGGATCTTCAGGCGATACGGGTTTCCGCCGCCCGTGCTCACGATATAAAAGCCCAGTTCGCCTTTATGCGCTTCGGTTCCGCAATAAATCTCACCGGGCGGTGCATCGAACCCCTGGGAAAACAGTTTGAACTGCTGGATCATGGATTCGAGATTGGTAAACACCCGATTCTTG
>JAHRAK010000025.1 GCA_020027535.1 Nitrospirales bacterium
AAAGAAGCCAGTGAACACGTTGGGGAAATTCTCAACCAAAAGTCCTAGCCAACTGACGGTGCACTGACCCGTTCTCCAGTTTCGCCTTCTCCGATCCCATTCGTTCCTCTCATTATGACGATTCATGAACGATTTTCGACTGTTCGTTGAAAATACCTCACGAAACACGAACCGGTCCTGTATAAGGCTCCCCTCAGGAGGAAAGATGGAGCAACCACGTTAAGAGGGGGGAGAGATTCGATGATAGATCAGCTAGAGGCTCAGTGCGTCAGGCGGGTATGGCTCATCCTTGGGGTCGCCCTGGCGCTGCTTTGGGGAGTGCCGCCTAGTGCCGCCGCTCCAGCCAATCAAACGATAACCGGGTACGTGCAGAATGCGGATTTGCGGCGAGTTGCACAGGCCACCGTAGAATTGCGGGACCAGGAAGGGACTTTGGTGACATCGGCAACGACGAACGATGCCGGTGGATTTTTGCTGATTACCCCGCGCGACGGCGTGTTTTCCGTCCAAGCCGTTCAGGATACGTATCATAGCGAGCACGTGGTGATCAACATCGGTCGAGAGAGGCCCGACCCCGTCGTGTTGACTCTGACGGAAACCAAGGATATTGCGCTGGAAATCGTGGCCCCGCTCCTTCCCATCAAGCCCAACTCGTCCAGTGAGACCTATTCCGTCAGCCGGAAAGACATCGAAGCCCTGCCTCGGGGTAACAATCTGGACCTGCACGACGTCCTGGTGACGATCCCCAGTGCAGCCTACGGCAGCCTCAAACAAGTACACATCCGGCAGGATCATGCCAATCTCCAATTCCGGATCGACGGCGTGCCCATTCCGGACACCGTCACGAGCCAGTTTACGGATCTACTCTCCCCCCGGGCCTGGGAACGGGCTGACATTTCACTGGGAGGCATGGAGGCCCAGTACGGGAATAGGACGGCCGCGGTGATCGACATCACGAGCAAAAGCGGCACCAAACCGGGATTCGGGACATTAGGCGTGTTCGGAGGCTCGAATGAGACCGTGTTGCCGTCGTTTGAATACGGGGGGACGGCCGGCGACCGGTTCCGGTTCTACGTGATGAACAACTATCGGACGACCAACCGGGCGATCGATCCGCCCACGTTGGGCCAGTCGATCTTTCACGGCCATGGCGAATCCAACCAGACCTTCCTGCGTGGCGATTACCAGGTGAACAACCGCAATAACGTCACCTGGTTGCTCTTGAACAGCGTGGCGTCCTCGCAGATTCCCACGCAACCGGGGCAGCGCCCGCATGAAGAAATCGTCCACTTGATCGAGGAAAACACCGACCCGAATTTTATGCCGGTGCCTTCGGAACAGATCGATGAAAACCAGGTGGAGAATAACCAGTACTCGCACCTGGTGTGGCGACACGATATGGATGCCAAACAGTTCGTGAGCGTGGCCGGCTACTTCCGGCACAGCCGGGCGACGTTCACCACCGACCCCTTGAACGTCCTGGCCTATACGAGCGACGAGGCCGAACCGTTTTCGGCGGGCGACCAGGACCGGTGGGTCTATGCCGTTTGTTTCGGCTATTTAACTGTCAAAGAACGACTGAATAGCGAACTTGAGAAGATACTGGAGCGTAGGGGAATTGTCAAGGCAATTCTAGCGAATATTCGTCACAAGTGTATTTTTTCTTTTGGGGGGCTGCACGCGGCAAAAATCGGCTCTTGCGGCGTCATCCCGTTAGTCCCAATGCCGCGCGTGCGTATGGGGAGGATTGAAGAACTTCACGTGCGGATGCTTGAAGAACCCGATCAACAGGACGCCCGCCAGGAACCCGCCGATATGCGCGAAAAACGCCACGCCGCCGCCTTCGGTACCGAGGCTCATGCCGCCGCTCAAGACTTGCATCAAGAACCAAAAGCCCAACACGATCGAGGCTGGGATATAGATCATTTGGGTGAAAAACCCCAACGGGATGAGCACCAACACCTGGGCGCGCGGGTAGAGCAACAAATAGGCGCCGAGGATCCCCGAGATGGCGCCACTGGCCCCTACCATGGGAATTGTCGAAACCGGGTCAATGGCGGCATGACTCAACGCCGCGATAATCCCGCACAGGAAATAGAAGATAATGAACTTTCCATGCCCCATGACGTCTTCAATGTTGTTCCCGAAAATCCACAGGTACAGCATATTCCCGATCAGGTGCATCCAGCCGCCGTGAAGAAACATACTGGTGACCAAACTGCCATAGGGCGACACCGCCGCGAGTTCAACCGGGAGTTCGGCATACCCGAACACGACCGCGGGGATGGCCCCATACTGATACACAAAGGCCTGCCCGCTCTCCTGCCCCAGCATGAACTGGTTCAGGAAGACGATGACGCAGGCAACCAGAAACCCTATGGTCACGACGGGTTTGATATCCGTGGGGTTGTCGTCACGCAATGGAATCATGAAATCACGCTACGACACATCATCAGGCGTTCCATATGCTATGATCTGCCATTCCTAGCTACTATTTTTGCTATGTATTGCTACATAACGTGCTATTTATTGCGGTGCATTGCGATGAAATGCTGCTTTTTGTGATGTTTTGCTATTTTTTTGCGATGTTTTGCTATGCCACGCCACTCCCTTGCAACGCCGTGCTATTTCCATACGGGATTCAGGATATCCGCGTCTTGAAGAGGGATTGAAAAGCCCGCGGCATTGACGTGCCCACCGCCCCCGTGCCGGGCGGCAATGGCGGAGACGTCAACGGTACCCGGTTTCGAACGCAAGCTGAAATACCGCCGGCCATCCCGCTGGTGCCAGATGATGCAAAACGGATATTCCCGGCACAGGCGTTCTCCGATTTGACTGGTCATCACCGGACTGTACACCGCCGGGACCGTTGCACCCTCAAAGTCAATCAGGACCGATTCCTTGACGATTTTGGTAATCAGGACGTCTTCCCGTCGAAGAATCGCCCGGCCTTCGACTTCCAGCGTCTCCTGCGTCAGACCGTCCCAGACCTGAAAATCAAACGGATACGAGTCCAACGCGGCGTTGATTTCACGACTCCCGGGCAACCGCCATTCCCATAGATCCTTGTCTTGAATGTATTGCAGCAACCAGGGGGTCGGCTCCGGGTGCGCCCATTCCCAGGCCAACACCGCGCCGCTTTTTTTCATGTCGAAATACGCATACGGGAGACCGGCCAACGCCGCCTGCGCCGTGACGTGGTGATCCAGGATCCGGAGACTGGCCGTGGACCCGGCCAACTTTTCGACGACCTCACGAGGATAACTGAAATCCACCATCACCACGTGGTCGTTCTCCAAACCCGACGGCGGGCTGAGTCCGTGTTCGACCGGGAGATAGCGGGCATCCGGATACTTTTTCCACAAGGCCCACGCAGCACCGAACCCATCGAGGCAATCGGCATGATACAGCACGACCGTCGGATCCTGCCCTGAAACCGGTTTGGCTGGGGAATCGCTCATCGTTCAAAAACATAGCATGAATCCTTCAGGAGGCCAAACCTCTTCTCATTTTCCGCTGTTACTTCGATGACGATCTGGAATGGGATCTGGCCCTTGCCACACGCTTTAGACGGAACTCTCAGGCAACCCGTTCAACCAATCAATGAGTTGCCTGAGCCGGCCCGCATCTTGTCGATGATACGGGACGATCAACCTGGGAAGGGAGAGCACGGCCGGGTCATCGTGTTCCTGTGCCAACGCTTTCCCTTGAACGATGACTCCATTGGGAGCGAGATCGCGGAAGCGCGACCGGGCTTCCTTGAGCTGCTCCGGAGTCAGGGGGTGTCGCATCCGGATGACCAGGGATTCTTTCACAAACCGGTACGAGTGGAAATTCCGGTAAAAGTGTTGGATTTCGTCGACCGCAGCCTCGGCATCATCGAAAATTTTCAACAATGACAAATCCGATTCCTGGATAAAGCTCCCGGGCACCAATTGGTGCGACACGAAATCCATCCACCGGTTCCAATAGTCAGAGCCCGGGGCCTGGAGACATACGATCGGCACGACGTTCGCCTTGCCGGTCTGGATTAAGGTCAACAGTTCGAACGCTTCATCCATGGTGCCGAACCCGCCGGGGAAAAAGGCGGCGGCGTGCGATTCCCGCACGAACAGGAGTTTCCTGGTAAAGAAGTACTTCAGGTGAACCAGTTTGGGGTCGCCGGCCATGGTGGAGTTCGCAGCTTGCTCGAAGGGCAGCATGATATTGACGCCGAAACTCATGTCCTTGCCCGCTCCCTGATGACCGGCATCCATGATGCCCGGCCCCGCACCGGTAATCACCATGAACCCGCGCTGGCTCAACAGCCGCCCTATCCGCGCGGCCAGTTGAAAATTGGGGTCGTCGGAAGGCGTTCTGGCCGATCCGTAGATGCTCACTTTCAGACAATGTTCATAGGGCTGAAACACCCGAAACGCATGTTGCAGTTCCTTTAAAGCCCGGCTCATGATCTTCACGTCCAAGAGGTCGGGCGGCTGTTCAGCCATCCTGACGACACCGGCCAACATGCCTCAGACCAAGGTGCTTCGCTGATCATCGGAGGAGTTCGCAAGGATCCGTTCAAGTCTCGCCAGCAGTGCTTCGTGCTCGCCCGACAGGTCGTCGGACGGCGGGCTCGCTCCCGGCTCGGGCGCAGTTGGTGGAACATGGTTCGAATTATGCGGGTTCATCATGGCGATCACCTCTTGTCAGTCTTTCTGAACATTGCACTGGACAATGCTCTCCTCTATCTTATATTTAATTCTTTATCTATATTGTACCCTATGTCGTACCTTTCAACGCGCATGAGCTTCTGGCATCTTCTTCCACGGCCCATCATCGGGTTGGCTCCCATGGACGGAGTCACCGATATCGCGTTCCGCCACGTCATCGCCACCTATGGCCGGCCGGACGTGATCTTTACGGAATTCACCAACGTCCATGACATTTGCCAGGGCCGGGTCATGGGCTGGGAACCGTTGCGGTATACCGACGGGCAACGCCCGATCGTGGCCCAGTTGTACGGTAAAGATCCTCTCTTGTTTTACCGGGCCGCCCACGTGGTGAGTGAACTCGGGTTCGACGGCCTGGACATCAACATGGGGTGCCCGTCGAAAAACGTGGCGTCGTCCGGGTGCGGCGCCGGGCTCATCAGAACGCCGGAACTGGCGCTGGATATCATGGCGGCGACCGAACGCGGGCTGCACGATTGGGCCGACGGGCAAACCCTGGCCGAAGCCGGGCTCAAACCCGGCATCGTCGAAAAAGTTCGCATGACGCGTGACGGACAGGATCAGCCGACGCCGTCACGCTCCGCTCTTCCGCTTTCAGTGAAAACGCGCCTGGGGTACGACTCCGTCATCATCAAGGAATGGAGCGCGTGTCTCGCCGAAGGCCGGCCGCACGTCATGTCCATCCATGGTCGCACCTTGAAACAAATGTACCGGGGCGACGCGGATTGGGACGCGATTGCCGAGGCCGCGGCCCAAATTCGCCAACAAGGCATCCTGGTGTTGGGCAACGGCGACATCGGCTCCTTGAACGAAGCCATCGCCCGCATCCACGCCAGCGGGGTGGACGGCATTCTCATCGGCTGGGCGGCCCTGGGAAACCCGTGGATCTTTCACGGCAAAGAATCGATCCGGGAAGTCGTGAGGACGCGTTCCCGGTATCCCGTTCCCGAACCGGCAGTCTCCCGTGAGGACCGGTTCGACATGATCCTGAAGCACGCCCACACGTTTGAACGGTTTCACGACGCTCCTCGCTTCCCGCGCATGCGCAAACACCTGGGCTGGTATTGCAGCGGCTTCCCGCATGCGGCCGCCCTGCGCGCCGACATGGTCAAGACCAACAATGCCGGAGACGTGGAACGATTGCTCCACGAATACGTCTCCCGACACGTCGCCCCCGACGTCGAAGCCCTCATTGCCGCACCGTCGTAATCCGCCGCGAGAACCCGTGTCCGTCATCCTGGCTTCCACCTCCCCGCGCCGCCGCGAATTACTGGCCCTGCTCGGCATCACGTTCGAGGTCGTCCCGCCCGCGGCAGAAGAAGTCCCCTCCCCCGAACTGTCGCCCCGGGAGCAGGCGAAACAATTCGCGCTGGACAAGGCGCTCTCCATCGCACGCCGGCACCCGGATGACCTGGTGTTGGGCAGCGATACCGTGATCGAGATCGACGGAACCCTGGTGGGCAAACCTCAAGATCTCCACGACGCCGACACCATGCTGCGGCAACTCCGGGGACGCAGTCACCAGGTACACACCGGCATCGCGCTCATTCACCAGGCCGCACACGTGACCCTTGTTCAGGTCGAGACCGCCCATGTCAGGATGACCCCATTCACGGACCATGAACTCAGGCGCTATCTCGAGACCGAAGAAAGTTTAGGGAAGGCCGGAGCCTATTCCATTCAAGGAGAAGGGGCGCGGTTCATTGAGAAGATCGAAGGAGATTATCCCACCATTGTCGGGTTGCCCTTATGGCAGACCGCCGACCTGCTGGAACAGCAGGGCGTCGTGCTCCCGAAGTCCGTTCAAGAGATTTACCGGCTGAAGCCGTACGCGAATTGGAAGGAGTTTACTTAATGAGAGAATGACTAAAGACGCTGGATCCCCGATCGGGTCGGGGATGACAGAAAAGAAAAGGCGGCCCTTGTATGAAGAGCCGCCTTCGTTGAATCAATTCCCGACTCTACTTCACATGAACTTCATGAACTTTTCCTTGGCTTCGTCCATCAGTTCGGCGGAGACCGTGGTCGCGCCGCGCTCCTTGGCCAACCGTTCAATTTCTTTGCGGGCCATGGGTTGAATGAAGTCCGGAATGTTGCTCAATCGCTGCTCGGCTTCGGGCGACCAGGTCATGCCGTTCGATGAATTCTTGGAATCATCCATGACTTGCAGCGTGACGGTCGTATAGCCGTTTTTCCGCGCATATGTTTCCACGCTGCCCTTGACCATCGGCTGCACAAACGACGGCAATTTATCCAACCGTTCTTGCGCATCGGGGCTCCATAGAAGCGCGGCCGGTTGCGTGCCGGTGGAGGACTCGCCGGTGGTCAATCCCATTTGCGCGACCATCGCGGAAAACGGACACCCGCCGGACTCACCTTCTTTCGCGGGAGCGCCGGCCGCGGGGCTTGTGTTCTGTCCTGCGTGGATTTTTTCGTTCAGATAGGCCGCCATGGACCCCGACGTTGCCGGAGCTTCGACTTCTTCCTTTAACGTACCCTTCGTCATTTCCAATGGAGAAGGGGCCACCGTCCGGCCCCCGAGCTGCACGCCCAGGGAACTGACCATTTGCGTTTCGCCCGGATTCGTCACCATGGAAACCTTCGCGTCACAGGAGGGGCAGGCGAAAAACACCCCGAGCGACCCTTCGGCGGGTTTCTCCACCTTTTCAAAACTCATATACGTTTCACAGTTCAAGCAGACAAATTTCATAACGGCCTCACGCGGGAGAGTTGAAGGTAAAAGAGGTAAATTGCATCGTTCGTTACAGCTTTTCGGCCAGAACTTTTTTGTAATCCAACATCGATTGAATGCGCACGACAATATCCGTATAGCGCCGGATCGTCGGATACGCCTCATCCAGCAACGGGGTCCCTTTATCAAACGTCCTGGCAAAGTTCCGGTCAAAGGGAATGCGGCCGAGCAACGGCAGGTTGAGGGCTTCACACATGCCTTCGGTGTTGCCCTCGAACAGTTCGTTCTCGGCGCCGCACGACGGGCACCGGTATTGGCTCATGTTTTCCACGACCCCCAACACGGTGATCCCCAGTTCCGTGGCATAGCCAATCGACTTCTGCACGACGTTCGAGGCCACTTCCGAAGGCGTCGTCACCACTACCGCGCCGGCAAGATCCGGAAGGAAACCGGCGATAACCGGCGGTTTATCGGCCGCGGCGCCCGGGGGAAGATCGGCCAACAGATAATCCAAATCCCCCCAAAGAATATCGGCCAGGAACTCCCGGATCACGTTCATTTCCATGAGCCCCAACCAGACGGGACTCAAATCCATCGGGCCTTTCCACCGCACGGGAGCCGCGTCATCGAGCAAAAAATCCATGGAGGCCACTTTGATGCCATAAGGCCCTTCCGGCGGTCGCGCCCCATCCGGTGTCACCTCAAGCCCCTTGCCCAGAATCCCCATCATGCGGGGAATGCAGGGTCCGTTGAGATCCACGTCGATGATCCCGACCTTGTGGCCTTGTCGTCCCAAGGCCAAGGCCAAATTGACCGTGGTCATGCTCTTCCCGACTCCACCCTTGCCGCTCATCACCACGATCTTGTGCTTGATCCCCGACATGCGTTCCTGGACCTGCCGGGTCTGGTGGGTGATCTGCTGCACGACCTTGGCGTCGTCGGTGTATTGCAATTTACCCAGAATGCTTTTCAGATCTTTTTCCATGGGGACTCGCCTACCAGCGCATTGAACTTAAACAGAAACCGTAGCATAGGGGTTTTGACCAGTCAATCAAGGGGCGAGGGAAGGGCGGGGTTCTGCACGGGGTCGAAGGTGAAGACGGGGGTCGTGGCCGGATCGACGGTGATCGCGACGGCGTGCATGAGTTCAGCGCCGTACACTTCCATAGCGGTCAGGTTGCCGGCTGAGCGGGGAAAGGGACGAAAGACCCGGAACACGTGACTGTCCCCGAAAAGCAGGAGGACCGGTTTCCGGAAGAACTTTGCCTCCCGGACGAGGGTCTCGGCGAAGCCCTTGAACCCGGAGTCGGGGGCAAAAGTTTCGCGTTGCGGATCGAACCCGTCCCCGAACATGTCGGCGTGAATGGCGACCACCACGGCGACGGCGGCCGCAGCCCCGGCCTTGTCGAAGGAGTCCGCCAGCCATACCCGGGCCGCCTCGTCGCGCGCGAGGAATTCCCGGGCCGCCTCGGAACCTTCAACGGGAGGGCCGTCGAGATTGTTGTTGGAGCCAACCACGTGCGCGGTCACAAACCATACATCGTCGTGACGGAACCGGCTGTTCTCCACGAAGGGCTCGAAGCCGGGCATGACGTCCGCCTGGCGCTCGAGTCGGATCGGTTGCCGGCCGAGACTCCGGGGCGTCGGGAAATAGTGCTCTCGGAGGAAGCGCAGCCGGTCGAGAGGGTCATACGCGCCGGCCAGCAGGCGGTGACAATCGGTCCACTCGTTGTCTCCGGGGGTGTAGACGAGGGCCGACGTGAAGCTGTTCATGAAATCCCGCTGCTCCAGCAGCAGTCGGTCGGAGCAGGGATCCAAACCCGATTTGGTATCGCCGACGTGTATGGTCAAGAAGGGAGACCTGCGGTTGATCTCCGCGATCAGCGCCCTGAACGCGGGGTAGGCTTGCTCGCGCGGGCCATAGGGCATGTCGCCCAAGGCCACGAACGTGAACTCCGCAGCCGTTGCCCCGGTCGAGAGGGCGAGGCACGCGATGACGAAGGCCGCTGCGAGCCGGTGTTTCATTTCATGGTTGGCGACCCGCTTCCAGCAGCAACGCGCCCAATTGCTTGACCCGCTGAAAATAGTCCAGGGGTTCCTCGCTCAATTCCGGCAGCACGGCTTCCAGGTCGGAGAGGCAATCTTCGAGGATCACCACGCGTTGAGGGTCGAGTTCGCGCTCTTCGAAGAAATAGGTGACGCACCCGCTGACCACCGTATCCAAGGTCATGAGTTCGCCTTCACGGGAGCCCACGTCAACCGGCCATTCCGCCGCCTGGTGGATCTCCCACAACCGGGTCAGGTCCTGGTCGTTCGTGGGAGTCATGGCATCCGTCTCAGCGATGGAGTATGAGGTCCGCGGCCAGGCACACCGCGAGGGCCAGGTCGAGCGTCCCGCCGACCCGGTACAGCCACGGCGGCCACGTGCCGAGCCATTGCAGCACCCGCTCCCGCCACGACGCCGGGGCCCCGAGCAACAAACAGGCCTTGGTCGCGGCCAGCCCGCCACACACCGCCCAGACCCAAAACCCCTTGAGATCCGTCGTGCCGATCATCAACAGCAATCCCATCAACAGGATCGCCTGCGCAAACCAGAATCGCCACCAGGGATCCAGCAGAATCCGCCTGGCCCAGACGAGTCCCAACGCAGGCACAATGGCCACCGTCAACCCCGCCAACCCCCAGGCCAGGCTCGTCAATCCCATGAAGAAGTCTGCGATCAACCCTCGGGTTCCTTTCCTTGATAGGGCGGACACCGCCCCTACAGCCACCCACACGCATGGATCAATAAAACCGAGAGCAGACACAACCCCAGCCCCCACAACCGATAATCCACGGCCTCCCGGCTCAAACACCACTGCAACACGGCATGGCGGGTTTCGTCATCCGACAAAAGAAAAAACCCTCCCTTCGCCACCATGGCGACCCCCGTGACCACCCACAACCCCGGATAGATCAGGTCAGACGCTTGAAAGAGCAGGATCAGACCCGCCGCCAAGGAAACCCCCGACCATTTCGTGAGTGAAGGGGAGGTTGAGAGAGCCTGCCTGACCTGCCCGACGATCCGCAGGGGGGCCACCAATAAGGCCAACCCATCGGCCATCCATAACCCCGCAATGGCCATCAGGAGATAGGACATCGCTTCCCGGCTTTTTCGTATCAGGCTGGTATGAGAGAAACCGCTACGGCAAGCCTGGCATTCACTTGGTTTCAGTGTCAAGCGAGACGCTTGCCTCAACAACGCCTTGCTGCGTATGCTCGCCAAGCGAGCAGCGAGAACCCTCACCCGGCCCTCCGTGCCACCCTCTCCCAGTGGGAGAGGGAAGGGTGAGGGGGCCGCCCCGAGTACGCTATGACCGAACAAGCCCAACAGACGGCGAAGGACCTCGTTCAACTCATCCCTCCGTCCGTGGCGCCCGATTTCCTCGAAGAATACGGACTGACCCTGACCGCCCAACAGGCGCAAGCCATCACCAAAGAACTGCTGGCCCTGACCCTGTATTGGATGACCTGTGCCGTTCGCGTGAGTATCCCGGAACCCGTCTGCAGCCAGATGCATCAGGCCATTCATGAGCACGTCCGTGAAAAATGGGGCAGCCGGTTCGGATTGGTTCACGTGCCCATCGAACAGTTTTATGCCGTGATGGAACGCAAGCACCGGACGTGGGAAGACCTGGCCCAACAAGGCGAAGAACCCATTGCCATCTTGAGTGACGCCGCACAGGAACTCGAGGGCGATAACGTGATTGCCTCCCGCGACCGGCAAAAAATCCTGGCGGTTCTTCTCGACCTGGTCCCGTTCGAAGAGATGGGGGAACTCATCGCCGAACTCGAGGAAATCCTGAGATAGGTATAGGAAAGCAGATATGACGAACGAGGATGTGCTGGTTGAACGGATACGTCCGATACTCTCGCGGCGGAAGGGATTCTCTGAGAAGAAAATGTTCGGCGGCGCCTGTTTCATGATCAACGGGAACATGTGCGTCGGCACATGGAAGGGAGCGCTCATCGTGCGGCTCGACAAAAAACTTCACGACGAGACTCTGGCGAAACCGCACACGAAGCCCGCCAATATCACGGGACGCATCATGAAAGGATGGGCGCTGGTTGAGCCGGCAGGTATCGAAGCGGACAATGATTTGAAAACGTGGGTGCGCCGGGCAGCGAAGTTTGCCGAGTCGCTTCCGGTCAAGCGGCGAGCCGTCTCCAGACGTTGAGGGAGTGTTCGCCACCACCGACAACCCGGCCCTTACAGGTACATCAAGGTTATCGGTCGTTCGGCTCTTATAGGACCGTGTAAGGACGCCGGCCCGTCAGCCGAAGGCCATCGAGCAGATTCAGACCCAGGAGCGCGATATTCAGCGCCCCCATGACAAGTTCCAGGACCTGTACCGAATAAAAGGTTGCGTCGAATGCATAGGTATCGGCCTTGTAGGCCAGAAACAGCGCGGCCGGCATCATAATGACGAAGCCATTGGCAGCGATGAACAGCATCCGCTTGCTCTTGCGAGTGACTAATGGGTCTGTTCGTCCGGGCCGAGCACATAGCCGGTACCCCCCGCCAGGGCGAGTGACGGAATGAGCACCAGGAAGCCCCAGGGAATCAGGACCTTGACGGTCCTGATGTTGTCCTCCGTGCCGAAGAGTTCTGAGCCGAGAGTCAAAACCCAGAATGCTCCGATAATCAGAATCGTCAGAACGCCGGCAACGGGGTGAAGTTTCCTCTTCATCTTCCGGACCTCTTGAAGAAACAGAGCACACTATAAACTAAACACGCATAGCATGCCATTCAATTTGGCGCGCGTCAATGATCTTCGATAAACGGACGGCAATCGGCTGTCTCTTTGGAGACCATTACTCCTATTGCGAAGCAGTGGAGATGCGTAACCCTGTCCTCTCCCACGGGGAGAGAATTCTAGACGCCATAAAGCATGTCCCTGTCTCCGAAGAGGGACGGCGCGGCCAGATCCGGTCCCGATAATAGGGCAATACGCGTCCGGCGGTGTCCTGCATGGACTACGCAGAGAGCCTTCTCAATAAACGCCAGGAAAAATCCGGTACTTCACTCGTGCCTGATACTCGGCCCACTTATAGGCGCCGTATTTTTCGGCACAGTGCCTGTCGTCATCAAGTTGACGGTAGACGAACAGCGAGACGATGAAGACAAAGTAGGTCCAAGCCCAGGGATTGGTGAAGTAGCCGAAGACCAGGGCAATTGACAGGGCAAGGAACCCCTCGCCCAGGTAGTTGAAGTGGCGGGCGACACCCCATAGACCACTGCACAAGATCTTGCGGTCGCCGGGCTCGATGTACTCGGGCTCGATAAGCCCGAGGAACTTGCGGTCGGGCCATCGCTTGAATGTGTATTTCTGCATGTTGGCGCCGCGCGAGATGCTCCACCCGAACAGGAACAGCGCAGCCGTTCCGATGAGCCAAACATTTGTCCATGCCGGCGAGAATCCGGGGTCCGGGTAAGCGGCCATGCCCCACAACGGGAGGATGAACAGCCACCCGTAGACCACGAGACCACCCCAGAACAACTTGAAGCCGACGTTCTCATGGATCAGATCGTAGGTATAGAGCTGGACGCGCTCAAAGATGAAGTAGTCCAGTATGTAGAACGTGAAAAACGCCGCATACAGGAAAACGCCAGGGTTGGAGTCTTCGCCAAAGAGTTCGTAGTGGTACGCCGCCCCGGACAGGGCGTTGAGCGACAACATCGTGCCACCGACGACGTAGAAATACATCTTGACGTCGAAGCGCTCATTGAAGAACGCCAGTTCCTGGGCCCGCCCAAACCACAGAGCCAGGAACGGATTCTTTACCTTGCCTTGGGGCTGGCTGAACACCCCTATGATCGTCATGATCGTGGTGAAGACCGTTCCGCCGGCCACAGCGTAGACCGAAGACCGGTAGAACCAATCACGCGGCATCCCGGTGAGCTCAAGAGCCCACACGATCAGCGCGATTGCAAACACCGGAAGACCGTTTAGCCGATAGTTGCGGGGTTTACCGGTCTCGGGATTGATGACGTAGCCGGGAACCCGCCTTGCCGGCAGTATGAGCTGCGCCAGGAAAAATACGGCGAAGATCGCGAGCGGGGTGAAAAAACCCGCAATCGCTTCCGTCCGGGAAAGCTCGAAAAGGTGGGCAATACCAAGCCATTCAATCATGACCGAATCTCCCCTCCTCCAGTGACGCGGTCATTATGGATGCGGGCACGGAGGAGGTCAATAAGACACTAGGCAGCAAGGGGCCTCTGGAAGCCTACCCTCATGGATCATAGTGTTTCGCGCGTTACCGAACGCTATGAACCCATGCTCCAGGACCATGATGCTGGCTCCTCGATTGAGGATGTCGAGGATGACAGAAGGAAAGAAAGACCAAGCGCGCTAGCTGCCCCCTCACCCGTCCCGCTCCCAGAAGGCTAGGAAGGCAAGGGTTACAAATACCGATGGGTGACGGCTTGGCCCTGGTCGTCCAGTTCATACAGTAACGGGGCGCCGGTGGGGATGTTGAGTTCGAGCACCTCTTCGCGGGAGAGCCGGTCGAGGTGCATGACGAGGGCTCGCAAGCTGTTCCCGTGTGCCACCAGCAGCAGCGTCTCGCCTTTCGCCAATCGCGGCCACACCAGGTCCCGGTAATAGGGCAGCACACGGTCGGCCGTGTCCTGCAAACTTTCTCCACCCGGGGGCCGCACGTCGTAACTTCTCCTCCACAATTTCACCTGGGCCTCTCCGTATTTTTCTGCGGTTTCGGTTTTGTTGAGGCCTTGCAATTCGCCATACATGCGTTCGTTCAGCGCCTGGTTCTGTTCAACCGGCAGCCCGGGTTGGCCAATGACGTCCAACACGATCTCCAAAGTCCTGATGGCCCGCGTCAACACGGAGGTGAAGCCATGATCGAACTGAAAGGCCCGGAGTTTCTCCCCTGCTTCCCGCGCTTCCTGCTCACCCTTGGGGCTTAAGGGGACGTCCACCCACCCGGTAAACCGGTTTTCGAGGTTCCATTGCGATTCACCGTGGCGAATCAAGACGACGTGTTTCATGCGTCCTCCTCATGGCTGAATGTTCGCTTCGATCAGGGCCGCCCGCTTCTCTCCCCTTGC
>JAHRAK010000031.1 GCA_020027535.1 Nitrospirales bacterium
ACACATGGCGATGCGGCCATCGACCACGCGCAGATCATGACCTTCGACCAGTTCCGCGCCCATCTGGCCGGCCAGGAACGCGTGTTCAAAATAAGCCGCGTTGTAAATGCCGGGCGTCAGCACCGCGATGACGGGTGTCCCTTTGCAGGAGCGCGGCACGCTGTTGCCGAGCAAGCGTCGCAGGTTTTTGGGATAGTTGCCGACGGCCTGCACGTTGATCCGCGCAAACAGTTCCGGAAACATCTGGAGCATGATTTCCCGGTTCTCCAGCATGTAGGACACGCCGGACGGCGTGCGGGCATTGTCCTCCAGGACGTAAAATTCGTCTTCGCCGGTGCGGACAATGTCGACGCCCACGACGTGGGTATAGACGTTCCCGGGTGGCGAGACTCCCATCATCTGCGGGAGAAATGCCTCATTGGCGGCGATCAACTCCGCGGGAATGCGACCCGCCCGGATGATTTCCTGGCGGTGATACACGTCGTGCAAAAAGGCATTCATGGCCTGGACCCGCTGCCGGATCCCGCGAACGAGGCGCGACCATTCACGGCTGGAAATAATGCGCGGCACGACGTCGAACGGGATCAGTCGTTCACTGGCTTCCTCTTCTCCATACACGCTGAAGGTGATCCCGATCCTGCGAAAAACCGTCTCGGCCTCATCCGACTTCCGATGCAGCCACGCCGTGTCCTGGGATTCCAGCCATCGGTGATAGTCACGATAGGGCACGCGATGCTTGTCGCTTGTCCCGAACATTTCGTCGAAATTCATAAAGGCATTCATACGATCAGAATTTCTTGCGCCGGGTGATGGCCACTATAGACAAACGCCGAATCGTTCCATTCCTCTTTCGCTATGCTCACGGATCATGATGCCGGTGGCCTCGCAGTGAGGGGAAACGGCCACAACAATGGGAAGAAAGTCATTCGCCATTATCCAGATATTTCAGTATTTTTCAATCAAGAACACGGTATCCGGCATCGAAAGATCGTGCTCATAGGGAACGCCGGGCATCCTCGCCAATCGTTGTCCTGCCGCGTTGTTCCGGCACCCGGCGAACCTTCATTCTGCACGTTGCCGAAGCCCCGGCTGCTTGAGAAATTTTCGAGGTTCCGGTACACAGGTAAACTTCCGGCTTCCACGAAGGGTGACGCGATGGTCATTTTCTCCAACATCAAGAAGTTGTATGACGGAACTTCAGCCATCGGTGCGGCGGTTCATGAAGGAGTCGACGTGTGGGTTGACGGGGGTAAAATAGAGGCGGTGAAGCCGCATCAGGCTCGACCCGGCAACGATGTCCCTCGCGTCGATTGTTCGTCACTCACCGCAACCCCGGGACTTGTGGACTGCCATGGGCACGTCACCGTGTTGGGCATCCACGACGAAGACCTGGCGACCATGAACGGGCCCGCCGGCCTGCTCTATACCGAGCGGATTTTGTATGCCACCCTGGTTCATGGCGGCGTGACGACCGTTCGTGACGTGGGAGGGGCCACACACGTGGTGAAACGATTGGTGGAGGAAGGGCTCCTCATTGGGCCTCGTTTAAAAATTGCCATTTGCATGTTGTCCACGACCGGCGGTCATGCGGATTTTCGCGGCACGGACCGGTGCCATGACACGGTCTCCCGGCTATGGCCTGCGGGCCCCGGTCGTCCCTCGAGCATTGTGGACGGGCCCTGGGACTGTCGAAAACGCGTGCGTGAAATCGCCGCGTGCGGCGGGGACCTGGTGAAAATTTGTACGAGCCCCGGGGTCGTGTCTCCCTCGGATAAATTGGAACATCGGGATTTCACGCAAGCGGAAATCGAAGCGATTTGTGACGAAGCCGCCGGTCGCGGCATGACGGTCGCGGCCCATGCCCATAGCCGGCACGGGATCGAATTGGCCATTGATTGCGGAGTGCATGATATTCAGCATATCTCGTTTCTGAATGAACCCTTGGCGGAAAAAGCCTATGCCAAAGGGTGTACGGTGACCCCCACGTCATGGATCAATTATGAGTTGCCCAAGGTGGATGACCTCTCTCCCTTTATCGCCGATAAAGTGCGACAAGTGACTCAGGCCCATGCCGAAGCGGTCAGAATCGCGCAGGCAAGCGGTCTCAACATGATCACGGGGGCCGACCCTATCCTCCCCCATATGCACGGCCGGAATTATATGGAGATGGTCTCCCTGATCAAGGATGGCTTGCCCCCCCTGGCGGCGTGGTACAGCGGGACGGGTCTTGCTGCCGAGCGCATTGGGCAAGACGATACCGGTCAATTGGTACCGGGGTATCGGGCCGATATCCTGTTCTGCAAAGGTGACGTCATTGCCGAACCGCACTTGTTTGACCAAGGGGCGTTGGTGGAAGTGGTCAAAGACGGCATCGGCTATCGCGGCTCTCTGAGCGGAGTGCCTCAGAAAACTTTTCGATCCGGAGTGGACGGTCTGCTCGGCGGGCAAACAGCCTGATAATTGAATGACCCTCTGATTTATTGCACCATCGGGCGCATGGCTGTGTTGTGTCCTCGCTCAACCCTCGATATCTACTTATGTGCTTCGAAGCCTGGCTCGACGTTTTCCGGGTCGTTGGCGCCATGAGATGGGTTCATGGCGGTGCTACTGCCGCTCACGCATCGCGAGAACCTCCTGTTCGCTGTCTCTCGGCTGCCTAACGCTCGATTCGTGTCACGGGCCGTACGACTTCCGGCCTAGAGGCCCGACCTCGTTCCGCAGATAGTGGATCGGATACGTTGAGAACCGTGGCTCACCGTTCGCCGGCGTGTGCCAGGCGATCGCCCCCTTGCCGGGCCCTCGCGAACGGCCGGGGTCTTGCTGCAGCAGTCAGGCTGGCATCCGCATCCAGCGGTAGAGCCAGGCTTGCTAGCAGGAAGCGTATGGCAATGCGTGCGCGGTGGTTTCTGTCAGGCTCCCGGCGTGAGTCAGCGGGAATCCAGGGGCTGTTGTCTTCACGAACGCCCCCCCTGACGCCGATAGGTCAATTGTTGACGGATGCCCCGAAAACCTCACAAGTCTTACGGAATCAACACAATTTGCTCACAACGCCTCTGCTAACATCGGAGATTCAAATTTCAGGGAGGTCTCCA
>JAHRAK010000059.1 GCA_020027535.1 Nitrospirales bacterium
GTACGCCAAGAAGACCTGATGGCCGCCCAGGACGGGTTGCACGCCCTGTCTCTGGCGTTGAAGGACTTTGCGGCGTTCAAGCACGTGCTGGCTTCGCCGGTGTTTACCCTTGACGAAAAACTCCAGGTCCTCACCTCATTATGTGAACTAACGAACTGCCCACCGATCATGGGCCGGTTCTGCAAACAGTTGCTGAAGAAAAACCGGATCGCGTTCCTGCCGGAAATTGCCGAGGCCTTCAAAGCGTTGATGATCCGGCAGAGCGGGAAGCAACAGATCGTCGTGGTCTCGGCGAGACCCGTCGACGCCACCATGAAACAGGATATTCTTGCTCAGTTAAGCGCCACGGCCAAAGGGGAGGTGGATGTCGATTTTCAATCCGACCCATCCTTGCTCGCGGGCGTTCAAATAAAAATCGGGAGTAAAGTCTATGACGGGACGGTCAGGGGCCGGCTCCACAAGATGCGGGCTCAATTGGTAAAGGGGTAAGGCATGCAGATCAAGGCGGAAGAAATCAGTTCAATTATTCAGGATAAAATCAAGGGCTTCGATCAGCGTGTCGATGTGACGGAGACCGGCTACGTCATTCAGGTCGGGGACGGCATTGCCAAAGTCTATGGACTCGAAGGCGCCATGGCCGGGGAATTGCTGGAGTTTCCCGGTGACGTGTTCGGGATGGCGCTGAATCTTGAAGAAGACAGCGTCGGGGCCGTGCTGATGGGATCGGACACCGGCATTAAAGAAGGCGACTCGGTCAAACGAACGGGCCGGATTGCCGAAGTGCCCGTGGGCGAGGCGCTCGTCGGACGGGTGGTCGATGCAATGGGGCAACCCATCGACGGGAAAGGCCCGATTCAAACAACAGAGACCCGGTTGATTGAAGTCCGTGCCCCCGGCGTGGTGGAACGTCAATCCGTCAATGAGCCGTTGCAGACCGGGTTGAAAGCGATCGACGCCATGATTCCCATTGGCCGCGGGCAACGGGAGTTGATCATCGGCGATCGACAAACCGGCAAGACGGCGATTGCCGTGGATACCATCATCAACCAAAAGGGGCTCGACGTCTTTTGCATCTACGTCGCGATCGGCCAGAAGCGGTCAACGGTGGCCCGTGTCGTGAAGACGCTGGAAGACCATGGTGCCATGGATTTCACCACCGTGGTGTCGGCCACGGCCAGTGACGCGGCGCCGCTCCAGTTCTTTGCGCCCTATGCCGGGGTGTCGATGGGTGAATATTTCCGTGACAACGGGAAACATGCCCTCATTATCTATGACGATCTGTCCAAACACGCCGTGGCCTATCGACAATTGTCCTTGTTGCTCCGCCGGCCGCCGGGTCGTGAGGCGTTTCCGGGTGACGTGTTCTTCCTGCATTCCCGGTTGTTGGAGCGTGCCGCCAAATTGAGTGAAGAGAAGGGATCGGGGAGTTTGACCGCCCTGCCCATTATCGAAACACAAGCCGGCGACGTATCGGCTTATATTCCCACCAACGTGATTTCCATTACCGACGGGCAAATTTATTTGGCCGGTGACTTGTTTTATTCGGGGATTCGTCCGGCCATTAACGTGGGGTTGTCGGTGTCCCGCGTGGGTGGAGCGGCCCAAATCAAAACCATGAAACAGGTGGCCGGCACCCTTCGGCTCGATTTGGCCCAATATCGGGAAATGGCCGCGTTTGCGCAATTCGGCAGTGAATTGGATAAAGCCACGCAGGCCCAGTTGGCTCGAGGCGCGCGCATGGTCGAAATGCTCAAACAGGAACAGTACAAACCCATGCCGGTGGCGGATCAGGTGCTGTCGATTTTTGCCGGGGTCAACGGGTTTGTCGATGACGTGCCCGTGAACAAGGTGCGCGAATTTGAAGAAGGCCTGTTGGCGTTCATCAAGGAACGGCATCCTCAACTGCGGGAAGACGTCGTCGCCAAAAAGAAAATCGACGACGAGTTCGGCGGGAAACTCAAGCAGGCCATTTCCGACTATAAACAGACGAAACAGTTCTGATCGAACCAACGCCCCATGCCAAGTTTACAAAGCCTGAGACGGAAGATCGCTTCCGTAAAAAATACCCAGAAAATCACCAAAGCGATGAAAATGGTCGCGGCGGCCAAGCTCAAGCGGGCCCAGGACCGCATTCTCTCGTCCCGGCCGTATGCCCATCAGTTACGGGACGTGGTGCGGCATCTTGCGGAACGGGCGAGCCGGCTCTCCCATCCCTTGTTGCACAAACGCGAGGGGCACAAAACCGAATTGCTCGTGATCACGAGTGACCGGGGGCTGTGCGGGGCGTTTAACGCCAATATTCTCCGGCAGGCCGCGGAGTTTCTGAGGGAGCATGCGGAGCGGGGCGAGCAGGTAAGTGTGTCCGTGGCCGGGCGAAAGGGTTGTGATTTTTTCCGGAGGCGCACGTGGACGATCCGGCAGGAATGGCCGGGCATCTTCGATCGTTTGAGTTTCGAACATGCCCTGGACATGGGGCAGGATATCATTCAACACTACAACGACGGCACGTTCGATCAACTGTACGTGGTCTACAACGAATTCAAATCCGTGATGCAGCAACGCGTGGTGGTCGAGAAACTGTTGCCGATTGAATCCCTGGAGGAAGAAGCTTCCCAGGAACCGGCCAGGGCCGTGGGCGCCTATTTATTCGAGCCGGACGAGCACGAGTTGCTCCAAACCCTGCTCCCGAAACATTTTCAAGTCCAGGCGTTTCGCGTGTTGTTGGAATCTGCGGCTGCCGAACAGGCCGCGCGGATGACCGCGATGGATGGAGCGACCCGGAATGCGGGCGAACTGATTCAGAAAGTTACGTTGTTTTACAATAAAACCCGGCAGGCCGCGATTACGAAAGAATTGATGGACATCGTCGGCGGAGCCGAGGCGTTGAAATAGACGGCGTCAGTCAGGAAGGGAGTCATCAGGTGAGCACGGAAACAGGAAAAGTCATTCAGGTCATCGGGCCCGTGGTGGACGTGGAGTTTCCCCCCGGTCATCTGCCCAATATTTATAACGCGCTCAAGATTACCCGCGACGGCGAGGACGGTGGCGTGGAATTGACCATGGAGGTTGCCCAGCATTTGGGAGAGAACCGGGCGCGGGCCGTGGCGATGTCCTCCACGGACGGATTGGTGCGCGGCCTGGAAGTCCGGGATACGGGTGGTCCCATCTCGGTGCCCGTGGGTCGCGAGACGCTGGGTCGGGTCGTGAACGTGTTGGGTGATCCGGTTGATGGATTCGGCCCGGTATCCGCCAAGAAAACGTATTCCATTCACCGGTCGGCTCCACCTCTCGAAGAGCAGGAAACCAAGACGGAAGTGCTGGAAACCGGCATTAAGGTCGTTGACCTGTTGGAGCCCTATGCCAAAGGCGGAAAGGTGGGTTTGTTCGGGGGCGCCGGTGTAGGCAAGACCGTGATTATCATGGAGCTGATCAACAACATCGCCTTGCATCACGGCGGCTTTTCCGTGTTTGCGGGAGTGGGAGAGAGAACGCGTGAAGGGAATGACCTGTGGCATGAAATGCAGGATTCCAAAGTCATCGATCCCACCGACTACACCAAGTCGAAAGCGGCATTGGTGTACGGTCAGATGAACGAACCACCGGGCGCGAGGCTCCGGGTCGGTCTCACGGGCTTGACCATTGCCGAATATTTTCGGGATGAAGAAAACCAGGACGTGCTCCTGTTTATCGACAACATTTTCCGGTTCACGCAAGCCGGCTCTGAAGTGTCGGCCTTGTTGGGCCGCATGCCGTCGGCCGTGGGGTATCAACCGACCCTGGGGACGGAGATGGGGGTGCTGCAAGAACGGATTACGTCGACCAAGAAAGGGTCGATCACCTCGGTGCAGGCAATTACGTGCCGGCCGACGATCTTACGGACCCTGCGCCCGCCACCACGTTCGCTCACCTGGATGCGACGACCGTATTGTCCCGGCAATTGGCGGAGCTGGGCATTTACCCGGCGGTGGACCCGCTCGATTCCACGTCGAGAATTCTGGATCCTCACGTCCTCGGGGAAGAGCACTACAATGTCGTGCAACAAGTCCAAGGGACCTTGCAGCGGTATAAAGACTTGCAGGACATCATTGCCATTCTGGGCATGGACGAGTTGTCCGAAGAAGACAAACAGACCGTCACACACGCGCGCAAGCTGCAACGCTTCCTGTCCCAGCCGTTCCACGTGGCCGAAGCCTTCACGGGTACGCCGGGGAAATACGTGAAACTCAAGGACACCGTTCGGAGCTTTAAGGAAATCGTCGACGGCAAGCATGACGATTTGCCGGAGCAGGCGTTTTACATGGTCGGGGCGATCGAGGAAGCCATCGAGAAGGCGGAGAAACTGGGATATAAACGATAATGACGGACACAGGCAACACCGTCCCTTCGGGGAAACTTCTGTTGGAAGTGGTGACACCGGATAAGCTCCTGGTGAGTGAATACGTGGACCAGATCTCCGCGCCAGGAACCGACGGCGACTTCGGCGTGTTGCCGGGCCATTGTCATTTTCTGACGACGCTCCGGATCGGCGAACTGCACTATCGTATCGGGGAAGCGGAGCATTACATGTCGGTGTTGTGGGGATTCGCCGACGTGACGCCCCAAAAAGTCACGGTCCTTGCAGAGATCGCCGAGAAGGCGGAAGATATCGACGTCGAACGAGCCCAGGCCTCCGTGGCCCAGGCCGAAGAACGTCTTGAGCGCGGCGGGCTCCCGTCGGAAGTCGAAGAGGCCAGGGTGAGTTTGGAAAAAGCGCGACTTCGACAAAAAGTAGCCGAGCGTCTCCAGAAACAAGGACACGCGTAACCCAACCTTCCTGCATGCGTCCATGCCGTATGTTGAAACGCGGACGGAGATTGTCGTTTCGCCAGGCGAAAGCCCCAAACGCCTGGACCATTTTCTGGCCAACCGCGATCCTGATTTTTCTCGAACGACTCTCCAGCGATTGATCCTCGACGGTCACATTACCGTCGACGGGCAGGTCACCAAGCCCAGTCACAAAATCAAACCCGGCGACGTCATCGTGCTCAGGGTCCCCAGGGCCGAGCCTCTCATGATGGAGCCCGAGCCCATTCCCCTTGAAATTCTCTATGAAGATGACGCAGTGTTGGTCTTGAATAAACAAGCCGGCCTGGTGGTCCATCCGGCCCCCGGCAATTGGTCGGGCACCCTGGTCAATGCCCTGTTACACCACTTCAAAACCGAGACGGGGTCGTTCTCCACCATTGGAGGAAAGGAACGGCCGGGGATGGTGCACCGGCTGGACAAAAACACCACGGGCGTCATGGTCGTGGCCAAACAGGATCAGGCCCATGCGTACCTGGTCAACCAGTTTAAGCGCCATAGCATTAACCGGGTTTATGAAGCGTTGATCTGGGGAGCGCCGAAAAAGACCGAAGGAGTCATTGACTTGGCCATCGGGCGAGATACCAAGGACCGGAAAAAATTTTCCGCGCGCACGGCCCGCCCCAAGGCTTCGGCCACCAAATACCGCGTGACGGAACGGTTTGCAAAACTGGCGGCCCACGTGGATCTCTTTCCGCAAACCGGCCGGACCCATCAACTGCGCGTGCATTTATCGGCGATCGGGTGTCCGATCCTGGGAGATCCGATGTATGGGGGCAAGAAAGTGGGCGCGATTCACGACGTCGTCATCCCGCGCGTCATGCTTCATGCCAAAGTGCTCGGCTTTCTCCATCCGGTCTCGCAACAGGCCATGAACTTTGTTGCCCCCCTGCCGGCTGATATGGCAGAGGTTGTGAATCAATTACGAGGCAGGAGCGCGCGTGGCACAACGGACTTAGGAGAGGGACAAGGGCGATGACCGCGAAAAAAGAAATGGACACCGCACAAGTGCTGGATACCTTTGGAGAGTTGATCGCGGCGGTGGCCGCGTTGGCCGCGAAAGTGCCGGCAAAGTCGTTCATGGCGATTCCCGGAGGGATCCGCCCCACCGAAGAAGCCCTCGACAACTATGAAATGGTCGTCTACCGGTTTCGAGATCAAGCCGGGCCGCCGTTTCGGGTTCTCTACCGTTTTTTCATGGATTCGGTCGAGGCCTTTGAAGCCGGGCGGATCTTCGATGTCGTGCCGCCCCTGCTCCAGGCGATAGAGCAGTTGGTGGATCTGCACAAAGAAGAAAAAGTCTGCTTTAATTCCGCGGAACAGGATCGCATTCGCGAGTTTCAACACCGCCTGGAAAAAATTCTCCCGGAAGCCAGCAAGCCGGAAGTGGACCTTCCCACCCCGGAGACCTACTAAGTCCTGGGGGCCTGAAGCGGTGTTGCGAGATTCGATGGACACGGGGCGAGAAGTCCAGGCTAGTTGACACGGCGGGGGCTTTTGCGATCAGGGAGTCAGGCTCTGGTTTAGTCCATTGGTTTTTTCAGGCCCATCCTTTGTATCCTTGTCGTCAAGGTTGTTGGGGGGATGCCAAGTAACGCTGCGGCTCCCTTTTCTCCGAAAATTTTCCAGCTCGCACTCTTTAAGGCATTGAGAATGTTTTCGCGTTCGAATTGTTTGATGTCATCGAACGTGAGAACTTTACCAGAAGTATTCGCAAATTGATGTTTGGGAAAGACGTTTCTATTTTTGGAGCTTTTGGGTAAATCGAAAACCAATCTGTTCGTCTGTGCAATAATAACGGCCCGCTCAATCACATTTTGCAGTTCTCTGATATTCCCGGGCCAGTCATAGTTCTCAAGCGTGATTAAATTTCCCTTGGATAAAGTAATCCCCCTCCGATGGAATTTTTCTTGCGCAAGCTTTAAAAAATGACCGGCTAATCCAGGTATATCTTCTTTTCTTTCTCTTAATGGCGGCATTTCTATAGGAAAAACATTTAAACGGTAGAAAAGATCTTCCCGAAATTTTCCGCTTTCCACTTCGTTTTTTAAGTGACGGTTGGTTGCTCCTATCACTCGAACATCCGATTTGATGGTTTTTTCATCTCCCACACGTTCGAAAGTGCCTTCCTGAAGAACTCGCAGTAATTTACTTTGCAAGTCCAATGGAATTTCTCCGACTTCATCCAAAAAAAGCGTTCCTCCATTAGCCAATGCAAACCGCCCCACTCGATCCTTGAAGGCGCCCGTAAACGCTCCCTTCACGTGACCAAAGAACTCACTTTCATATAATTCCCTTGGAATCGAAGCGCAGTTGACTCGAATCAAAGGTTGTGAAGATCTAGGACTCCGTTTGTGAATTTCATGTACGAGGAGTTCCTTGCCTGTTCCGGATTCTCCAGTAATGAGGACATTGGCGTCGGTGGGAGAAACCATTTCGATTTGTTTCAATATATGTTGTAGCGATAAACTTTTACCGATGATGTTGCCAAAAGCATGGAGCTCCATCACTTCTTCATGCAGATACTCGTTCTCAAGTTCTAATTGTTCGCGCAATCGATTGATTTCTGCAAATGCTTTGGCTTTTTCCTCTTCGATTTTCTTTCGGCTTGTTATGTCTCGGATAAAACCAACCGCATACTCTCGCTCACCGAATTCTAAATAATTGACGGTAATGTCCACGGGAATAACGGTCCCACCCCTGGCACGATGGCGGGCCTCGAAAGAAAGCGTTTTGGATTGTTTGAGTTCCGCCCAAAACGTTTGCCAGGTCTCTTGATTGGAATCAGGATTAATGTCCTGGATCGTAAGGCCTATTAATTCTTTTTCCGAATAATCGAGAAGTCTGCAAGCAGCTTGATTGGCATTTAAAATCACCCCCTGCCAATCGTGAAAAATGATTCCATCGCCAGAATGTTCAATAGTGAATTCAGCCAACGCTAAGGTTTGATCCTTATCGAATCTTTTTCCCATCGTGAATATCCTGGCTCTTTAAAGTCATCACCTGACGACCGCACTCATAAATCTATATGAAATTGAGTAGTATATCTACTCAAGACAGTAATATACTCATTTGAGTAGTGTCTTCTGAAAAAAAAGTGTTACAGAAATCATATATGAAATAAGAGGTTATACAGGTTAACCTGTTTTGGCACAGCCATTGCTCCTGACATGGAGAACAGCCGAACTTAAAAATTGAAGGGAAAGTGACGATGGACCCGATAGCGAAACCGATGGATATTACAATCTATCCTCCTGAAGTCCAAGGGACCGGCGCGTTCGACGGGGGGAGGATCACCGAAATCAAGCCTATTGGTTTTCCCGGAGAAGGCCCCGACGTTTCCCGGAAGGGTCCCCTCTTTTACTGGGCCTGGGCGACGGCCAAGGGTTACGGGAAAATTGGCCTTCATCCTCATCGGGCTTTTGAAATCATGAGTTATGCCCTCGCAGGAGAAATCGGCCATTACGATACCATGGGCAATCGAAGCCGGGTGAAAGCCGGCGGCGCGCAGGTGATGCAAACGGGTTCCGGCGTCTCTCATGAAGAGGAAACGGTCAGCGACCATAATGAATTCTTTCAGATCTGGTTCGAACCGAACCTGATGGAAACCGTACGTCAGACACCAACGTATGCGGAATTTCGCCACGAGGATTTTCCCGTCGAGGTTCGTGACGGTGTGACCCTCAAGCACGTCATTGGGAATGGTGCGCCGGTCTCCCTCGTGGCGGAGGCGGCCATGCAGGAAATTCTCATAGCATCCAGCCATGGGTACCGGCGCGGACTTTCCACGAATCGAACCATGGCCATGGTCGTCATCGATGGAAAAGGCACGCTGAGCGATGAGGTCGGTTCAGAACAACATGAGCTTGCACCCAGATATTTTGCGGTCATCCACGCCGGAACGAACGGCTCGATCGTTATCCATGCGGAGCAAGCCGGTCCTCTTCGTCTCGCTGCGATCGAGGTCCCGGCTGCGGTGGAGTACCTGTTATATCAGAATCAATACAATTGGTAAGGTACCTTACCTTTAATGAGACAGAGAAAATGTACACGGAAACAGAAGAGCGCTTTCACTTTTACCCAAGTGCCGGTGACTGACGCTGTAACGACTCAAAAGGAGGGATCAAAGGTGAGAATAAGAAAACGAAAAACCGTTTTCCTGGCAGTTGCAATAGCCTTGGCCTTACAAGCCTTTCCGGTTTCTTACGGGTTTGCTCAAACAGCTTCGGAAAGAAAGGTGGCGCCTGCGCCGGTTACACCGCAACTTCAATCAGCAGGTGCGCTAAGCTTCGGACCAAACAACGTTTTATTCGTCGGTGATTCAAAAGGCGGATTAGTTCATGCGTTTGAATTGAGTGACCGTGATATCGATTCCCAAGCTGGCGTCGCTCTGGGCAACGCCAAGACGTTTGAAGGGGTCGATTTAGTATCCGATATCGGTGCGAAAGCCGCAAGACTGTTGAACGTGCCTACTGATGACATTCGCATCAATGACATGGTGGTGCACAAACCGTCGAGGCAAGTGTTTCTCTCCGTTCATCGTGGACATGGTCCTGATACCGTCCCGGTCATCTTAAAAGTGAATAACGGACAACTCGAGAGGTTGAGTCTTGAGAAGATCAAGCACTCCTCGGCCGGTGTCGGGCCGGTTCCCGTGAATGAAACGTTGGAATTCGGCCAGCCTCAAAACATGCTGGCGATCACGGATATTGATTATTGGGAAGGTGAGATTTTTATCTCCGGCGTATCCAATGAAGAATTTGCCTCGAAGCTGCGCCGCATGACCTATCCGTTTGATTCCAAGGTTTCCACCACGTCCATAGAAATCTGGCATGCGGTTCATGCGCAGTTTGAAACCCGCGCGCCGATTATCGCGAAGGACATTCGTAAGATTGACGGCACGCCAACCCTGATTGCCGTGTATGCCTGCACCCCGCTGGTACGGATTCCGCTGGACATACTGCAGGATGGGACAAAGGTTCGTGGTGAAATGATAGGCGAACTGGGTTTTGGCAATACACCGATCGACATGATCAGTTACAACAATCCGATGGACGGCCAAGACTATGTCCTGGTGACGAATACCAGCCGTAGCGCGAAACAAGTGCCCCTGTCTGCTATTGGTTCGGCTCAAGCCATGCCGGTGAATGTGACAAACAACTATGGCCCCGCCGGGGTCGCGCAATATCCCATCCCGCTTTCGGGTACGTGGCATCTTGATTTGCTGGATGCCGGTTGAGCGGCTGTGATTCGGCCAAACCCCAAAAACCCGGGCCGCCTTGATTTGCACACATTGCCGATGCCCTTTTTCTTTGACCGGGCTGATCACATCGTTGAGATGAATTGGCCGGGACCCACCTGATCCGTTTGGATCGAGGAAGCAGCCTTCGTTGTTGAGGATGCGGCGAGATGGATCATGAATCGCTTCTCTAAAATAGCCTGTTCGTTCACGGCGGTTCTGATGTGTCTTGCCGCGCCTGTCCATGGCGCAGAGGCAGATGGTCGTCACGAAGTCACCGCCATTTATCCGACATCCGATGTACTTCCTGAGAACCTCTTGCGCTTGTACGTGCATTTTTCAACGCCGATGCGTCGGGGACAGGTTCGTGAGTCCATCAAGCTGATAGGAGAAAATGGAGAACAAATCATCAATCCGTTTCTTAATCTGGCCATAGAGCTTTGGGATCGCGACGAGAGACGCCTGACCCTGTTACTTGACCCGGGGCGGATCAAACGTGGTGTCGGCCCGAATGTGCAGGTTGGGGCGCCGCTTCAACGCGGCAAACGATATACGCTGGTGATTAGTCAAGGCATGAAAGTTTATCGAGGCAAGACACTCGACCGAACATTCAGGAAATCATTTTTCATACAAGCACCGATTCGCTTGGCACTGTCGCCGGAAAAATGGATAACGGGTTTGCCAAAGGCCAAGAGCCGCTGATACTGGAATTTTCACGCATCATGGATAGGCCGCTGCTTTTTCGCTCTCTTGCGGTGCTTGATGTGGACGGCCAAGCGGTTAAAGGAAATATGACGGTTGTAGAGAATGAAACGCGCTGGGAATTTATCCCTTCCTCTCAATGGCAATCAGGGCCGTATCGTCTATCCATTTCGACTGACCTTGAGGATATCGCGGGCAACAATGTCAGGGCGGCGTTCGATGTGGCAGTGGATGAAACGATGATGAATGAAAAAAGCGTAGAACAGGTGTTCTTGCAATTTAATCCGAAGCATTGAACGTGTAGGTCCAGGTAAAGAGACATAAAAACCAGTTTTTCAACGAAAGGAGAACATCGATGGCAGATCCAATCATCGCGCAACGCACGCCCTATGTCATGGAAGTCGAACCCGGAAAATACTATTGGTGCCGGTGCGGCCGATCCCAGAATCAACCCTTCTGTGATGGCTCGCACGAAGGGACCGAGTTCACCCCCCTGGAGGTGGACATCACTGAAAACAAACAGGTCGCGTTTTGCGGATGCAAGCGCACCGGCGCCCCACCGTTTTGTGACGGCACCCACTCGACCCTCTGAGAGCGGGTTTCATGGCGTGGATAAGGGCAAACTGCGGACAACACAACAAATATGTATCTCATTGACATAAAGAAGGTGTGCTTATGGCGATAATATCGAGAATGCTTGTCGTGACGGTGTGCGCCGTGAGTGTTGCTGCCTGGAGCATTCTTCAGGCAGCCGATTCTTCTGCGCACGGAACGTGATCACAACCCGACCAAGGGCTCTCCTTAATTATCCACAATAGCCAAATCACGACGTTGGATGCCGACCACCCATCGGCAATCGCCGTGGCGATTCGGCATGGTCGCTTCGTCAAAGTCGGAACGGATGAAGAAATCCTGGCCATGCGCGGGGAAGCCACGCACGTCATTGATGTGCAGGGTCGCCGGATGATCCCGGGGCTGAACGACTCCCATTCCCATTATATTCGAGGGGGCTTGGCGTTTACTGCGATTCTTCGTTGGGATGGCGTTCCCACGTTGGCGAAGGGGTTGGAGATGATTCGCCAGCAGGCCCTTCGGACTCCAAAAGGACAATGGATTCGAGTGATCGGCGGGTGGACGCCTCACCAATTTCTAGAAAAACGACTACCCACGCCGGAAGAACTCACCAACGCGGCACCGGATACACCGGTTTATGTGCAATATTTTTACAGCCGGGCTGTCGTGAATAAGGCGGGCCTTCAAGCGATCGAATTTGATGAACAGACCCAAAGTCCTCCGGGGTCACGTTTGGAATTTGGGCCGGATGGCAAACCCACCGGCCTGTTGATTGCCGATCCTCACCCTGCCTTGCTGTACAAGTCCATTGCCGGCTTGCCTGCGCTATCACCTGAAGAACAGGTCAATTCCACACTTCACCTGTTTTACCAATTAGCCCGTTTCGGGTTGACCAGCGTCATCGACGTGGGGGGCGGGGGCCAGCACTATCCCGGGAATTATAAAACCGCCGAGCGACTCGCCGAGCAAGCCAAATTTCCCTTGCGGGTTTCCTATTTCCTTTTTGCGCAAACCCCGGGGGAAGAATATTCCGATTTCCAAAAGTGGGTCACCATGGTTCCACCGAATACGAACACCGATCCTTTGCGCGAGGACGGGTACGTCATCGAAGGCGGTGGCGAGTATTTGGTGTGGGAGGCAGCGGATTTTGAAAATTTTATGTCGCCTCGGCCGGAACTGAACCCCAACATGTCCGAACACTTGAAAAAGGTCGTCACGCTGTTGGTCAAAAACCGATGGCCGTTTCGATTACATGCCACCTATGATGAATCCATTTCCAGGATTTTGGATGTCTTGGAGACGGTCAATAAGGAAACGCCCTTTCATGGGCTTCGGTGGTCCATCGAACACGCAGAAACCCTGAAGGAACCGAATATTGATCGAATCCTCGCCCTCGGTGGAGGCGTGGCCATTCAAGATCGCATGGTGTTTTTAGGCGACGATTTTCTGAATCGCTATGGCGCCGAAGCGGCTTCACACACGCCCCCGCTTCGCATGCTCTTGGACAAAGGCGTGCCCGTGGGCATGGGCACCGACGGTACCCGTGGGTCGAGCTTCAATCCGTGGGTCGGCCTGCATTGGTTGGTCACGGGAGAAACCGCGGGCGGAACCCGTCTGTATGGGCCGGACAATCTTCTCACGCGAGAGGAAGCGTTACGCCTGTATACCGTTGGCAGCGCCTGGTTTTCCCATGAAGAGCAGGTCAAAGGCCGCATCGCGCCGGGCCAGTACGCTGACTTCGCCGTTTTGTCAGCGGATTATATGAAAGTTCCCGTAGAAGATATTAAACAAATTGAATCGGTCTTAACGGTCGTTGATGGGAAAATTGTGTATGGAGCACAAGAATATGCATCCCTGATGCCTGCACTCCCTCCGATACAACCAGACTGGTCCCCCGTGAAATATTTTGGGAGTTATTGGAAAAAAGGAAGCCATTAAAGTTCGAGTATCCTCCAGCCATGAGTTGGATAGCTTTCTTGAGGAGGCCTGATGATGAGTACAGATCACGAAGAAAACAACGTTTCAATTGAATGTGCCCCCAATGGGCCTCTCATCGTCAAAAATCTGACCTCTTTGAAAAATTCAAGGGGTCAAGCTATTGCTGCCAAAAAGGTCATGGCCTTGTGCCGCTGTGGGCAATCTGCCAACAAACCGTTTTGTGACGGGACTCATGCCACAATCAATTTTTCTGATGAGAAACGCACGGATGGCGCGTTAGATAAACGAAGCAACTACGTGGGAAAACGTATGACCATTCACGATAACCGAGGGATTTGTTCCCATGCGAGTTTTTGTGCAGACAACTTGGAATCCGTGTTTAATGCCGAACGAGAACCCTGGATCAATCCGGACGCCGAACAGGTTCAGGCCATTATTGACGTGATTCAGACTTGCCCTTCTGGAGCGTTGAGTTATTCTATTGACGGGGTAGAGTATCGTGATCAAGGGCGGGACCCGAATATCACGGTCTCCAAAGATGGGCCGTATTTTGTCGTTGGAGACATCGAATTGAAGAACGCAACGTGGGGCAAGGAGGCATCAAAAGCACAGTATGCGCTCTGCCGCTGTGGGCAATCGAAAAACATTCCGTTTTGCGACGGGACCCATCGCCACGTCGATTTTCATGACGCGAAGAATTAAAAAGTTCAAGAACCGTGAAGGATCTTTTCTACATCCTCCCGTGACGGCGCAAACCAGTATGAACTCGTGACCGGTTTGGAATAGCGGATAAGCTGGTCGGAAACCCCGTCTCCCGACGCGCCGAACATACGCTCCAGCAGGACCTGAAACCGGTAAAGCTCACAGGCGAAGGCCAGGAAATACAAGCCATGCTCTTCGACTGTTCCGTAGGGCGCACTCCGCCGGACAATCTTCAGGGCCTTTCCATTCTCTTTATAATCGGTCCGGCTCACGTGTGAAGTCGGCGGCATGGCCTCGCCTTCGAGCTCGATGCTGTCCGGCTTGGTCCGGCCCACGACCTGTTCCTGTTCGGATTGGGAAAGGCTGTTGAAGGCGGGGAGGTTATGCACCCACTGCTGGGACAAGACAAAACTGCCTCCCGCACCCGTCTGGCCTTCGGGGATCAGCGCCGCCTCCCGAGCCTTCTCCTCTTTGGGGTTCGCGGTGCCGTCAATGAACCCGATGAGGTCTCGGGAATCCAGGTACTGAAACCCGGCCAGGTCCAGCTTAAGCACTCCCACGGTTTGCATAAACGAATGGATGGCCAGCACCACCTGCATATTCACGTCACGGCGATTGCTCTGGATCCAAAACAGAAGATCCTGTTGCGTTGAAGGAACGGAAAAACCATCGACTCCTGAAAGAGCCGCAAAGGCTCGCAGCCCCTCGGGGCCCCACGCGGGGTTCAACCTATCCCAGGCGTCCTTGCCGAATGCGATGACCGTCTCGGATGGTTCCCCTCCTTTGACAGCCAATGCCGACTGGACAGCCCGTCGGATATCCTGCGTCACGGCATCAGGCTGAAGCTGGTATTCCAGGTAATAAAAATGCGTGTTGCCTTCGGTAAAAATCCCTGTTTGTGGTGACGACGACATGTTCGATTCCTTCCTCTCTCAGATCATCAACAATTCATTTTAGCAGGTTTATTCGGCACACGTCGTTCGTGGCGTCCCGGGTTGACAGTTCACAGGAAATAGGTGAAAAAGAAGGTCGGACGCGCCCGTAGCTCAATGGATAGAGCATCAGACTTCGGATCTGAGGGTTGGGGGTTCGACTCCCTCCGGGCGCGCCAGTTCATACTTAATTAACAGAAAGAGAAGACATGATGGACCATAATTACCTTAAACCAGAGCGATTATCACTTAAGGGCCACCCATACCTCAACGAAAAATGGGTTCAGGATCTTATTGCGAATGATCCTTCTATTCTTGGCCTTGGAGATTTGGTGTTGAGAGATAAAGAAAGAAGACAACCACGAGCAGGCCGCCTTGATCTTCTTCTACAGGACTCGGATTCGCAGCGACGGTATGAAGTGGAAATTCAACTGGGATCAACGGATGAATCTCACATTATCCGCACCATTGAGTATTGGGATATCGAGAAGAAGCGCTATCCGCAGTATGAACATTGTGCCGTCCTTGTGGCAGAAGACGTGACCAGTCGCTTCCTGAACGTTCTCTCTCTATTTAACGGCACCATGCCATTTATTGCCATTCAAATGCAGGCTCTTCAGGTTGGCGACAACGTGACGTTGGTGTTTACAAAGGTCATGGACGAATTTTCGCGTGGGCTCGTTGACGAGGACGAAGAGGCTGAGGCCGTCTCGACGGATAGAGCATACTGGGAACAACGTGCGACAAAGGGAACCGCTGCTCTGGCTGATCAACTGCTCGATTTGCTTCGTAATTTCGACTCAACCCTAATCCTGAAATACAACAAGTTTTACATCGGACTCGCAAAAGATGGCCAAGCATTCAACTTTGTTTCATTCAAGCCTATGAAGAACCATACTATTTTTGCGCTTGGGCTTCCTCAAACCGATGAACTGGATAACAAGATAGATGAAGCAGATCTCGATACTCTTGAATACGATAAGAAATGGAGGCGCTATCGGCTTCGCTTAAAGGAAGAAGATATTAAGTCAAAATCGGAGATTCTTGAGGAGCTATCAAGACTGGCCTATGAACGGCGAATAGAAGCGTAAGGCCATGATTTCGTGAAAGCCGAATGGCAATCCGTTCAGAAGTTTTCGTTTGCCCTTCCGCTGTCACGATAAAAAGTCTCGAGAAGAAGACATAACATCAGGATATTTGGTTTGCTCAACGCGTTCATTTTCACCGGGGCCCCTTTGGCTATCTTGAGTTATGTAATTTGGAACCTGACTCGGCTTTCAATGGGAAGCGCTCCGGGTGCTCGATAATTTCTTGCGATAAATCAACGTCAAGATCGGGCCAATAGAAATGCCCTGGGGATTGCTCTTCAACATTAACAATCGACTTCACCGGTTGCTCTTGAAACCATGGAAAATCTTCATAAGACAGGTAGAACTCCTTGTCATGTGCCAAAAGCCACAAGCCGTGGGGTGAGATGTTTGTCACCTCAACGGCCGAAGTGTGTTTGCCATGCGCTGATAAGCTCATCGTAATGCCTCTCCACTCTGTTTGCTGGGCTTCATTGGCATACTCTACGGCATTGCATGATGTTGAAGGGCTGTCTGTTCTCTCGATGACGAGAAGGGCCTCGTAGGCATTTGGTAAATGCTCAAGCTCACTCCACCAATAAGGTGGAGAAGAAGGTGTTCGGGGATTCCACTCCCGTTCATCGGACCGGGAAAACGGGCTGAACCCGGTTTTTATTCGTAACGGTTTTTTCTGGATGGCGCATCCGCGAAGGTCAAAACAGTGCTGTCGGATTTCGCGGAGCATGTGCAGCACCGCGGCCGGCGGATAGCAGTTTCCGATATACACGGTGCCGGGTACGGTTCTGGTCACCACCAAAGCCGCAATAGGATTCGGGGTCGCGCATCCGATTCTTGATGATCCTTTGGTTGCCAGGCGAAACTCCTGTATCAAGGCAGTGGCAATGCCCTGTCTCCGGCAAAGCGGTAACACCGCCATTGACTCGATCCAGGCGATTCTTCCGCCCATGGAAGGGATCTCTTTACCAAATAGATACCCGATTCCTGATTGTTCATCGCCTGCGATGAAGAGAAAATCCGTGGAGGCTAACCTTTCGGCGATGGACTTTGGGCCCAGACGATAGGGTTTTCCGTCCGGTCTATGGCCAAAGCTCTCGTTAAAAATCTTGGAAACAAGCCCGGGTACGGTTTTATTTCGAGCGGCTTCCTGACCTAAAAGCCTCGTAACCTTTTGAGAAATTGGCAGGGGCGGGCAATCGGATTCTCTTTCCCAAAGGGCTTGAGTTTGCCCATGTACTGAAGGAAGGGGAGGCATGTTGTCTGTAGGCAAGAACAGAAGACTGGCGTAAATTTATACGTGATTGTTCGGGCAATGACAAGAAAAATTGCCGTGACAGCAACTAGCTGTTGTCTTTTTTGATCGAAAAGGAGCGCCAATGGACCCGATAGAGAAATCCCTGCACATCACCATTTATCCTCCCGAAGCCCAAGGGGTCGGAGAATTCGATGGCGGGAGGATCACCGAAATCAAGCCTCTGGGGTTTCCCGGAGAAGATCCCGGTGTTCCCCATACCGGTCCCCTGTTTTATTGGGCCCGGGCGACGGCCAAGGGTTACGGGAAAATCGGTCTCCATCCTCATCGGGCCTTTGAAATCATGAGTTATGCCCTCGCAGGAGAAATCGGCCATTACGATACCATGGGCAATCGAAGCCGGGTGAAAGCCGGCGGCACACAGGTGATGCAGACGGGATCCGGCGTCTCTCATGAAGAGGAAACGGTCGGCGAGCACAACGAATTATTTCAAATCTGGTTCGAGCCGAACCTGAAAGAAACCGTCCGCCAGACACCGACGTATGCGGAGTTTCGCCATGAAGACTTTCCCGTTGAGGTTCGAGACGGCGTCACCCTGAAACACATTATTGGGAACGGCGCGCCGATATCGATTCTGGCGGAGGCGGCGATGCAGGATATGCTCATTCCGTCGGGCCATGGGTACCGGCGGGAACTTTCCGCGAACCGCACGTTGGCGTTGGTGGTCATCAATGGACAGGGCACGCTGAGCGATGCAGCCAGTTCAGACAAACATGAGCTTGCGCCAAGATATTTTGCCGTCGTCCATGCCGGGAATACCGGCTCGATCGCGATCCAAGCGGAGCAAGACGCTCCTCTTCGTCTCGCCATGATCGAGGTCCCGGCTGAGGTGGATTACTCATTATATAGGGAACAATGGCGTTGATATTCTATTTCGTGGAGGGCATTTTCAGAGAATCGTAGACTCTTGCGAGGCTTTTGAAATGTATAGCGAACATTCGGAACCTGATTGGGATAGGTATGATAGGATTTATGTCGGGTCATTCATTTTCGTATCTTGGAGCCATCCATCAAGGCGGTAAGAATCTGAATGTTGAGGGTTGACGCCTTCCGGGCGCGCCGGAGACACAAGGACTTGGAAGTTTCTTCTTTTGAAGGGCTCCAGAATGGTCCGATTTTCAATGGCCGATAAAGGAGGAACCGTAGATGAGACGCATATTTTCATGCTCGCTTTTCATCATCGCCACATGGGTATTCGTGCCAACCCTGGTGTTGGCTGGCTCGGGGTTCTATATCAGTGGCGAGATCGGAGCCAACTTCGCCCCGGGGTTGGATACCACAGGATTCAGCACCGACCGCGCCAGCGTGTGCGATGAGTTCATCAATCCAGATTTCGCCACGGTCACGGACACTCCGGGATACGAAAACTCTAACTGCACGGGTCCTAATCGCGGTGTGGGTGACGACTGGCAGAACGAGTTCGACGGCGCAACAGGCATTCTGGGGGAATTATGAACACTGGTGAGCAGTCAAACAAACCAAAAAGTTCTATCGGTAATAGGCACATCGAGGCCGGCGTTATTTCTGCTGAAATGATTACGATTGAGGATTATCTGAAAA
>JAHRAK010000061.1 GCA_020027535.1 Nitrospirales bacterium
GTGCCCGACAACGTGGTGATCGGCCTCGTAGCAGAAAAAATCGGTTCTCCTGAATGCGAAAAAGGATTTATCCTTGATGGATTTCCGCGAACCATTCTTCAAGCGGATGCCTTGGCCGGCATTCTTCAGAAGCAGGAGGCGGTGCTGGACCGGGTCATGTATTTCGTGATCCCCCGCGAGGAAGTGGTGAGGCGGTTGAGCGGGCGAAGAAGTTGTTCGACGTGCTCGGCGGTGTATCATATTGATTACGTTCCGCCCAAGCAGGAAGGACGCTGCGACGAATGTGGGGCGGCTCTTGTTCAACGTAGTGACGACAAACGGGAAACGGTGGAATCGAGGCTGATGGTGTATGAAGAACAAACGTCTCCCTTGATTGACTATTATAAAGAGAAAGACGTGCTGGCTGAATTAGACGGCACGGGATCCGTAGAAGACGTACAAGGGCGGTTACTCGCGTTGTTGGCCAGGTCGTAGATCTTCATGATAATGCTCAAGACCGAGGAAGAAATTGCGCTGATGGCACAGGCTTCGAAAATTGTGGCCGAAGCGCATCAGGTCCTCCAACAAGAGGTCAGGCCCGGTGTCACCACGTTGTATTTGGACGAACTTGCTGAAACGTTTATTCGTGACCACGGGGGAATCCCGGCCTTTAAAGGATATCGTCATTTCCCCAACACCCTGTGTGCCTCGGTGAATCATGAAGTGGTCCATGGTATTCCCTCTGACCGGGAACTGAAAGAAGGGGATATCATCGGGCTTGACTTGGGAGCGATTGTTCAGGGATTTTACGGGGACGGGGCCGTGACGGTACCCGTCGGACCCGTTTCAGACGACGTTGAAACCCTGCTCAAGGTGACGGAAGAGGCGATGCATAAAGGGATTGATCAAGCACGGGTAGGGAACCGGTTGTCCGATATCGGCCATACGATTCAAAGCTACGTGGAAGCAAACGGGTTTTCCGTTGTGAGGGATTTTGTGGGCCATGGGATTGGTCGGCAACTTCATGAGGACCCTCAGGTTCCCAATTATGGACGTCCGGGGCAAGGCTCGCGTCTCCAGTTCGGGATGGTGTTGGCCATTGAGCCCATGGTGAACGTTGGGGGGGCTCAGGTGAAAGTGTTGGACGATCAATGGACTGCCGTCACGAAAGATGGCAGCCTGTCAGCTCATTTTGAACATACCGTGGCGATCCAACCCGAAGGGCCGCCAACGATTCTGACGACGGTCAAGGAGCAGGTGAGCGTCAATTCATAGCGACGCGGTTCAAGGCTGATGGCAAAAGCAGACATGATTGAAGTGCAAGGGGTGATCATGGAAACGTTGCCTAATGCCATGTTCCGGGTTCAATTAGAGAGTGGACACAAAATTTTGGCACATATTTCAGGGAAGATGCGGATGCATTTTATTCGAATTCTTCCGGGCGATAAAGTGACCGTGGAGTTGTCTCCTTATGATCTCACGAGGGGACGGATCACCTATCGCTTCAAATAGCAAGGAGAGAAACGCTCTCATGAAAGTCAAATCGTCCGTCAAACCGATGTGTTCAAAATGTATTGTCTTCAGACGACGAGGTATCGTTCGGGTCCGGTGCAGTAATCCTCGTCACAAGCAGCGACAAGGGTAACGGCACAAGCCGCGTTACGTGAAGAAGGAGGATACATGGCTCGGATAGCAGGCGTCGATCTGCCGGTGGGCAAACGCATTGAGATTGGCTTGACCTATATTTATGGGATCGGGCCGTGGAGTGCCAGGCAGATTTTACGAAAGACCGGCATTGATTACGCCGTGCGCGTCAAGGATCTTCGTGAAGAAGATATTGTCAAACTTCGTGAAACGATCGATAAAGACTACACCGTGGAGGGGGATCTCCGAAAAGAGATCGCTCTCAGTATTAAACGCCTGATCGATACGGGGACGTATCGAGGTCTTCGTCATCGAAGAGGGCTGCCCGTTCGTGGACAACGGACCAAGACGAATTCCCGAACCAGGAAAGGGAAGCGGGCTTCGATCGGCAGGGCTAAAAAATAAACAGCCATTCAGGGGACAGCATGAGCGTAAAAAAAGGTCGGAAAAAAGAGAAGAAAATCGTGCAAATGGGGATTGCCCATATTCAAGCGTCTTTTAATAACACGCTTGTGACCATTACGGATATGAGCGGTAATACGGTCTCGTGGTCGAATGCGGGGGGGTTAGGCTTCAAAGGGGCCAGAAAGAGTACGCCATTTGCGGCGACGCGCGTGGGGGAGGCGGCGGGACGAAAAGCCATGGAGCAGGGCATGCGCCAGATTGACGTCTACGTCAATGGGCCGGGATCGGGCCGTGAGTCGGCGGTGCGAGCACTGCAATCCGTGGGCTTACGGGTGAATTTGATTCGCGACGTGACCCCCATCCCCCATAATGGATGCCGGCCGCCGAAAAGACGACGAGTGTAAGTGGTGATTGACTCAACCTTCAGACCTGCCAACGCAGGTTCTGAAGTCTTGCAAGTGAGAGGCTAGAGACGTGGCAAATTATCGTGGTCCAGTATGCAGGATTTGTCGAAGGGAAGGCGTGAAACTGTTTCTTAAAGGAACACGTTGCATGACCGACAAATGTGCGATTGAACGTCGCAGTTATCCTCCCGGTCAACATGGACAATCTCGTCCCCGTGTGACGGATTATAGTATGCAGCTTCGTGAAAAACAGAAATTGCGCCGGATGTATGTCATCCAAGAGCGTCAGTTTCGAGGAATCTTCGAGCGCGCTGAACGTCAAGAGGGCGTGACGGGTGAAAATCTCCTGGCGCTACTCGAGCGACGGTTGGATAACGTCGTCTATCGGATTGGCTTGGCTTTTTCGCGCAAGCAAGCTCGCCAGTTGGTCAATCATGGACATATTTTGGTCAATGGCCGAAAAACCGACATTCCATCGTATACGACCGCCGTGGGAGACGTGGTTCAAGTCAGGCCACGAAGCCTGGAGTTGCTGGCGATTAAAGCTGCGGCGCAGGCCGCCGACAGCCAGTCGGTGGTCAACTGGATCGACTGCGACCATGATGCGTTAAAAGGGACGATTCTGGCATTGCCGACGAAGGATGACATTGGGGCCCCGGTCAATGAACAGATTATTGTCGAATTATATTCTCGTTAGAAGTGAATAATCGGGTAGCCATACGTTAGCTGACGTTTGGGCTGTGACAGATGAGGTGAAAGGGGGCGTGATGAGCAAAGGGATCAAGGATTTTCAGTTGCCTATGCGACTGGAATTGGAAAAGGAAACAGCCTCGTCCACCTATGGAAAGTTTACGGCTGAGCCATTTGAACGTGGGTTTGGGACAACGGTCGGCAACTCCTTGCGACGTGTGTTGTTGTCCTCGTTATCCGGTGCGTCCGTGACTTCTGTCAAGATCGAAGGTGCGTTTCATGAATTTTCCACCCTTCCCGGCGTCACGGAAGACGTGACCATTATCATCTTGAACATCAAAAATCTGCGTCTCAAACTTCATACCGATAAATCGAAAGCGATGCGGTTAAAGAAAAAAGGGCCGGGCGACGTTCGTGCCGCCGATATTCAGCATGACGTGGACATGACGATTTTAAATCCTGAATTGCATATCGCCACGTTGGGCAAAGACGGTGCGCTTGACATGGAGTTGATCGTGAAGCCGGGACGCGGGTACGTGCCGGCCGAACGCAATAAAGAAGAAGGGCTCCCCATTGGGGTTATCCCGGTCGATTCGATTTTTTCCCCGATTAAGCGGGTGAACTTTCACGTGGAAAATGCCCGTGTGGGACGTGTGACCGATTATGACAAACTGAATCTTGAGATTTGGACCGACGGAAGCATTACCCCGCAAGAGGCCGTGTCCTCATCAGCCTCTATTCTTCGAGAGCATTTGGCTATTTGTATCCCCAGCGAAGAAATGAAAGAAGTGGAGCATGATTCCGCTTACGAGGAAACGCAAGTCGAATTGGATAAACATCTGGCTCGAAGCGTGAACGAACTGGAACTTTCCGTGCGTGCGGCGAATTGTCTGAAAAATGCGAATATCAAAACCATCGAAGACCTCGTGCAAAAGACGGAAATAGAGATGCTGAAAACCAAAAATTTCGGGAAAAAATCTCTCAATGAAATCAAGGAAGTCTTAGCCGAAATGGGACTGAGTTTGGGTCTCAGAAGAGAAAGTCTGGTACAGACCAACAACCAATCGCATTAACCTTTTATCAAGAGAGCCACATCGTGCGTCATCGAAAAACAGGCAGACAATTAGGGCGAAATACCAAACATCGACACGCGATGTTCCGGAACCTTGTCACCTCGTTACTGGAACACGAACGTATTGAGACCACGGAGGCAAAAGCCAAAGAAATCCGCGGTATCACTGAGAAAATGATCACCTTGGGGAAAGATGGCTCTCTTCATGCTCGAAGGCGCGCCTTGGATTTTATCCGAAAGAAAGAGGTTGTATCCAAATTGTTCGGTGACGTTGCAGGACGATTCCGTCGCCAGCCAGGAGGGTACATCCGGATCATTCGGACAAGACGGCGACCCGGTGATGCTGCAGAACTTGTAGCCATTGAGTTGATCGAGCGCGGGCCGGTGGTTGACGACGTTCCAGAACCCGTGACCGAAGACAAGACTTCATAATCTTTTGCAGTTCTCCCTTCCTCCGGCGTCCGGCCGTTGCAGGAGTTCCTGCCGTGCCGTCCTCCTCCCTGCCGCTCTCTCAGCCAGATTCGAACCGTGTTTCCGGAATATCCCTGCGACCGTTTAGTTTACTTGGTCTGGAGCGTATGGTATTCTGTTTCAGGTTCCTTCCAAGCCATTCACGTATACACGTATGCCTCGCTTATGGATCCAATGGATTTTAAGAGGGATTACCCTGAGTTTGGCGGGCTTTCTCGGGTATGTTCTGATGCAGCAAATACAGTCCAACCATCCCCTTCCCGTGCTGACGGCACCGGTTTTTGAAACGACCGATGCCGGCCTGGAAGGTTTTGTCTACCGTCAAACCGAAGAGGGGCTGGTTCAGTGGGAGGTGGAAGCGCAAAAAGCCGAAAGCCATGAGTCCGAACAGCACGTGCTGCTGAAACAGGTTCAGGTTCGGTTGTTTAACAAGGAAGGTCAAGAGCAGGAAATGCAGTTGGAGGCTGAAGAAGGAACGATTAATACGGCCAACGGCAATTTTGATCTTCAAAGTCAGGAAGAGTTGATTGCAATTGAATTGGCAAATGGCTATACAATCTTTACCCCGCACGTTCACTGGGTGGATGCGGAGCAGACCATCAGCACGGACAGGCCGGTGACCATACATGGGCATGGCTTGATCATTACGGGTATTGGTTTGATTGCAGAGTTGAAAACAGAACAGTTAGGAGTGCTCGATGATGTACACGTTCGGATTACGTCCTGAATATAGCAAGCCCATCCTCATGGCGATTCTGGTATGTGGTGTCGTCTCGGCGCAGGCAATCCCTTTCGTCTTTGCTGAAAAAAAAGAGCAAACGACGATTACTTCACAGACGATGACCGTCCAGGGAAAATCCGGACAGACGATCTTTGAAGGAACGGTGGTCCTCAAGAAAAAAGACTTCGTTATGCGATCCGATCATATGGTGGTGACGTTTAAGAAAGGCGTGCAAGCTGATAGCCAGGAAACGGAAGGGAGGACCGCGAGCCAGGTTGACCGCATTGAGGCCAGCGGCAAAGTGGTCATTGAGAAATCTGATGGGAAAGCGACGTGCGGGCGCGCACTGTATGACAAAGATGCAGAAAAACTCGTCCTGACGGAGTCGCCAGTGGCCTGGCAAGGCGGTACAAGGATTGAGGGATCCCAAATGACCATGTTTTTGAAGGAAGAACGAAGCATCGTCGAAGGAGGATCCCGTGTGGTTATCCTCGAAGAGTAAAGGCCGTAAGGCCGTTGACAGTCGTTGAGCCGCTACACCCGTCATGGTGCATTCCGTCGATGACCAACAGCATTTTCCTCAGTTGTCGTTGTTCGATGCTTTCGTCAGTAACGTCAGGAAGTCCTCTTGTCTTTCCGTCAAGGAACTACGCAAGAGTTACAAGGGACGGGATGCCGTGCGAGGTGTCTCGTTAGCAGTTGAATCAGGAGAAATTGTCGGGTTATTGGGCCCGAACGGAGCAGGAAAAACGACTATTTTCGACATGGTGGTCGGCCTTTGCCAGCCCGACCACGGCCAGATTTTCTTAAATCACGATCCGGTCACTGACTTGCCGATGTACCAGAGGGCTCGCCGCGGCATTGGGTATCTCCCCCAAGAAGCTTCTGTTTTTCGTCGATTATCCGTTCAAGACAATATCCGCGCCGTCTTGGAGACCTTGGATCTTTCCCAGGATGAACGACAGGAACGCTTGGAGAGTCTGTTGAACGAACTCGGGTTAGCCCATATTCGAAAAAGCAAGGCCTTTACCCTCTCCGGCGGAGAGCGTCGTCGGTTGGAAATCACGAGGGCCCTGGCAACGACCCCTCGTTTTTTGTTGTTGGATGAACCATTTGCCGGAATTGATCCCATTGCGGTCGCCGACATTCAAAACATCCTTCAATCCCTGAAAACGAAGCAAATCGGGATATTAACGACGGATCACAACGTGCAAGAAACACTTTCCATAACCGACCGGGCGTATATCATTAATGAAGGGATGATTCTCGAGGCAGGCACTTCAGCAGCCATAGTCAAAAGCCCCAAGGTCAGAGAAATCTATTTGGGCGAAGGCTTCAAGCTCTGAACGTTTCTGGCCAGTTCCAGCGACGGTGATGGAACTCAAACTCGATCTTCGGCTCAGTCAGAAGTTGGTGATGACTCCCCAACTTCAACAAGCCATCAAGCTGTTGCAGTTATCCAGACTGGATCTACAGCAGGTGCTCTCGCAACACCTGTTGGAAAATCCACTCCTCGAAGAGGAGAGTCCTGATGCGGACGAGGGAGACGGACCAACGCTTGAAGAGATCGTTGCTGAAAGAAAGGAAGAAGCCATTGGTGAAGCTGACAGTGGCGATGGTGCCGTCGGCGGTGAGGTCGGATCGGGAGAAGTCAACGAATTTTCCGAACCGCTCTCGCCGGAAGGATGGGAAGACTATTATGAAAGTGATTGGCGGCCGGGAGGTGGGAAGTACGAGGCTTTCTCAGAAGGGGATTATCCATCTTATGACCAAACGCTGACCAAACCGGCCACATTGGAAGATCACTTGCTTTGGCAGTTGCGACTTTCTTCCGAGGATGAAGAAGAAAAAGCCATTGGCCATATGATCATCGGCAACCTCGATGAGGACGGGTATCTTCGCACGTCGATCGAGGAAATAGCCGAAGAAGCGCGGGCATCCGTCAAAAAAGTTGATTCCGTTTTATCCTTGATTCAAACGTTCGATCCTATTGGCGTGGCGGCCCGTGATCTTCAGGAGTGTTTATTGATTCAACTTCGCCACCTGCACAATCCTCTTGGCAATGGATGTGTTCATGGGGGTATTCGACAGGAATCACTTCTTGAACTGATTATCACGAGACATCTTCACGATCTCCAAAAAAAACGATACCTCAACGTTGCCAAAGCCGTCGGCAGGCCCGTTGAAGAGATTGTGGATGCCGTGCATATCATTGAAAGTCTGGAACCAAAACCGGGACGTCCCTATTTTTCCGACAACAATCAGGTGATTGTGCCAGACGTCTTCGTATTCAAAGACGAAGGCGAATGGCAGGTGCGTTTGAATGACGATGGGATGCCTCGTGTGCGCATCAATCCCTATTATACGCAGATATTGGGAACGAACCGCGGAGATGGAGCCACTACGAAGGCGTACCTGGAGGATAAACTGCGAGGGGCTCAGTGGATCATTCGCAGCCTTGAGCAGAGGAACAAAACGATTCTGAAAGTGGTTGGAAGTTTAATCGGATTCCAGGAATCCTTTTTGGAAAAAGGCATTCAGTACTTGAAACCGCTCGTGCTGAAGCAAGTGGCTGAAGACGTAGGCATGCATGAATCGACCATCAGTCGGGTGACGACGAATAAATACATGTATTGCCCCCAGGGCATGTTGGAACTGAAATTTTTCTTTAACGCCGGCATTCACCGCGCGGAACCGGGCGCTGAAGATTTATCCTCGATCACCGTTCGTGAGTTGATCCGTGAAATGGTCGGGCAGGAAAATCCCGGGAAACCGTTGAAAGATCAAGAAATCGTATCGAGGTTGCGCGCCAGGGGAATTGTCATTGCCAGGCGGACAGTTGCCAAATATCGGGCGGAACTCAATATTGCCACAGCCAGCCAGCGTAAACGGCTCTATTAAGCCTCGCCCCACCGAGATGGTGTCTTTACCCCGTGGGCTTGCTCTATTGCCGATGAACAAGACGCCGCTCAGATTGTCGTGACTGATACCGGATCGCAACGTTCACTACACCTCGTGATCGTGAGTGGGTTGTCCGGCTCCGGAAAAACCCAAGCCCTGAAATGTCTCGAGGATACAGGGTTTTTCTGTGTAGACAACCTTCCTCCGGCACTGTTCCTTTCATTCGCAGAATTTTGCAGCCAACGCAGTCATACGGTTCGAAAGATTGCCTTGTGTATTGATATCCGTGAACGTGAATTCTTTTTGGATTTTTTCGACAATCTTGAGCGACTACAAGCCAATGTCTCCGTGATGGAACTGTTGTATTTGGAGGCGAATGATGTTGTCCTGACTCGTCGATTTTCTGAATCCCGCCGACCCCATCCGCTCCTGCCCCGGCAGCCTGTTTCTGAAGGGATCCGACTCGAACGGCAACACCTGAATGAATTACGTGCTCGGGCTGATCGGGTGTTGGATACGTCGGAGTTGACCGTGCATGAACTTCGAGATTGGATGGTGCAGCAGTACGGCGACCATGAGCATCGGCACTCAATGAAGGTGTCCGTGATGACGTTTGGTTACAAATTTGGCGTGCCCTACGAAGCCGACCTCGTGTTTGACGTTCGATTTTTGCAAAATCCTCACTTCGTTCCTGAATTGAAACCGTTAACGGGAAATGAAAAAAACATCCAGCGGTACGTTCTCGAAAACAAAGAGGCGCAGGGTTTTCTTGAGCACATGAAGGGGTTTTTTACGTTTCTCCTTCCGCTGTTTGAGCGAGAACGGCGGAGTTATTTGACCATCGCCATCGGCTGTACGGGTGGGAGGCATCGTTCCGTCGCGATTGGGAACAAGGTGAAGGACCTGTTTGCGCTGTTAGGCTACAGCGCCACGCTCAGCCACCGGGACCTGGATCGTTCTGAATATTGACGTGCCGTTCCGGCTACGGGCTTTTCCGCATTGCACATGCATCCGGCCTGCGCTGCGCCATGCACAAATCGCGGTGAGGAAACGTTCACCGCCACCGTCATTTTTGCGAGAAACCTTATCGGCACGTGGGCTAAATCGCCATTGTTTGACGGTCAATCGAGAACAGTGTAGGGTTGAATTTTTTCAGCGGGAGCATCAGGGATGTTGCCTTCGACGTCAACCCGCCCTCGCAATTGACCGCCGATGATGAAGCGACTCCGGAGATGGGCCTACGCCTTTTCACGACCGCAACCCCGTGTCGGATTGGACATCGGCTCTTCCACGATCAAGCTGATTCAGCTTGAGCAACATGCCACCCGGTATCGTCTCAAACGATTTGGCGTCCGCAGTCTCGGTTCAGACGTTGTGGAAGAGGACGCGAGCCACCATTCCCATCGGCTCAAAGCCGCACTCAGCGATCTGCTTCAAGAGTGTGAGTTGCTCGGCAGCCCAGTGGCCATCTCCGTATCCGGACCATCGGTGATGGTCAAGCGGATACGCGTGTCCGGTGTCGAGCAGGATGCCCTTGATGAATATTTGACGTGGGAAGGTCATCAATACATCCCCTATGCCATGAGTGACATTTATTTTGATTATTGGATCCTCCCTTCCCCGCAGCCGACCTCTAGGGAGACGGAACTGCTGCTTGTGGCCGCCAAGCAACAGGTGGTTGAAAGCCGCAAAACGTTATTGGAAGAAATCGGGGTTCATCCGATCGTGTGTGATGTCGATGGTCTCGCGCTGATGAAGACGATTATGCGGAAAAGCCCTGCCTTCAGGGGAAAGTCGTTTGCCGTTGCAAACGTGGGAGCGAGCGGCATGAATATCGTTTTCGTAGCCAATGAGTCTCCTCTCGTGGTCCGCGATGTCAGCTTCGAGGGAACTTCGTCAAGCTGGGCAGTCGATCACGCGAGAGCCGTCAAAGACCCCGCTGGGCAGCACGGTCCGGGTGGAACCGGTGGCCCGGAGAATCCATCCCTCGTAGCAGAAGTCGTAAGGGAAACCAAATGCTGTTTCGAGTCCGTCCTGGAACGCTACCCGGAACTCGACGTGGAAAAGATGTTTCTTTGCGGAGGACAATCGAAACATCCGCGATTGCGAAGTGAGTTGCAACACGCCTTGGCGATTCCCGCTCTGCTGTTCAATCCTTTTGATGAAATCGAATGTCTGGCCGATCATCAGGATCATGACCATCTGTCGGCTTCGGCCCACCTCGGAGGAGTGGCCCTCGGTTTGGCTCTTCATCAGGACAACCATGGTTAGCATTAATTTACTGAAAGGCCAACGACACGATGTGCCTCGGGTGCGGAGTCGCTCTAAGGCGGAGTTGTTCGTGGGGACAGGCGTCCTGGCGAGTGTCTGTGCGTTTTGGGTATGGGTCTCCATTGATGTCAATCACGCTACGCAACGGCTTGAACAAGACATGCAGGCAAAACAGGCACGTGTCGTTTTGCTGCAAAAAACCCACTAGGAAGTTTTGACGCTGGAGAAACGACGGCAAGCCATTGTCACCGAACGGAACAGGCTCAAGGCATTGACGAGTGAACTGCCCATTCGCCTGTTGTCGATCATCGGCCGGGCCGTTGATCCTCTGGACGTGTGGTTGCTGCATCTTCAGGCAAAGGACGAAAAGATTATATTGTCCGGTTTTGCCCGTTCTCTCGAAGACGTGTTGAAGCTTGCGAAGGATTTCGAAAAAACCGAAATGCTTGGGCCGGTCGACGTTGTTGATGCCGGGCCCTACGTGCAGCAGCTTGACCTCTTTCAATTTTCAATGAACGTATTCATGGACTCGACGGATCATGGTCGAAAACATTCTTGATTGGGTGGAAGACACGCGTATGACCCACAAGGTCATTATCCTGCTTCTCTTTGCAGGGTTCGCGTCGATCATCCTGTTTCAATTCGTTGTGGAACCGCAACGGCAACGAACCCAAGCGTTTCAACAAACCCTTCGATCACTGGACCATCAACTGGCAACGAGGGGCCCTCAATTGGAGACTCTCAAAGATGAAATCGCCAACCTGACCCGCCAACTCAAAGCACAAAAAAGAGTATTGGCCGTGCCCATGGAGCAAGTACTTGCGGTCGTCCTGGACAAAGCCCAGTCAGTTGACGTGGTACTCACGTCCTGGAAGTCCGAAGAGCCCGTTCCGTTTCCGGAAACGGATTTGAATAAGGTCACGCTTTGGCTCTATGCGGAAGGGCGGTATCATGCGCTCGCGCACTTTCTTGAAGAGCTACAAACGCTTCCAAACACGTTGACGTTGAGGTCGCTGGACTTTCAAATCAGGGAAGCGACTGAGGAGAGCCCGGAGCGTCCCATTCAAGCCTCTTTTGAATTGATAGGCCTTCAGGCGACTGCCGTCGGACAAAGGGAACAGCATGTTGCCGTACAGGTCACAAGTTAAGGGAGCCAACCCGTGATGCGTGCTATTGCCGTGCTCAAGTTCTTCGTGTGTGGGAGCGTTTTTTTGTTCACCGGGATCCAAGTTCATGCAGGGCCGGGTGAACAGGTGGTCACGAACGCTCCATTGAATGAGCCCTCTCGCGTATTCCGGTATCGTTCGGATCGCTATCGCGATCCTTTTGTGCCGAAATCGGTTGTCCGGAACAAAGCGGGTTCTCCCTTGCAGGGGCAAGACGTGAGTCACCAAACCGTGAAGGTCGTTGGAACAATGTCATCCGCTCAGGGCCGTTGGGCTCTGTTGGAATTTGAGGATGGGAAGCGACTCGTTGTCATGCCGGGACAAGTTATCTCCGCCTATTCCCGAGTCGTGCAACGCATCACGGATCGCGGGGTGACTCTGTCGGCGATAGGGGAAAAGGCAAGGCCTCAACAGGAGAGGACATATTGGTTGGACGAAGAAAAGGACTTTTGGGAACCACGTTCCGGCGGGGATTCCTGAAAGCCCTGACGGATGAAGGTGCAAGATGTTGCGTTATTTAAATGCCGGTGAGTCCCATGGAAAGGGGTTGATGGCCGTGTTGGAAGGAGTTCCGGCAGGGCTTCCTCTTACCGCGGAAATGATCAACCATGATCTGGCGAGAAGACAGGGTGGGTATGGCCGTGGGGGCCGGATGCGAATCGAAAAGGATCAGGTTGAATTTTACTGCGGCGTCCGAAAAGGGAAAACGTTGGGAAATCCGTTGGGATTAGTCGTTCGCAATCGGGATTGGGAAAATTGGCAGGAGATTATGGCGGCCGAACCGGGTCCTCCATCAGAGGGACGAGTCGTGACCCGTCCGCGACCCGGTCACGCGGACCTGGTGGGGGCCATTAAGTATGGACATCGGGACATTCGCAACGTGCTCGAAAAGGCGAGTGCGAGAGAAACGGCTATCCGGGTGGCCCTCGGTGGCGTGGCCAAGGCCCTGTTATCTCAATTTGACATGCGGGTGGTGAGTTATACGACCCGCATCGGCTCGGTCGCGATCCCGCCGGTGAATGATCCCTTGGCGGCGTATGAACGGGCTGAGCAGTCGCAGGTGCGGTGTTCTGATCCGGAAGCGAATGAAAAGATGATCGAGCAGATCCAATCGGCGAAACGTCACGGCGATTCATTGGGTGGAGTCTTCGAGGTCGTCGTGACCAATCCTCCCATTGGGTTGGGCAGTTACGCGCAGTGGGACCGGCGTTTGAGTGCACGGTTGACCATGGCGGCCATGAGTATCCAAGCCATGAAAGGCGTGGAGATCGGCATGGGGTTCGAGTCTGCTTGTCGCTTTGGATCTGAAGTGCACGACGACATTTATCCCAGTGAAACGAAACCGGGCTTTGCTCGAAAGACCAACCATGCCGGTGGATTGGAAGGCGGCATTACGAACGGAGAGCCCGTTGTCGTGCGGGTCGCCATGAAACCGATTGCCACCCTGTATCAACCGAAGAACAGCGTGGATATTCAAACGAAAAAACCATTTGAAGCCACGGTGGAACGTTCCGATATCTGTACGGTTCCCGCCGCCGGCGTGGTAGGGGAAGCCGTCATTGCCTATGAAATGGCCAATGCCATGCTGGAAAAGTTCGGCGGTGATAGTTTGGATGAAATGAAACGAAATTTTGACGCCTACCAGGAATACGTGAAGAATTTTTGAAAGGTGCCCTGGTTTTTCCGTCCTTTTCCTCAACCAACGTGAACCGATTGCATCGCTCAACCGGAAAAGCCGAGTGCAGGGCTGCTCATGACCCACTCTAACCAAACCGTCACAGTCGGTCTCGGCAAGCGAAGCTACGATATCGTGATCGGTCCCGGCAGCCTTCACCGGATGGGGCAGTATTTACAAGCATTGGGACTGTCCGGAAAAGTCGGAGTCGTGACCAATCCGACGTTGGCACGTCTCTATGGGGCGTCGCTCAAAAAGGCGATCGTCAAAGCGGGATTCACCTGCCACGTGATAAGCATTCCTGATGGCGAGCAAAGCAAAACGCTTCGGTGGGTCTCGTTCATCGTCGATGAATTGGTCAAGCATCGATTCGAACGCCGGTCCGCGCTCGTGGCGTTAGGAGGAGGGGTGATTGGAGACATCACCGGCTTTGCCGCGTCAATGTACCTTCGGGGTATCCCCTTTATTCAAGTGTCCACCACGCTTGTGGCGCAAGTGGATTCCAGCGTGGGTGGGAAAACCGGGGTCAACCATCCCTCCGGAAAGAATCTGATCGGCGCGTTTTACCAGCCGGCCCTCGTCGTGTCCGATACGAATACGTTGCAGACCCTTCCCAGGAGGGAATGGCTGGCCGGGTTGGCCGAAGTGATTAAATACGGGGTCATTGCCGATAAAACTTTTTTCGCGTTTTTAGAAGACCGGATGGAACATATTCTCGACATGAAGGAGAAAGACGTCCAAAAGGTCGTGACGCGTTGTTGTGAGATCAAGGCACGAGTGGTGGCCAAAGATGAACGGGAATCGGGTCTGCGTCGGATTTTGAATTATGGACATACCATCGGTCACGCGTTGGAATCCTTGGGCCGGTACCGACAATATATCCATGGTGAGGCCGTGGGAATCGGCATGGTGTATGAAGCTCTTCTTGCCAATTATTTGGAACTGTGCTCCAAAGGCGTCGTGGACAGGCAACGGGCCTTGATACAGGCAACGGGCCTTCCCGTGCGGATGCCGGCCCATAGTTTTTCGAGATTCTGGGGTGCCATGCGTCATGATAAGAAAGTGGCACAGGGAATCGTCCACTGTGTGCTCCCCCGATCAATAGGGAAAGTCCAAGTCATGCCGCTGGAACCGCGCACGGTGAGGCGGTGGTATGCACACTGTCATGAGCAGTCTTCCTAAGGTATGCCGGACCAGGTTGCCTCGCGAGGATTCTTGAGATGACGCCGACAAAGAAATCACCCAAGCGGCCCCAGCCGGACGTCAAGGCCGTCCTTCGCGAAAGAACGCGTGAAGTGGAAGTGCTGTATCGTATCAGTGAATCGATCAGCAGCACGCTCGATTTGGAAGCGGTTCTCAAACACATCGTGGAAATGGTTGTCGAAATGACGGAGGCCGATTCCTGTTTGTTGTATCTCGTCTCCGAGAATCGGGACGAACTCGTTTTGCGATCATCCAAGAATCCTCATCCCAAGCTCATCGGCCGCATCTCCGTGGGGTTGGGAGAGGGGATTACGGGCTGGGTGGCACAAGAAAGGGTCCCGGTGGTCATTCCGCGTCACGCGAGTGATGATCCACGGTTTAAATTCTTTCACAATCTTCCCGAAGACCGATACCAGGCGTTTGTGTCGCTTCCTATCGTGACGAAAGGCAGCGTCATCGGAGTCATTAACGTTCAACACAAGCGGGCGAGGCGATATCAGGATGCCGAATTGGCGCTGTTATCGACGATCGCGAACCAGGTCGGGGGCGCCATCGAGAATGCGCGATTGTATGACGAAATGAGGCGGCAAACGGTACAACTGGATACCCTGTCCCAGGTTTCGGAAACCGTGGCTTCCAATCGTGTGATTGAGGAAGTGCTCCAATTGATCGTGATGACGACGGCGCAGATGATGGATTCGACGATCTGTTCCCTTATGTTGGTTGATGAGGAGACCCAGAAGTTGCATATTGCGGCGACCCAGAGCCTGAGCGAAGCCTATCGTCGGAAACCTCCGCTCAAGATCGGCCAGAGTATCAGCGGGCGGGTGGTCAAGGAACAACGGCCGATTTACGTTTCGGACGTGAAGGAGGAAAAAGAGTTTTTCTACCAGGATTTAGCCAAACGAGAGTCGTTGTGTTCGTTATTGTCGGTGCCCATGATGAGCAGGGAAAGGGTCATTGGCGTGCTCAATACCTATACCTCCACGTTGCATGCGTTTGACGACAAGGAAATCAAAATCATGCAAGCCATTGCCAACCAGGCGGCGGTGGCTATTGAGCATACTCGTCTCATGGACAAATCATTTGAAATGCAGGAAGCCCTGACCGTCAGAAAACTCGTCGAACGAGCCAAGGGCTATCTGATGCATTCTCGCAAGTTATCAGAAGCCGATGCGTTCAGGTTGATCCAACGCCAAAGCATGAACATGCGAAAGTCCATGCGGGAGATTGCCGAGGCCATTATTTTGGCCGGAGAATTGGAAGGTGGGTCCAGGGATCAGTAGGGGACAACGCTCGTTGTTCCCTCCTCCTCCTTGACAGGCCGTCCGAATCGTTGTACAAGCTCAAAAAACGACTCGTGCACGTTTGATAGATGCTAGGACAAAGGCGTCCTCCCTCCCCTGAAGGGAAGAGGACGTTTTTTTTTGCGATGCGCGTTTACCGAATTGCCATGGCCCAAATGAATCCCGTCGTGGGGGACGTGGACGGGAACGTGCGTGCGATGGGCAAATGGGTGACACAAGCTCGTCGGGTGGGAGCGGATATTGTCGTCTTCCCGGAACTGGCGATTACCGGCTATCCCCCGGAAGACCTGGTCTTACGACCAAGTTTTCTTCGCGATACCAATCACGCACTCCAATGGTTGACCAAACAGTGTCGGAACCTCACCGTGGTCGCCGGCTATCTTGAAGAGGGAGGTGTGATTTGTTTGCAGGATTCGACTCCTTTCGTCGTTCCCTCGGGACCCCGGCACGTGTTCAATGCGGCGGCGGTGATTCATGACCGGCAGGTCGTCGCCACCTGCCAAAAAACGTTCTTGCCAAATTATGGGGTATTCGACGAAAGCCGGTATTTTTCGCCGAGTAAAAAAGCGTTAGTCTGCCAAGTCCGGGGAATGCGGTTTGGCGTGAACATCTGTGAGGACATCTGGTACGCCGGTGGGCCTACTCGCGATCAGGTATCCGTCGGGGGTGCGCGACTGATTCTGAACATCAATGCCTCGCCCTATTACGTGGGAAAGGCGAGAACGCGGGAACGCATGTTGGCGCAACGCGCCAGGGAGAATGACGTGGTGGTGAGTTATACCAACATGGTCGGGGGACAGGACGAAGTCGTGTTCGATGGAAACAGCATGATTGTCGATCGAACGGGAAAGGTCATTACGCGTGCCAAGGCGTTTGAAGAAGAGCTTCTTGTGGCTGACCTGTCTTTCGATGGTCCACGGGAGACACGCCCTGCGGGTCGGGGAAAACGGGCAGGGCAACGGTATTCCGTCAAACGAGTGCAACTTTCTCCGGTGGTGCAACGGAAAGCGAACAAGCCCGTGCCGTTGAAAAATCCGGCCGTGTCTCACGACTTGGAAGAAATCTATCAGGCCCTGGTGACGGGCGTGCGTGACTACGTCAGGAAGAACCGTTTCCAACGCGTCTTGATCGCCATCAGTGGGGGAATTGATTCAGCCCTGACGGCAGTGATTGCCGCCGATGCCCTGGGCCCGGATCGCGTGACGGGGGTGTTCATGCCCTCACCGTTTACCTCGCGGGAAAGCCGTGTTGACGCCAACGCCTTGACGAAGGCACTGAACGTTCGTTTGTTGACCATTCCGATCACGCGCCTCTGGAAACAATACGTCCGGGCATTGTCTTCGACTTTCGGAGAACGCGCTCCGGATACCACGGAAGAAAATCTTCAGGCTCGCATACGTGGAACCATCGTGATGGCCCTATCCAACAAATTCGGTCATTTAGTCTTGACGACCGGCAATAAGAGCGAAATGAGCGTCGGCTATGCCACCTTGTACGGGGACATGGCGGGCGGGTTTGCCGTGATTAAGGACGTACCCAAAATCCTGGTCTATGCCTTGGCTCGGTATCGCAATCTCAAAGCCGTTGATGGCCAAGCCGTGATTCCTCAACGTATCATCGACCGGGCGCCTTCGGCTGAACTCAAGCCCGACCAAACGGATCAGGACGCCTTGCCGCCCTATGAAGTTCTTGACCCCATACTGGAGGCGTACGTCGAAAGAGAATATTCCCTTCAGGAAATTGCCGGAAAAGGCTTTCCATTGCAAACCGTCAAGCGTGTGATGGCCATGGTGGACCGCAGTGAATATAAACGCCGTCAGGCTCCGATCGGGATTAAGATCATGCAAAAGGCGCTTGGGAAAGATCGACGGATGCCGATTACCAATCGGTACGTCAAGCGTTGACGAACAATGTTCGAGCTAGTATACGAACTCGGCAGAAAACCACGATTGTTGTGTGCTGACGACAACGGCACAGGAGTACGTCCGTGAATCAGGAACATATGGAACAGTTGGAGCGTCCCATCGACTCGTCTCAATCGAGTATCTCCTCAACGCAAGCCGTACTCCAGGCTCGCCGCGAAGGCATCAGCCGGCGATTACGAGAAGGAGCATCCGGGACGGAAGTCGTGTCGGATTTTACCGCCCTCGTCGATACGGTTCTGACCGGCCGATATCGAAACGTGGTCAGGCAGTGGGGCGGAGAGGCGCCTGCCGGCATACAGCATTGCTGCCTTGTGGCAGTCGGGGGATATGGTCGCCGTGAATTGTCACCCTATTCCGACATCGACGTCATGATGCTCTATCGTACAGGTGGTGGAAAGGTCGTCCAGGATCTCTCGAAACAGGTATTTCATCATTTGTGGGATTTGGGTTTTCAGGTGGGGCATAGCGTCCGGTCGATTCACGATTGTATGGTCGTGGCGGAAGAGGACGTGTCGGCCAAAACCGCGCTGATGGAGTCACGGTTTTTAGTCGGAAGCCCCTCGGTCTTTCAAGAATTTCAGCGACGTTTCGCCAAGCGCGTGCTTGGGAGGCGAGTGGAGAGTTTTATCCGTGAAAAGCTTGAAGAGCGGAAGCAGGACTATGCCAAATTTGGCGAAACCGTGTTTCTCCTCGAACCGAATATCAAGAGAACCAAGGGCGGGTTGAGAGACGTCCATTTGCTGCAATGGATCGGTATGGCTCGGTACCAAGCCTCCACGTTGCAGGAATTGGTCGACCGTGGGGCATTGGTGCATCAGGATTATAAGGCCTTACTCGAAGCGAGAGAATTCCTGTTCAGGGTGCGCGCCTTGCTTCATTTGGAGGCAGGTCGTGCCCAGGAAATTTTATCGTTCGACGAACAAGTGCGCATGGCGCAAGAGTTCGGCTATCGGGATGAACCGCATATGCTGGGCGTCGAACAGTTCATGCAGCAATATTATCGCCTGACCACGGGCATTCATCATCGGACAATGCGATTCGTGGAGCGTGCGGGCTCCACGTCCCTATGGACTCGCCTCAAAAAACTGTGGCCTTCTCCCGTGATCGACGGCTTGTTTCAGGTCGTTGACGGGAGGCTGTCCATCCGTGACGAAAAACTCATGCAGGTCCTGGATGATCCGGAGCATCTCTTGAGTCTCTTTCAGGTTGCTCAAGAACAGGGGTTGACGATCGACGGCCTGGTTCTGGAAGAGATTCACCGCCACGTGGAGACCATCCCCGACCACCTGTTTGCTTCCCCGGCCGTGAGCCGGCGGTTTCGGGAATTGCTGGCGGGCCCCGAGGCGGTTGCCGAAACCTTGACGTTGATGCATCAGGCTCGGCTTTTGGAAAAACTGATCCCGGCCTTCGGTCGTGTACGGGGCCTCATGCAATTCAATCAATACCACAAATATACGGTTGACGAGCACAGCCTTCTGGCCGTGAAGAAAGTCGAGTTTTTAGGGAAACAGGCCGGAGGAACGTTGGGAAAGGTGTACGAGGAGATTCAAGAGAAGGATCTCCTGCACTTGGCCGTGCTTCTTCATGACGTGGGGAAAGGTCTCCCTGAAGACCACAGCGAAGTCGGCAGAAAGATTGCCCAGGACGTGTCCGTCAGATTAGAACTTGACGCACAAGAATCCCGGACCCTGGAATTTCTTGTCCATGAACATCTGCTGATGGCGAATACGGCCTTTCGGCGGGATCCCCATGATGAAAAAGTTCGGCTGACGTTTTGTCGGGCCGTGGGCAGTCCCGAACGATTGAAACAACTCTTGCTCCTGACTGCCGCGGATATTGCGGCGGTGGGGCCGGATATGTTGACAAAATGGAAAGAAGCGTTGCTGATCGAATTATATCTTCTGGCGCTTCCTGAAGTGTCAGGGGAAAGCGAACGAGTGGTGGACGTCGAGCACGTCACCAACGAGGTCCTGGCGGTCTGGAATGCGCAGGCTCCTCGCGTTGAAGCAGGTGGTCAAGCCGCCGAGGGCCAGGTTCCTCCGAACCGTGAGTGGGTCAAGGGTCAATTGGAAGCTTTTCCGGTTCGCTATCTTTCCGGAACGGCCAAAGATCGAATCATCGCCCACCTTTTGGCCATCAGATCCTTGACCCCGGAACATCCCAGGGTCGAATCCACCTACAGTCGCGAACTCAAGGTGTGTGAGTATTCGCTCATTGCCTTCGAGTCAGTGGCGTCCGGGATGTTTATGAAGATGACGGGCGTGCTGGCTGCCAGAGGCCTTCGTGTGCTTGATGCCCAGATTGTCACAAGACCGGACGGCATTGTCGTGGATACGTTTTTGGTCAAGGATCCCGATTTCAGCGGCGAGCCCACGCCGGCTCGGTTGGAAAAAGTAGGGAATGCGATTGTCAGCGTGCTGAGGGGAGAACTTTCGATCGAAGCGTTTATGGAACGGAATCAACGCGTGTCCTTTCGCAGTCGCATGCCGATTCGCCGGCATCGCACCGAAGTCAAAATCGACAATGAGACGTCTGACCACTTTACCGTCATCGACGTGTTTGCCGACGACAAGCAGGGCTTGCTGCATGAAATAGCCAAAACCTTGTATGACCTCGGTCTCTCGATTCATTCGGCTAAGATCGGGACGCGCCTGGATCAAGTCGTGGACGTGTTTTACGTCACGGAACGAAACGGCAACAAAGTGGAAGACGCCAGGACGTGCGAATCCATTCAAACGAGGTTGCAAGAACGGGTTGATCGATTTTTGCAATATGACGACGTCACCTGAAGGAGTGTGTTTTGTTCCTTCTCTTTTTCGTGGATGAAAAGGGGGCCGGGAGGCTTAACAGGAGGAGATCGGCCTCCCGGCATATGAGGAGTGGGATTCACCACACTCCTTTCTTGGCTCACACGCAACAAAAAAGCCCAAGTATGCAGTATACATTCTTGGGCTCTGGACGAACGGTCTCGGGCTCTATACGACTGATGAGTTAGGAATCTTGATCTCTAAAGGTGTTACTCAGAATCTCCTCGCATCATGAACGGATGATTCAAAATCCACATTTCATACATGGGAATCGCAAACATGATCAAAAATGCGATTGTCATGAAGACGTCGCCGGCCAATAATGTCAACACGAAGAGGGGGGATACGTAGGTAATCAGCCATGGCGACACGAGATCCAACGTCACGCCCGCAAAGGCGACCCACGTGGTCAGCATCTTGACGAGAGGGCCGGCCATGGTCAGGTACAAGACGTGCACCATGATCAGGAACACGACGGGCATCGTGAATAAGTGAAAGTGCGAGGTTTCGGCCAATTGACCGAAGGACATGGGCTCGCCGAAGTTATCGTCGGATCCGCGATAATGTTGGGCGATGCCTTTCGGCGTCAGGTCGGTCATGCTGTGCGCCCATATAAAGGTGAAGACGAATCCCACCAACATCAAGAGCAAAAACCACGTATATACCAGCCGTATCTGCCGGTCGGTGTCACGTAGTCGAAACCGGGTATTGAAATTACGCATTGCAACGGAAATAGCCCCTAAAGCCCGAAGAGAGCTTCCAAAAATCCCTTTTCGGACTTGCTGGCGGCCATGACGTTGCTGCCGAGTCCGCGAGGCTTCAAATAGAATTCATTCACCAGGACGAGCACGCGTTTCACCCCGGCGCTTGCGGACCGCACGGACATCGTGGCCCCGGTGATGTTGATGATATCCCGATTGATCCGTATCGGATCCGCGATGGTTTTCCCCTGGTACTGATAATTGAAGCGTTTCGTGGCGATTTCGTTACCGCGGGCTTCCCGGTACACCAGTACTTCAAAGTTCGAGCATTCGCCTGTCGAATCAACGCCCACCATGTACGTAATCGGGCGATGCTTGCCGATGGTATTCTGGATGAGCGCGTACCCGTCGATATTCCCCCGGGTTTCCCCGATAAAGACGTCGAAGGTCGTTTCCGGAAATTTCCAGCCGATGACTTCTTCAACGAAGGCTTTTTGCTCTGGCGCTAACGTCAAGGTATCTTTACGGATCTTTTCTGAATCCGGAAACATGACTTTTGCGGCTTCTTCCTCGGTAAAATAAATTTCCAGATGTCCCAGTTCCTCCGGCGTGAGCCAGCGATTGAGCTCATGATCCCAGATCTGTTCCTGGGAAGGGGCCTGGGCGAGGACTTGGAAGGCGGGTAAGCCCGTCAAAACACCGCATACGGCAAAAATGACGACAACCTGGATTCCCGCCAAAGATTGCGAGAACGACGGAAGGAAGGAGATGCCAGATGTTGCTTTCATGCCTGTTCTCTTCTTGTTATTGGTATGAGTATGAATGGTATGAAAACCGCCAAGACGACACCAAGAAACTGTCATAGCCGTGAACACGGGAATTCAATGTCTTTCCTCTGTCTTAACTTATGATGGTACATCCCTTATCCAGCAGTTGATTGGTGATCCGTTGGATGAGACGCCGTTCTTCCTCGGCGTTGGGAGGAATGCGTTTCCAGGCTATGCCTTGCGACCGCGCGCCTACAGAAGAAAAAAACTCCCGGGCTTGCCGAACGGAGATCCTGATCGGCTGCCGCTCCGCCTCGACGTTCACAAAAAACCTCGCACGTTCCTTGTTGGCCTGGCGTTGAAACACCCCGGCCAACCGCCCGGAAGCAAAGGTCGCCCACTCGGTTGCAATCACCCCCTTGTCCTTATCCTCTTGAATCAACGCGAATTCATCCATGCTCGCGAGGGCCACGGACCATGCCTGGTCATAGGAACAGGCCGCCTTCACGGTGCTGGGCGCGCCGGAAACCGCGGCGCACCCCACCGTGGAGACGATCAGAAACAAGCAAAGAACGATATGCTTACCCATAGTTTCTTCTCACCCCCCCCTCCCTCCATGGGAGAGGGAAGGGGTGAGGGCCTTTCGGTTAGAAGTACGACGACAGGTTGAATTGGAACCCGTTGTGATTCGTGGCTCCCGCAGGGTCGTTCACGCCCTTCCTGTTCCACGTATAGGCGAACTTGATGACCGAATCTTCTATCGGCCGGAAATTGAGCCCCAAGGTCAACCGTTCCTCGTCATTCGGGTTGATGTCGGAATCGGTGTTGGTATCCGCTTGTCCCCAACGAAGAATGCCCGTAAACGTCGAGTCCTGGCCGAAATAGCTGGGCAGGGCCCTGGTGAGGCCCTCCGGCATAAAGTGGTAATTCAATTGCACGTAATACCCGAACATGTTTTCGGGGACGACATAGAATTCGCCTCCTGCTTGGTCAACTTGGCGCCTATTTGAGTCGTCACCGTCCTGACGAGATACTGTCCCCGCCACAGTCTCATAGAGCCCACCCCCGTCGGCGTTGGCCCAGGCAGCTTCACCCATGAGTTCAAAAGGCCCTCGTTGCAGGGCTCCGTCGATGGCGAACAGGGTCAGGTCATACTCGTCCTTCTTGTCCCATTTGCCGTGGTGAACGGATCCGGCCACCTCGACACCCAACATCGGGCTGAACGAGACACGGCTGACGATCGCCTTGTTTTCGTTGTTATCCTTTTTCAGGCTTCCGCGAGATCCTCGCGTCCCGTTTCCGTCCCTGAACTGGCCGTTATCTCCGTTAAAGCCGTTCATCACATAAAATTCGTAGTCGATCTTGGAAAGCGCGGTCGGATAGAACGTACCGAAAAATCCGATCCCGCTTTCGGCAAACGTGGAAGGCAGGATCGAACGGCTCACCATTGGCCGAAGAGGCAAATCGTTCAAGGGCGAAGTTGAAGTCATCCTGAAATGGCTCCAGTCGTTAAAGGCGACTCCCACGATTGTCGCGTTACGCAAACGTGCGGATGCCCTGAAACAGG
>JAHRAK010000066.1 GCA_020027535.1 Nitrospirales bacterium
TGCATGTTCCAGATTACAGCTTGATCCCGTAACTTCCACTATATCTGAGGAGGCTCAGCTAATAGCGCGTCTCAAATACCCTCAGCCGAAACGATATGATGCTGTACGAATGCGCAAAATATTCCAAAGAGGGTTTCATATAATATCGATGGCACAACGGCAGAACTTAAGAAAACAGACCGCCTGGGAGCAGAATTTGGGAATTCAACATGAAACCATTTAAGATCATAGAACCCATGGCCGATTTGCAGAATCCGTTTCCTGGTGCGCTGACCTTGCTCCATGTGGCGCATATCGGTGGTAAGGAAGCTCGAATCGCCCTTGCTCAGTTATGGATCACTGAGGGAATCCCATTTGCATTTGCCGATTGCCCGGTTCTGTATGATTCTGTTCGTTCGTGGCTAGGCGCGAGACTGAATGTACATGCCAAGGAAATAAGCATAACAGGAAGTGGTCGCATTGGTGAGTCACTTGACCCGCGAAAGATCGGGAAACCGTTTGACGATAATTCTGATTTGGATTTGTTCGTGGTATCGGGCAAACTGTTCAATCTATTTCGAGATGAATTCAACCGGTGGGCTGAGGACTACGAGCGAGGTTCAGTTTGGCCGCGCAATGAGCGGGAGGTAGGGTATTGGAAGGAGCATAGAGTTAGAGGGCCAAAGGTTATTCGACGAGGGTTTATTGACGCAAAGATGATCCCCTCATGGAATAGATACGAGATGTCTCAAAAGACGGCTAATTATATGTGGCAATTGGTAGAAAAATTGAAATTTACCAACAAAGGGCCAAAGCCATCGCGGGCATCTGTTCGTCTCTATGCTGACTGGGATAGTCTTGTTAAGAGTATTTCTTACAACCTGCAAATTTCAGCAAAAGCAATTCAGTGAACGGCTGCGTATAGCATGCGACGGTGTCAAAACTTCTAGAAAACAACGGCCATATCCGAGGCACACAGCTCTTGGTGGACTCAAATCACTACTGCACAAGGTGATGACCGGAGAAATCCAGGTCGTCGCTCTCGTCGTACTTACATTTACTGGGCTCCCCAATCAACTGCGCTGTGTATAATCTGAAACGCACAAGTTGCAAGACGTACCTCTTTTCGAGAAGCTTTGCTTCAAGCGGCCCACTCGAATCACAAGTGGCAGATTTACGATGACCATGCACAAATCCTGGAAAGAGTACGAGTTATACATAACTCGACACTTCCAAGAACAGTTTCCGAACACTTCTATTCAGCACGATGCGAAGCGTGAAGGATTGATTTCTCACACAAAACGACAGATCGATATTCTTATCGAAGGGAAACTGGCTGGCATCGACTTAACCATTATCGTCGATTGTAAGTATTTTGATAAGAGAGTGGGGATAAAAGAGGTTGAGTCGTTCCTAAGCTTCCTGCGCGATCTCAAGGCTAGCAAGGGAATACTTATCACAAATCGAGGATACACAAAGGCGGCCCACGATCGAGCGACTTACGATTCGCAAGATGTTGAACTTCGGATCATTGATTTTAAGGATTTGGAGCAGTTTCAGGGCTTTATGGCAATTCCATATTCTGGATCACATTGTGCAGTAGTAACTGCACCTGACGGCTGGGTTGTCGATGCATCACAAAATGGACCGTATGTCGCTTCTTTCTATCCAGCCGGAATGTCTCAGGAAGAAGCGCTTTCCGCTAAGGAATTCATATACCTATCCTTTAGCCATAAGGACCGGAAATGGCCGAATCTCTCCCATCTCTTAGCGACGCAGAAGAAGAATGCCGAAGAGCATTACAATCATCCGAAAATTGAATATTTAAACACGATTAAGAGGAAGGACTGTTCAGTCACACTCAGAGTCTTAGATGCTCAAGAGCATTCAGATACGATAGAGTATACGATATTTTTGGATTTTCCAGGAGTCATCATCTTCATGACTCTTTTGAGTCCCACTTCTAAAAAACAGCCTAATCTGAAGAAACTGGAGTGGCTTGCCCAAAAGTCGTTAAAAGGCAATGTGGTACTTGACAAGACCGCACGCCCTGTGAACCTTGACCTTTGACATGAAGTCCAAACAAATTCTCGGGCCTTGGAATATGCGGTAGTTTAGCCCACTTATTGTGCAACTAGCCCTCATGTCGAGCCATTGCTGGCCGCTTTAGCCTGCGGTCGCTTTTTAAAGTCCCAATGGACAATTCTCTCCCATGCTGGAGTCCGCGTCGATGGTACAGGGAACTCCGGCACGTCTGGCGCGATACCCGGCTGCTGGTCCTGTCCGCGCAAATTGCGGCCATTTATGCGGCCGTGCTCATTCCTTTTAAGGTAGGGATTCCGATTATCCCCGGCTTCGTGGAACTGAGACCGGCCAACGTGATTCCTATTGTCAGTTCGCTGCTCTTTGGCCCGGCCGCGGCTTGGGGGTCCGGGATCGGCAACGTGATCGGGGATTGTTTCGGAACGCTGGGCCCGGCCAGTCTCTTCGGGTTTTTGGGAAATTTTCTTTACGGCTACGTGCCGTATCTGTTGTGGGGAAACCTGGGGTGGTTGTCGTCGGGCCGGGAACCCATGGTGCGTTCTTGGAGGCAAGGCGTGGAATATGTGATCGTCTGTGCATCTGCTTCCATGGTGTGTGCCGTCACGATCGGATGGGGCGTGGAACTCTTGGGCCTCCTCCCGTTTTGGCTTTTGTTTCCGGCCATTTTTTTGAACAACCTGGTGATGGCGATGTTGCTCGGCCCGCCGCTTCTGTTGTTCCTCTATCCACGGGTCAAGCAATGGAACCTGTATTACGGTGATCTGGCTTTCGAGGCTGCGGCCGGACCGCGGCAAGACCCTGCCGGTGATCGTCTCCCCCCGGCGTCGTCACAATCGACAATCGCCGAATCCGTCGCCGTCTCCATTCAGGACGTGACGTTTCGCCCGATTCATGCGGAGCGGCCCGTGCTCAAACACGTGTCTCTGGACGTTCAGCTTGGAGAATTGGTCGTGCTGATGGGGCGGAGCGGATCCGGGAAGTCCTCATTGTGTTATGCCTTGAACGGGCTGGTTCCGCAGTTTATCCGGGGCGAATGGACCGGCAGGGTGACGGTGCACGGACAATCCACGACGCAATCCCCGGTGTGGAGACAGGCGAACCGCGTCGGCATGGTGTTTCAGGATTTCGAAACCCAACTGGTCTCGACCAACGTGGAGGCGGAACTGCGATGCGCCCTGGAAGCGCAGGGAGGCACGCACGACTTCGCAGACGAGGAGTCCTTCCGCGAGCACGTGCGACGCCTCCTTGATCTTGTGGGGCTGTCGGGTCTGGAACGGCGTGACCCTTTTTCTTTGTCGGGTGGGCAACGACAGCGTCTGGTGGTGGCATCGGTCCTGGTCCGGGAACCTCGGGTCACCGTCATGGACCAACCGCTGACCGATCTCGACCCCGCGGGCAGACAGCAGTTTCTCCGCCTCCTGGAAGCGCTGAAAGCAAAAGGGATCACGGTCATCATTGCCGGACATGGAGTGGAAGACTTGATGAAAGCGGACCGGGTATGTGTGCTGGATGAAGGAGAAATGGTTTGGCAGGGCACTCCTCGAGAACTGCTCGGTCAACCCGATCTGGCAGAACGATATGGAGTGAGCCCATACCCGTTGGCGGAGTGTTTTCAGGGACAGGATACTCAAGTCTTACCGGCAACAGTTGAAGAAGCCTGGCAATTGGCCGATACCCTCGGCCTGACCGTCGTCGCGCCGCAGTTTCACGAGCGGGATTCAGACGTTGACCGCTCCGAACCTCCGGCAACCGTTCTTGAACTCCAGAACGTGTCGGTGCATTACCAACCAGGCGTTCCGGCGCTCTCCCGGGTTTCCGTGTCGTTTCAGGCCGGGGAATTCGTGGCGATTCTCGGGCAGAACGGGTCGGGCAAGAGCACGCTGGCGAAGTTATGCAACGGGCTCCTGTCGCCGTCGGAAGGCCGCGTGCTGGTGCTGGGAAACGATACGCGACAAACCGGGGTCTTGTCGTCCATTGTCGGATACGTCTTTCAAAATCCGGACCATCAGATTTTCGCGGAAACCGTACGCAAAGAAATCGCCTTTGGCGCGGAGAATGCGGGATATTCACCGGATGAATGCGAAACACGAGTCACCGAAGCGCTTCAAGCGGTCGGGTTGACCGGAGCTGAGGACCGGGACCCGTTTTCTCTGACGAAAGGCGAACGGCAGCGAGTGGCGGTCGCGTCCATCCTTGCCGCCAAGCCCCGAATCTTGATCGTGGATGAGCCCACCACCGGGTTCGACGCGGAGGAATCGGCTCGCATGATGAACATGATGCGCATGCTGAATCGACAGGGCCATACCATTATCGTGATTACCCATGACATGGGGATCGTCGCGAACTATGCGACGCGGCACAATATTGGCGGATGGTCCGACTCGGGAAATATTCTCGGACCCTGAACTCGTCCGGTCTGCGGCATTGGCGTTGCCGGCCCTGACCCGGTTTGCTCAGCGGTGGGGTGTGACGTTACTGACGGTCGAGGAAGTGCGAGAGGCTTGGCACGCGCCATGAATCTTTCATTATACGTCGATGCCCGGACGTGGGTACACCGGCTCGATGGCCGGACAAAAATCCTCTGCCTGCTCGGGCTCTTTTCATTGAGCCTGATTTTTTCAGACCCGGTGTATTTGTTGGGGCTCTGCGCGGGTGTCTTGGGGCTGGTCCTCTGGGCGCAAAGTCTCCACAATCTGAAAAAGATATGGATCCTGCTGGCGTTGTTGTTTGTGTACAGCGTGGTGCTCTGGCCTTTTTTCGTGGAAGGGACCATCCCGCTGTTCACGATCGGCGGGATGACCGTCATGCAGGAAGGCGTGTTGCACGGCATGGGGATGGGCCTGCGGCTGAATGCCATGCTCATCAGCGGCATCGTGCTCTTGTCTGCCACGGCCATTGAAGAGCTTGGCGAGGCCTCGAATCGATTAGGCGTGCCCCGTCCCCTGGGATTTTCGTTGTCGCTCGCCTTTCGATGGGTTCCCAATTTACTCGGCTCGATCGGGGCCGTGATTCAGGCCCAGCGCTCGAGAGGGTTGGACGTGCAATCCAAGGGTGTGTTTGGAAAAATTCGCCGATACCCTCCGCTGATCGTGCCTTTGATCGGTCATACCCTTCGCCAGACCAATCTTCTCGCCATGGCCCTGGAATCGAAGGGGGATTCGGGGCCGGACAGGTTCGGCACCCATTATTTGTTTCGAAAATGAGCGGGTCAGACTTCGCGGCGCTCGCGGTGATTGCCGTCCTGGTAATGGGAAGTCTATGGATGAGGCTAAACGGGTATGGTACTATTTGAGCAAGAAACGATGACGTGCTGCGGACCTTCCGGGGCTCGCACAACTTATAGCGTTTAGCAGGAAAGGTGGTGGCGGAATGAAAGGGGCTGTCGCTGTTGTGAAAATGCTTAGTGCCGTTTGTGTCCTCTTGTTGGTCCAGGGTCAGTCTGTCCTCGCGCAGAAGGGAGCATCAACCGGACCCACCAAAACCATCGTGGCTGATCTGCTGGATGTTGATCGGGACTTCTACATCGTGCGGGGCGAACGGGGTGAGATTCAAATCGAAGCCACGCATAAAACCGAGATCACGGAAGAATTCCAATACGGCGACCGGATCAAGGCCCTGGTGCTCATGAACAACAAGGCGGTGAAGATCGAGCGCGCGGGGCCGGATGACGTGCCGGGAGTGACGGAAAATCTGCCGGTCACCGCGCAAGCCCCTGCAGCTCCAGAGGGCGGCAAGGAGCAAGCCCCTGCGCCGCCGGCGCAGCCGAAGCAACCGGAAACCAAAACCATTATTGCCGATCTGCTGGACGTTGATCGTGACTTCTACATCGTGCGGGGCGAACGGGGCGAGATTCAAATCGAAGCCACGCATAAAACCGAGATCACGGAAGAATTCCAATACGGCGACCGGATCAAGGCCCTGGTGCTCATGAACATCAAGGCGGTGAAGATCGAGCGCGCGGGGCCGGATGACGTGCCGGGAGTGACGGAAAATCTGCCGGTCACCGCGCAAGCCCCTGCAGCTCCAGAGGG
>JAHRAK010000070.1 GCA_020027535.1 Nitrospirales bacterium
GGGAGGGGCAGATGGCGAAGGCGAAATTTAATCGGAAGAAGCCGCACGTAAACGTGGGGACGATCGGGCACGTGGACCATGGGAAGACGACGCTGACCTCGGCGTTGACGAAAGTGATGGGGCAGCAGGGGATGGCGACGTTTGTGAGTTACGACGAAGTGGCGAAGGCGAGTGAATCGCAGGGGCGGCGGGACCCGACGAAGATTCTGACGATTGCGATTTCGCACGTGGAATATGAGACGGACCATCGGCATTACGCGCACGTGGACTGTCCGGGGCATGCGGATTACGTGAAGAACATGATTACGGGAGCAGCGCAGATGGACGGGGCGATTCTGGTGGTCTCGGCGGCGGATGGGCCGATGCCGCAGACGCGGGAACATATTCTGTTGGCGCGGCAGGTCGGCGTCCCGTACATCGTGGTGTTTCTGAACAAGGCGGACAAAGTGGAGGACCCGGAATTATTGGAATTGGTGGAATTGGAAGTCCGGGAGTTGTTATCGAAGTACCAATTTCCGGGGGACGACATTCCGATCATCGTGGGGTCGGCGACGAAAGCGCTGGAGGGCGACGACAGCGACGTGGGCGTGCCGGCGATCATGAAGTTATTGGCGGGGGTCGACAGTTACATTCCCACGCCGGAGCGGGCGATAGACAAGCCGTTTCTGATGCCGATTGAAGACGTCTTTACGATCAGCGGGCGGGGGACGGTGGTGACGGGCCGCGTGGAGCGGGGCCAGGTGAAAGTCGGGGACGAGATTGAGATTGTGGGCTTGGGCGAGACGCGGAGCACGGTGGTGACGGGCGTGGAGATGTTTCGGAAGGTGTTGGACGAAGGGCAGGCGGGGGACAACATCGGCGCGTTGTTACGGGGCACGAAGAAGGACGAAGTGGAGCGGGGGATGGTGTTGGCGAAGCCGAAGAGTATCACGCCGCATACGAAGTTCAAGGCGGAAGTGTACGTGTTGACGAAAGAAGAGGGGGGACGGCATACGCCGTTTTTCAACGGGTACCGGCCGCAGTTTTATTTTCGGACGACGGACGTGACGGGGGTGGTGCAGTTGGCGGAAGGCGTGGAGATGGTGATGCCGGGGGACAACACGACGTTTACGGGGGAATTGATTGCGCCGATCGCGATGGAGCAGGGGTTACGGTTTGCGGTGCGGGAAGGCGGGCGCACGGTGGGAGCGGGTGTCGTCACCGAAATCCTCGCCTAGGGAGCCTCGTGAAAAATAATGGTGTTGATCCGGCCACATGAAATGGTCGAGGAGTCGAGGCGCATCGGGCATAGCCTGCAGGATGGTCAAAAAGGTCGTCCAGCGCGGCCGCAGCAAGCGAGGTGGCGAGACGTACGTTTCGGTACGTTGAGCCTCCGAGTGCCGCGAGAACAAAGCTGGCGGGCTTTTTCAACATCCTGCTAAGGAAGGAATCCAGTGGTGGTAAGCGTAGATCAGCGTATTCGCATCCGGTTGGAGGGTTTTGATTATCGGATCCTTGATCAATCGGCAAGGGAAATCGTGGATACCGTCAGGCAAACGGGCGCGCGCGTTGCCGGTCCCATTCCGCTTCCCACTCGTATTGAAAAGTTTACTATTCAGCGATCCACTCATGCGGACAAGAAGTCCCGCGAGCAATTTGAAATCCGAACCCATAAACGTTTGCTGGATATTCTTGAGCCCACCCCGGAAACAATGGATGCGCTCATGAAATTAAGCCTGGCTGCAGGAGTGGACGTGGAGATCAAGCTGTAGGGTGGCGTTCATCGTAAAGATTGGCAGGGTGCTGCATGATTAGTGGGCTAATAGGAAGAAAATTGGGCATGACGCAGATTTACGACGAACATCGTCGTCTTTATCCCGTGACGGTCATTGAGGCAGGTCCCTGTCGCGTCACGGCCGTGAAGACTAAAGATCGTCATGGTTACGATGCCGTGCAGCTTGGTTATTCGGATGTTCAGGAGCGGAAGCTCACGAAGGCCCAGGTGGGGCATCTTCGTTCTTCCGGGCAAGAGAAGCTTCTCAGGCATTTGCGGGAATTTCGTTGTGTGCCGGATTGTCAGGTGGGAGACGCCGTGACGGCCAATCTTTTTGAAAAAGGTGAAGTGGTTCACGTCCAGGGGACTTCAAAGGGAAAAGGGTTTCAAGGCGTCATGAAGCGTCACAATTTCGGTGGTGGTCCGGCCAGTCACGGTTCAATGTTTCATCGTGCGCCGGGGTCGATCGGTTGCAGTTCGTATCCTTCGCGCGTCTTGAAAAATAAGAAGCTTCCCGGACAAATGGGGAATAAGCGGGTCACGGTGCAAGGATTGACCGTGGTCGAAACGAGACCGGAGGAAAATCTCGTCCTCATCTCAGGGGCCGTTCCCGGTCCCGTGGGGGGGCTGATCCTTATCCTGAAGGCAGAGGGGTAACGCGTCGGCATGGCCTCGATAGAAGTCGTAGACCAAAACAACAAGGCCGTAGGTGCCGTTGAGGTGAGTGAGGGCGTGTTCGGGTCTCAGCCTCATGGTGCTCTTGTCCATTCCGCAGTGGTGATGCAGCTTGCTTCGCTTCGGCAGGGGACCGTAAGTACGAAGGGCCGCAGTGAGGTCAGTGGGACGGGCAAAAAACCCTGGAAGCAAAAACATACGGGACGGGCTCGAGCGGGTTCGAATCGTTCGCCGGTGTGGCGTCATGGCGGGACGGTTTTTGGGCCTCGACCTCGGAAGTATAGTTCCGCCATGTCGAAAAAAATGTATCGAAAGGCCATGCAGAGTGCCCTTTCTTCCAAGAAGGCCGCCGGGGAGCTTCTGGTGCTTTCCGATCTCTCTCTTCCGGAACCCAAGACCAAGTTGATGGCGAAGACGGTGAGTCAATTGGGGGCGACCGGCACCATCCTGTTCGTGGTGGGGAAAAACAATCATGCCGTCTTTCGCGCGACGAGGAATTTGGCTCAAGTGAAAGCCGTCCCGCCGGAAGAACTCACGGTGTACGACGTGCTTCGGTACCAGACGCTCGTGGTGTTGAAGGACGAATTGCCGAACGTCCAGGAGTTGTGGGCATGAAGCGTGACCCCTTTGACGTCTTGGTGAAGCCGTTGTTGACCGAGAAAATCACGGGGCTTCAGGAGTCGGCCAACCGTATCGCCTTCGTCGTGCAAACTGACGTGAATCGAATCGAGGTTCGTCAGGCGGTGGAGTCGGTCCTCAAGGTAAAAGTGAAGTCCGTCAATATCATGAAGGTCATGGGCAAAAAGAAGCGCCAGGGGCGCTATCTTGGAAAACGTCCGGATTGGAAGAAGGCCATCGTTACGCTTCATGAGGGAGAGAAGGTGGAACTCTATGAAAGCGCTTAGGTCGTCACCGTTGAAAACGTTTCTTTCGGGGCCAGAGAAGAAAAGGATCGCACGCGATGCCGAGTAAACCCTATCGTCCAACGTCGCCCGGGCGTCGAGGCATGACGGTTCTCCAGGACAAGACGCTATCGAAAGAGCCGCCTGAAAAGAACCTGACCGCGGCTCTGCCTCGCTCCGGAGGTCGAAATAACTTTGGGCGCATTACCACCAGATTTCGTGGTGGAGGGCATAAGCGCCTGTATCGCGTCATTGATTTCAAGCGAAATAAAGTCGGTGTGCCGGGAAAAGTCGTCAGGGTGGAATACGACCCCAATCGTTCGGCTCGCATTGCGTTGATTGCGTACGTGGATGGGGAAAAGCGGTATATCCTGGCTCCCGTCGGCTTGTCGGTGGGGGATTCGATTCAGGCCGGCCATGGCTCGGACATTCGTCCCGGAAATGCGCTTCCCTTGTCGTCGATGCCGCTTGGCACCACCATTCATAATATTGAACTCAGGCCGGGGAAGGGCGCCCAAATAGCGCGGAGCGCCGGTGCTGCCTGTCAGGTGATGGGCCGGGAAGGGCAGTACGTTCAGGTCCGCTTGGTCTCGGGTGAGATGCGTCGGATTCTGGGAACGTGTATGGCGACCGTGGGGCAAATCGGAAATCTCGATCACGAGAACGTCACAGTGGGGAAGGCCGGTCGTTCGAGGTGGAAGGGTAAGCGGCCCCACGTACGAGGGGTCGTGATGAATCCGGTAGATCATCCGCATGGTGGCGGTGAAGGGAAATCCGGGCAGGGGAACCCCCATCCCGTTTCCCCTTGGGGTGTCCCGACCAAGGGGTTCAAGACTCGGAAGAAAAAAATGTCGTCGAAATTCATTATCTCCAGGCGGACGAAATAAGGAGAGCCAGCGTCAATGCCGCGTTCAATTCGTAAAGGGCCGTTTGTCGATTCCCACCTCATGGAAAAGGTGGAAAGAATGAACGAGTCTCGTGATCTGAAATTAATTAAAACCTGGTCGCGTCGCTCGATGATTATTCCTGAAATGATTGGTCATACGTTTGCGGTGCACAACGGGAAAAAGTTTCTTCCGGTCTACGTGACGGAAAATATGGTTGGGCATAAACTCGGGGAATTTGCTCCCACCCGGTTTTTTAAGGGCCATGGAGCCGCCAAATCGGAAAAAGCCGTTCCATTGAAGTAGCGTGGCACGGGTGAAGCATTAGGGAAGGAACCTCATGACCGAAGCAAAGGCAGTCTTGCGTTACGTGAGGATGACGCCGCGAAAAGTGCGGATGGTCATCGACCTGATTCGCGGGCGTAACGTGCCTGAGGCGTTGACGGTCCTCAAGTACTTGCCCAGGGCCGCTGCCCCGGTCGTGGAAAAGGTGTTGAATTCCGCCGTCGCGAACGCCGGACAGCAGGAGTTGGGGGATCCCGAAACGTTGAAAGTCTCAAGAGCCTACGTCGATGGCGGTCCCGTGTTGAAACGATTTCGAGCCAGGTCCATGGGCAGGGCGAATCCTATCCATAAGCGAACCAGTCACGTGACGATTGCCGTTTCTCCGACGAAGGCGGATGCCTAGGTAATGCGGGAGCCAATCGTTGCAGTCGACGGAGTGAGGTAAATCCGGAGTATGGGACAAAAAACGCATCCATATGGTTTTCGGCTGGGGTACACCAGGACGTGGAATTC
>JAHRAK010000078.1 GCA_020027535.1 Nitrospirales bacterium
CGTTGCCGTCCGGTCACGTGGAGACGAAATTCGGTTCGTGCCCCTTGCTGCCGAATATGACTCCCGCCAATATCCGCTTGAGCCTGTAATCCGAAAGAGACCACCGAACAACGGGCACGGCGTCGAAAAAAATCGTAATACGGGTCATCCGCATTCAAAATGACGGCGCCGTCTCGAGGAAGATGAGCCAACAATTCGGCTTTCGCGCGGGCGGACCCGTCCACGCTTCCAAAGAATTCCAAATGGTCGTTCCCGACGTTCGTAATGAGGCCGACGGTCGGCCGGGCAATTTCCGCCAACCGCGTGGTTTGACCTTCGGCATCCACCCCTAATTCCAGAACCGCCGCCTGGTGGGCCGCGGTCAACCCGAGAACCGTTTGTGGCAGCCCGATTCGATTGTTCAAATTGCCGGCTGTTTTCCTGAGACGCCAGCGATGGGACAGCGTTTTCGCGACCATCTCCTTCGTGGTGGTTTTGCCGTTGCTCCCCGTCACCGCAATGACCGGAATGTCAAAACGGTTTCGGTGAAAAGTCGCAAGATCCTGATACGCTCTCAAGGAATCACCGACCTTGACAACGAACGGGTCAGACGGGGCGGACGAGACGGACTTTCCGGCCTTCGCATTGCGCGGGAAGGCTTCAAGCACAACCCCCTTTGCCCCACGGGTGAAGACCTCATCGATAAACTGATGCCCGTCAAACTCCGTGCCTTTCAATGCGACAAACAAATCGCCTTTGCGCACCTTCCGGGAATCGGTACAAATCCGTTGAATCCGACAACCCGTCGCGCCTCTCAGTAACGTTCCTCCGGTTGCAGCAAGCACGTCTTCTCCCGTAAACATCGCCATCGTCGGAGAGCCTATCTCTTCCGACTGTCCGGCAAGCCCGCCAGCAGTTCACGAACCACTTCCCGATCATCGAAACGATGCCGCGTCTTGCCGATGACTTGATAATCTTCATGCCCCTTGCCGGCGATCAGCACCACGTCGCCCGGCCGGGCTTCAAGGAGCGCCGCCCGAATGGCCGCTCGACGATCAGGGATCACGGACGACGCTCCCCGTTCCGACGCCGAAAGACCCAGCACCCCTTGTTCGATCTCGCGCAGAATCGCCCCGGGATCTTCGGTCCGAGGGTTGTCCGAGGTCAGAAACACCACGTCACTGCGTTGGGCAGCCACCCGTCCCATTTTCGGCCGTTTCCCCGGATCACGATCGCCCCCACAACCAAAAACCGTAATAATCCGTTCCCGTCGCAGTTGCCGGGCGGCGGCCAAAAGTTGGGCCAGGGCATCTTCCGTATGGGCGTAATCCACAATGACCGAAAAATCCTGCCCGGCCTCCACACGCTCGAACCGGCCCGGCACCGTTCGGAATCCCAGGATACCCTGCCGAACGTCATCCAGAGACATTCCCCGTGTGAGGCCGACGCCGATACTTGCCAAGAGGTTCGACACGTTGTGTTCACCCACCAAGGCACTTTGGATATCCGAGGAACCACGCGGAGTATGGACGGTAAACCGGGTTTCATCCATCGAGAGGGTCACGTTCGTCGCGTAAATATCCGCACGCCGGTGAAGGGAATACGTCCAGACCGGCACCGGGGTCTCGGCTTGCAAACGGACACCCCATGTATCGTCAATATTGATGATCGCCCGCTTGGGTCCCGTTTTGGAGGCGGAGACGACGAACTCCTGAAAGAGGCGCAATTTCGCGTGATAGTAGGACTCCATCGTCTCGTGGAAATCCAAATGGTCCTGGGTCAAATTCGTAAAAACCACGGCATCGAATTCACAGCCTTCGACCCGGTCCAGCGCCAGCGCATGCGAGGAGACTTCCAGAACCGCCGTGTCCATCCCCGCGTCCACCATACGATGTAAGTACGCCTGCAGAGGAATCGCACCCGGCGTCGTGTGGCTGGCCGGCTGATACTCCGCACCGACGTGATACCCCACCGTGCCCATGAGGCCCGTCCGGTAGCCGCCACGTTCCAGAATCGCCTGACTCACGTGCGCCACCGTGGTTTTCCCGTTCGTCCCCGTGACTCCCACCATGAGTAAGGATTGCGAGGGATTCTGAAAGAACCGCGAGGCTAACTGACCGAGCGCTTTCCTGGAATCCTTGACTTCGATCCAGGCAGGACCGCTTTCTTTCCTGACGTGGGATGGAGCTTGGAACGGAGCTTGAACCACAACGCCCCCTATCTGTTGCCGACACACCTGAACGACAAAAGCATGACCATCGACCTGCTGACCTTTGACGGCGACAAACAAACTGCCTTGTGCGACTTCCCGTGAATCATCCGTGATGCCGGACAGTTCCACATCGAGGTTGCCCGTCGCGCTGACCACGTCGAGGGGCAACAGTAATGTCGCTAACGTCATTCCCAGTTTGGCTGATACCCGTCGAGGGCAGGCCTTGAACGGAACGCCACCATCCGGGCTTCCTCGCCGGGAGCCACGCTTAAATATCGGAGCGCCTGTTCCGCCACCTTCCGAAACACCGGAGCCGCCACCACCCCTCCCCAAGCCGGGCCCTGCGGTTCATCAATCATTACCAATATGGCTAATTGAGGATCCTCCGCGGGGACGAATCCCACGAACGATCCCACGAATTTGGTGGACGAATACGTGCCTGTTGCAGGATCGACCTTCTGCGCCGTTCCGGTCTTGCCCGCGACCCGATATCCCGGGATGGCCGCGCGCTTTCCCGTCCCCCGTTCCACCACGTTGACCAGGAGGTCCGTGACGGTCTTTGCGGTCTCGGCGCTAATGGGACGGCGGCGAATATGGGGGACGTGCTCCCAGACGCTTTTTCCCTGGTGATCGGAAATCTCCCGTACCAGAAACGGCCTCATGAGCCATCCTTCGTTGGCAACGGCCGACACGGCCGTCAGGAGTTGCAACGGCGTGACGGCAATTTCCTGCCCGATGGCCAAAGAAGGAAGGGTGCGCTGACTCCATTGATCCGGACGTCTCAAGATTCCGATGGATTCCCCGGGAAGATCGATTCCCGTTTTTTCACCAAAGCCGAACGTGCGCAAGTATTGATAGACCTGTTCGCGCCCCAAGTCCCACGACATTTTGACGAAGGCCACGTTGCTGGATCGTTGTATGGCTTCACGAAACGTCACCCATCCGGCTTTTTCATGGTCATGAATCACGGTGCCACTGATCGGAATCTCTCCATCACCCGCGTACAGCAAGGTGTCGGGGGCCACGCGATTCAATTCCAGGGCGGCGGCGGCCAGCACCACTTTGAGCGTCGAGCCCGGTTCGTAGGGATCGGTCACACCCCGATTCCTCCAACGCTCGGGTGACGCCTGATGAATATGATTCGGGTCAAACGTGGGACGAAGGGCCCAAGCCAACATCTGGCCGGTTTTGGGAGCCATGACAAGAACCGCCCCGCCTCGCGCCTTGGTGTTCCGGACGGTCTGTTCCAAAGCTTGCTCCGCGATATACTGAATGACTTCATCGATGGTCAGGGAGATGGCATGTCCCGAAAGAGGCTGAGATTTGCGCTGGCTTTCGGGAATGATGACTCGTCCCAGCGCATCCCGCTGTAACACCACCCGACGCACTTGGCCCCGCAGGTGCTCATCATACCCATTTTCGAGCCCTTCAAGACCCTGACTGTCCATTCCCGCAAATCCCAGGACGTGCGCCAATAACGTCCCCTTGGGATAAAAGCGACGCGCTTCCACCATGACGCCGACCCCGGGAAGAGCCAGATCGTTCAACCGTTCGACTTGAGAGTCGTCAATTTTCCGTTGAATCCAAACAAAGTCCCGTTCGGCCCGTAGTCGCTTTTCCAGGGGTTCTCGAGGAACGCCCAACACCTGCGCGAGTTGGCGAGCGACTCGGGTGGGATTGTCGAGGGAAGACGGCGTGGCATACACCGACGGCACGTCCAGATTCAACGCCAGCGGTTTCCCTTGCCGATCCACAATAGCGCCGCGGTTGGAATCAAGGGTGATCGTCTTTTCATGCTGACGGCGAGCTTTCTGCATCATCGTTTCCGCTTGCAGCACCTGAAGATCGAAAAAACGAAAGAGCAGAATGGCGAACCCGACCAAAAAACACAGGCCGACGAAGGCCCGTCGTCCGGTTCCTTCCCCGGTTAACTTGAGTTCCTGCTTCATGAATGACCGGTTCATTGTCAGTTTCCCGTTTGCCGGGCCAAACGAAGCGGAGGCTCAGGACCATCGCTTGGCTTTCCGTTCTCCGGACGACTCGGAACCAGGACCACTTGCTGCGGGCGTGGAGGTCTCATCCCCAGTTTCTTGCCGACCTCTGACGCAATACGCTCGGGTGCCGTCAATTGAGAGAGTCTGGCCTGCAAGCGGTCGTGCTCCTGCGCGACTGCGGCTTTTTTCTTCAACAAGGCGTCCAGTTCATACCCCAGCCGCACAACGTCGACCTTTCCCCACACGTAAAAAAGGAGCACTCCGCTCAGGCTCACCGTCAGCAACGTCCAGAGAATCAATTTCATGCGTGGCCCCTTCCGGCTTGTGCGTCTCCCCACCCGGGCTTTCGTTCAAGGACTCGCAACTTCGCACTGCGTGCACGGGGATTGACCCGGCGTTCCTCTACGGAAGGGGAAACGGGTTTCTTCGTCAGGATGGCCCATTCGTCAGGAGCATCGTGAGCCAGACGCCGAAACGCCTGTTTCACCAGACGATCTTCCAGGGAGTGAAACGAAATCACACACAGGCGGGCTCCCGGCGCCAGGACGTCGATGACCTCGTCGAGCCCGGTTTGCAGCGAACCCAATTCGTCATTGACCGCCATCCGAACCGCCTGAAAGGTTCGCGTCGCGGGATGAAGGCGCCCGGACCGATACGACGGTGGCACGGATTGCCGGATCACCCGCGATAAATCCATCGTGGTTCGAAGGGGGGATTGGCGACGAACCCGGACAATGGCCCGTGCAATTCGCCGGGAATAGCGTTCTTCCCCCAACGCATGAATGATATTGGCAAGTTGCGTTTCGGGCAGCATGTTCACGAGGTCTTCAGCCGATTGACCGTGAGTGGGATTCATCCGCATATCCAAGGGGCCGTCCTGTTGAAAGCTCAACCCTCGCTCGGGCTGATCCAATTGAGCCGAAGACACGCCCAAATCGAACAGAATGCCGTCTGCGTGTTCTCTATTAGCCAAGCTCATCACCGATTTCACCCATTGAAAATTTTCACAAAACAGGGAGATCCTGGATTCGTAGGCTTGAAGCCGTGTTTGTGCATGGGCAATCGCCTGAGGGTCCCGGTCGATCCCGATGAGTACGCCATCAGGCGCGCTGGCCTCCAGAATGCGCTCGGCCGTCCCGCCCAAGCCTATAGTGCAATCCAAGTAACACCCTTGCGCGCGTGGTTGTAACCAAGTCACAACCTCCTCCAATAACGCCGGAACATGAATCGGATTATCCAACTATCCCTATATTACTCCTATTTATTCCCACTTTCTTCCACTTTTTTCCACTTAACGGGCAAACTATACTCGTATTCACAATTTTGTCAAGCAAAATCAAACACTTACTGCTATTGACGAACCTAAACGTAGAGGGTGCCTGCTACCAAAAAAAATTACACGGATTTAATCGGGAAAAGTCCCTGGAAAGGAACGGGAATCCACACCCTCTCCCCGATGCGGGAGAGGGTTCTATCAGGGCTAGGGGTACAGGCGGTACAGCATACGGGGGAAGGGAATGGTTTCGCGCACGTGCGCGAGGCCGCAGATCCAGGCCACAGCGCGCTCGATGCCCATGCCGAACCCGGCATGGGGCACGGACCCGTATCGCCGCAGGTCCAAATACCACCGGAAGGCTTCCTCGGCCAATTGGTGATCCTGCAAGCGTGCGGCTAACGTCCGGTAATCATGGATGCGTTGCCCGCCGCCGATGATCTCGCCGTATCCTTCCGGCGCCAACATGTCCATGCACAGCGCCCGGTCGAGATTGTCGGGGTCGGGTTGCATATAAAAGGCCTTGATCTTCGAGGGGTACCGGTGCACCAGGATGGGTTTTTCAAACTGATTGGACAAGGTGGTTTCATCATCCGCGCCGAAATCCTCTCCCTCCCGGATCGACGACCCGAGGCCCTGCAGGCGCAGAATCGCTTCATCATAGGTGAGTCGCGGGAAGGGAGGAACGATCGCTTCCAACTTGGACACGTCCCGTTCCAACACCTGTAATTCGCTCCGGCAGTTCTCCAAAACCCGTTCCACCACCGTCGCCACGAATGCCTCCGCCAGGTCCATCGCATCGGGCAATTCCGCAAACGCCATTTCAGGCTCCACCATCCAAAACTCCATCAAATGCCGGCGGGTCTTGGATTGCTCGGCGCGAAACGTCGGCCCAAAGCAGTACACTTTTCCGAAGGCCGCGGCGGCCGCTTCTCCGTACAATTGCCCACTTTGCGTCAAGTAGGCCGTGTCCTCGAAATATTGGGTTTGGAAAAGGGTGGTGGTTCCTTCGCACGCGTTCGGCGTAAAAATGGGCGCGTCAAACAGGACAAACTCCCGTTCGTCGAAAAAGTCACGACAGGCCTTGATGATCGCATGCCGGATTTTCAGGATGGCCTGTTGCCGCGTTGAACGCAGCCAGAGATGGCGGTGATCCATCAGAAACCCGACGCCATGCTCTTTGGGTTGAACGGGAAACGGCTCGGCAAGGTGAATAATCTCGAAGGCGGTCACCTCTATTTCATACCCACCCGGAGCCCGCGCCTCCGCACGCGGCACTCCGGTGACCGCCAGGGAGGATTCTTGCGTCAATTGATTCGCAAGGCCGAATTGTTCCTCCCCCAGGGAACCTTTGCTCAAAATGGCCTGTATATCCCCGGACCCGTCCCGAAGCGTGAGAAACTGCAGTTTGCCGCTCGAGCGATGATGCCGGACCCATCCCTGGAGACGAACCTCTTGCCCCACCATTTCGGCAATATGTGCGATGGATACGATTGGGATATTCATGCCGGCGTCTGCGCCTTCATCAAGCAATGGGAAAAAACACGTTAAGCCCTGCGAGAACGCCGACCTCTACACGGGAGCGGCTTGCGCGGAGGCTCCTGCAATGAGGTGCCGCAAATGCGAATTGACACCGGCTCACTGCCAAGACTATCATATTTTTCTAAAGGAGGTCCGCAGATGAGTTATACCATTACCGTACGAGAACTGAAGGATCGCTTGGATAAAGGGGACCAGGTGTTTTTGTTGGACGTTCGGGAACCGCATGAATTTTCCATGGCCAAGATTGAAGGGTCCACCCTCATTCCCTTGGGCACGTTACCCCAATCGTTCAATCAACTCGACCCGACCGATGAAATCGTGGCCTTGTGTCATAAAGGCATGCGCAGTGCCGATGCCGTGGGATTTCTCCTCCAGCAAGGGTTCTCCAACGTGAAAAACCTGATCGGGGGCATTGACGCCTGGTCCGTTGAAATCGACCATTCGGTTCCGCGTTATTGATCATCGGCAAAGCGCCGGTAGAAGCGCCGGCGCTTCTGTTGCTGAAAAAACTTCACCGTTTCATCCAAGCCTTCCGAGAGGGACACGCCCGGTGCCCAGTTCGTCTCTTTCTCCAGTTTGCTTGCATCGAGCACACTGCGCATTTGCTCGCCTTTTTGCACGGGACCGTGGATTTCCCGGCACTCGGAGTTCGTCAGTTCTTTCAGCCGGGTGAAGAGCTCATTCACCGTCGTCTCGATCCCGGTACCGATGTTGAAAATTCCCTCTACCGGTTGATTGAAGACTGCCCGTATCGCTTCCACCACGTCTCCGACGTAGACGTAATCCCGCGTCTGTAACCCGTTCCCGTTAATCCGGGGTTGTTCACCCGCCAGCATGTGTTGCGTGAAAATCGCGACCACGCCGGCTTCGCCGTCGGCATTTTGTCTCGGGCCGTAAATATTGGCCAGCCGGAAGGCCACGTATTTCAGACCGACAACGTGGCGATAGTACTCGAGATAGTATTCGCAGGTGAGTTTACTGATCCCGTAGGGAGACAGCGGTCGCGTGGGATGAGATTCCGAAGCCGGAAACGCCTCCTGCTCGCCATACACCGTACTGCCGGAAGAGGCAAAAAGAATTTTTCTGGCGCCGTACCGGACGGCCAACTCCAGGAGCCGAAGGGTTCCAAAAATGTTCACTTCCGCATCAAAGACGGGATCCTCCGTGGATTTCCGGACGTTCATTTGAGCGGCCATGTGCACGATCACGAGGGGACGTTCTTTCTTGAACACCTCTTCCACTCGTGGACCGCACACGTCCAATTTGTAGAAGACGGCTTTGCGGTGAACCTGTTTCCGTTTCCCGGTGGAGAGATCATCGATCACGGAGACGCGGTGCCCCTCCCCGACAAACTGGTCCACGATATGAGACCCGATAAATCCCGCACCGCCCGTGACCAGAATATTCATGCCGCGTCCTCAGGTCGCGGAAACGAGTTCCCCGAAGTCGAACCCGCCCATCGCAGACTCAAAAAAATTTCGCGATTCCCTTTTTTCCCCTGCACGGGGGAATCGAAAAGTCCGACGCAATCAAATCCCAATTGTTGCGCCGTGCCTTGGATACGTTGCGCCACCTCTTCCCGGATCCCGTCATCCCGGACCACGCCTCCTCGCCCGACCTGCTTCATGCCGGCCTCAAATTGTGGCTTGATTAGCGCAACGACCGTGGCCCCGGGTGCCAGAAATTTCACCACGCAAGGCAACACCAGGCGTAGCGAAATGAAGGAGACGTCGATGACGGCCAGTTGGATGGGCTCGGGAACGGCCGCGAGGTCGAGATGCCGGATGTTGCATCGCTCGAGCACGACGACTCGCTGATCGTTTCTGAGGCGCCAATCCAATTGCCCATACCCCACGTCCACGGCATAGACCCGACGGGCCCCATGCTGGAGGAGACAATCCGTAAACCCACCCGTCGAAGCCCCGACGTCCAGGACGATACGATCCGACACGTGGAGGGAAAAGGCGTCCAACGCTGCCGAAAGTTTTTCTCCTCCCCGGCTCACAAACGGGCTTGCCGGCCCTTCCACTTGAACGGCCGCTTGCCCTGCAACGAGTGCCGCCCGCTTTTCCACGCGCGTCCCATCGACTGTGACCAATCCCGCCAGGATCAGCCGTTGCGCCTGTTCCCGGCTGCCGGCCAACTGACGCCTGACCAGCACTTCGTCGAGTCGCTGTTTGGAGATTTTGGTGGACATCAACGTGGGAATGACGTCTCTGGCAGGTATCCGGAAGGGCCGTTGGCGTTCAGCTTTTTTCTTCTTCCTCGACGGAATACGCTTCCACGCGCTTTTTTCCATCTTTGTCCTGCACCATAATTTCCACTTTCCGTTCGGCGTCATCCAGCATCTTGAGACAGGTTTTCGAGAGCTTGATCCCTTCTTCAAACATCTTCAAGGAATCATTCAGCGGGAGGTCGCCTCGTTCCAGCTCGGCGACGATTGTCTCAAGCCTGGCCAAGGCATCTTCAAATTTTACGGCTGCCATACCTACCTGCGGACGTCGGTGTCAGGTGAATCGCGTTCCATTCTCTCTACGCGTCTTGTGTGGTGTCGACCATGGTTCGCTTTTGCATAAGAGCGAAGGCCTGCTCAGAATACACTGACGCGGAGAATCGCATTATACAAGGTGGTTCCGAGACGTCAAGATTGCCGCTCCGTTTGTTCAACCAGACAAGACAGCTTCCCTTCGGCCAGTCGCGCTCGAATCCGGTCTCCGACTTGGACTGATTGCGCATCCTTCACAATTTTTCCTCCGGGACTGGTTTCAAGAATGCTGTACCCGCGAGACAAAATCGCAAGGGGGCTCAGAGTATCCATGGTGCTGGCCACGGTTCGCAGTTGATGTTTTTTCCCGGTAATCACCCACGGCATGGCCCTGACAAGTCGTCGAAGAAGCTGGGGCAACAGCAGGCTTCCCCGTTGCCACGAGTGCCCCGGGCCGGCCCTTTCCAGCCCCGTGGCTAACACCGCCAGTCTGGGCCGCACCGCGGCAAGCAGGGCCCGTATGCCACTCCCAAGACGGAAACTGAGTTCATCAACCCGTTGCACTTGACGTTGGAGGATTTGCGATGGAACGGGAAGAGTGTGCAGGGCCAACGCAACCTGATTCCTGTGAAACCTGAAGGTGCCGCGCATGGCGTGAGCCAATCTCGCGTTCTTGTCCCGTATGCCTTCCATCAAGTCGACAAGAACGGGAGAAACCGATTCCGCCGCGGCCGAAGGAGTGGGGGCTCGATAATCAGCGGCAAAATCCGACAAGGTGAAATCGATTTCATGGCCCACCGCCGAAATCACCGGAATACGGGAGCCGGCAATGGCCCGAACCACGACCTCTTCGTTAAAGCTCCATAAATCTTCCCAGGACCCTCCGCCTCTTCCGACAATGAGCACATCAAGATCAGCCTGTTGATTGGCCAGTTGAACGGCCTCCGCAATCTGCTGCGCGGCACCGGGTCCCTGTACGGCCACG
>JAHRAK010000110.1 GCA_020027535.1 Nitrospirales bacterium
GAACTTTTTGGTTTGTTTGACTGCTCACCAGTGTTCATAATTCCCCCTTCGCGTGGAACTGGAATATTTCTACCGGCAATCGAACTATGATCAGACAGCCGATATTCCTCTCGGGGTGGGCACACAGGGGCAGAAACTCAGGGATGAAATCGTGCAAGCCACGGACCGGATAGGCAGCATGACCTCGCACAACCTGTTCGGGAATCTGTTTTACGACTTCGACAACACCAGCCGCTTCACCCCCTATATCGGGATTGGCGGCGGCGTCGGATTCACCGATATGGAGTATGGCAGCGTGTGGGCACGGAACGAAGATACGAGGAACGCCGACGGTTCGTACAAGATCTCGACTGGTGCGGATCTGCCCAATTATGACGAAATCCGCCGGAACCTCGCCAAAACGGTCAGCGTCGGGCAAGCCACGCTCAGCGACGTACTCTTGGGGTTCCAGGTGTTGTTCGGGGTGGATTACGCGGTCACGGAAGCGGTGTCACTGGGGCTCAAGGGGCGCTGGGTCCGGTTCGGTTCCTTCAGTGACGATTTCATCTGGGACCCGCTACGGAGTCACGAGCCGAATCTACGACTAGACGGAAGCGAGCCGGTATCGGGCAGGCTTAAGACCGACAACGTCGAATTTTTCGGCGTCAGCCTGAACCTGAAGTATCATTTCTAGGAATCTGTGAGTGGTACGAAAATAGCCACCGACACTCCGAATCTGTCATTCTGAGAGAAGCGAGGAATCTCTCCCGCAATAATCGAAAGTAGATCCTTCGCTTCGCTCAGGATGACCACCTGGGCGCGCGGGCTTCCTTTCTGGCATTGAGACCAAAATAAGCTGACAGAGGCGTCTTGTTCATCCCATGTGGTGCAGGCGACCAGCCTGCAAGGAGGATTCTTGAATAACAAGGAGAAGCCATTGAAAGCCATCCCTCCATTCTTGGCGTTGGTCATCGTCATGTGGGTGATGGTACCGGGCTGGGCACAGGCAGGCTCGGGGTTTTACGTCAGCGGCGAGGTTGGAGCCAATTTTGCCGGTGGCTTGGATACGACCGGGACCAGTAACGACCGCGCCAGCGTGTGCGATGAATACATCAATCCACGGTTTAACGAGGTCGAGGGCAGCACGGCAGTCGATTCTGGCGGCAAGCAGTACAGCACCTATAACTGCACGGGTGTCAATCGCGGTTCGGGCAGCGGCTGGCAGAACAAGTTCGACGGGGCAACGGGTATTCTGGCCGGAGCGGCAGTGGGTTACAGTTTTGCAGATCAACCGCAGAACAGTCCCTGGAGCGGTTTCCGCGTGGAATTGGAATACTTCTACCGGCAGTCGAATTATGATCAGACATCAGAGATTCGTACGGAATCGGGCGAGAGCAGAGATAAGCTCAGGGATGAAATCGTGCAAGCGACGGATCGGATAGGCAGCGTGATCTCTCACAACCTGTTCGGGAACCTGTTTTACGATTTCCGCAACACCAGTCGGTTTACACCTTATCTCGGGATTGGAGGCGGGGTCGGGTTTACTGATGTCGCGTATGGAGGCCTCTGGGCACGGAATTCTGACCCCGACAGAATCCAGGCGGGTGTGGGATTGTCCAATGCGGACGAAATCCGGCGGAATCTCGCCGGAACGGTAAGCGTGGCCCAAACCACGCTCAGTGATACCCTCTTTGGTTTTCAGGTGCTGTTCGGGGTAGATTACGCCATCACGGATGCGGTGTCGCTGGGTCTCAAGGGGCGCTGGGTCAACTTCAGTTCCTTCCGTGATGATCGTGTCGATTGGGAACTGCTACGGAGTCACGAGTTGAATCTGCGGAAAGACGGAAGCGAACCGGTCTGGAGCCGGTTCAAGACCGACGACGTCGAGTTCCTTGGAATTAGTGTGAACCTGAAGTATCATTTCTAGACCAATCCGGCTTTTCTTGTCTCGATATGAAAGTAGCCAAGCCACCCCGAATCTGTCATTCTGAGCTTGCCCTGAGCGAAGCGAAGGGCCTAGCGAAGAATCTCTCATTCAATAATCAAACGCCTATAAAAGCAGATCCTTCGCTTCGCTCAGGATGACCACCTGGGCCATTTTCATCCCTTGGCACGTCGGCAGAGAGCCAAGATGGGGAATTCCCCTCTGTATTCATGACCACGGCTGAAATCATTGCGGTCGGATCCGAACTGTTGCTCGGCGGAAGGGTCGATACCAATTCTCTCTTTCTCAGCGAGTCGCTGGCGGAGCATGGGATCGAAGTCCGGTTCAAGTCCGTGGTGGGAGACGACGTTGAGGACATCGGTGTGGCCGTCACGAACGCGGCCAGACGGGTGAATCTCGTGCTGATCACCGGCGGTCTGGGTCCCACCGTGGACGACGTCACCCGCGAGGCCGTGGCGCGGGTTACCGGGAAACCGGTACGCCTCCGTCCCCTGGCCCTCGAATCCATCAAGCTGCGCTTGCAATCGGCGGGAAGGGTCATTTCTGAAAACCAGCGCCGGCAGGCGTTCCTGCCAAGCGGCGCTGTCCTGCTTCAAAATGCTGCCGGGATCGCACCCGGCTTTGCCGTGAAGTGGAAACATTGTTGGATCGTTTGCTTGCCCGGAGTCAGCCATGAGGCCCGCAGGATGTGCGCGGAATCGCTCCTGCCGATTCTCCGGCGGGAAGGGTTATTGTCGCCGGCTATCGAGATCCGGACGATTCATACCTTTGGGCTTCTGGAAGGAGAGATCGATAATCGATTAAGAGGGATCATTCCCGCTGCAAGTCCTTTCCGTCTCGGTCTTCTCGCCTCTCCACTCGGGGTCTCGGTGTCACTCACGCGATCGGAGAAACTGGAAAAACGCCGGGCCGGGAAGAGAACCCCGACGAAATCCGATGCGTCACTCGATAGTTTAATAAATGACGTGATCGCCAGGTTGGGTCAGCATGTTTTTTCCATCGATGGACGGACCATGGAAGAAGTGGTGGGACGGCATTTCCGTGATGGAGGATTCACCATTGCCTTGGCCGAGAGCTGTACGGGTGGGTTGATCGCGCATCGCCTGACTCAGGTGGCCGGCAGTTCGGCATACGTGGATCGGGGGGTGGTGTGTTACGACAATCGTGCGAAAATCGAACTGCTCGGGGTTCCCGGATCGTTGCTGAAAAGATATGGTGCGGTGAGCGCACAGGTTGCCAAGGCTATGGCCCAGGGTATTCGAATGAGAAGCAGGGTGGACGTGGGCCTGAGCGTGACGGGCATTGCTGGCCCCGGAGGCGGGACGGCGCACAAGCCCGTCGGCCGGGTCTACGTCGGGCTGGCCACGGCGACGGAATCCTATACGAAAAAATTCCAGTTTCATGGAGAACGGGAAACGATTAAACTCCGGTCGTCGCAAGCAGCTCTCGACATGCTGCGGCGATGGTTGTGCCATGCTTCTCTTGACGAGGCCTGATGGGATTACGAACGTTTTTGGCGATTGATCTGCCTTCCTCTCTGCAATCGGCCATAGGCCGGAACATACGAACGGTACAACGAGAACTTCCCCGCCTTTCATGGAGTAAACCCGAAAATCTCCATATTAACTTGAAGTTTCTCGGTGACACGCCGGAGAGCCAAGTCGATCAAATCCACCAGGTCGTGGAGACGGCGGTCTCCCATGTTTCTCCTTTTGCTATTGAACTCAAGGGGTTCGGCGTGTTTCCGGATGACCGGTCGCCCCGCGTGTTGTGGATTGGTCTTGGGGGAGCCCTCGATAGTCTGGCCACGTTGGCCGAATGCGTCGGTCGTGCAATGGTCCCCTTGGGGTTTCCTCAAGAGGACAGACCGTTTCGGCCTCATCTGACCGTGGGCCGCGTCAAAAAGGATCATCGTGAAGTCGGGCGAACGCTGGATGCCTTGGGCGTGTTCACGGACCCCTTTTTCTGCGGGCAGTTACCCGTTGAACGCGTGACCTTGTTTAAAAGCGAACTCCGGCCGAGCGGGGCCGTCTATACAAAATTATGGAACGTCTCCTTGAATGCGTGAGGGGGTATTCCGCTTGCCCTGAGCGAAGTCGAATGGGTCTTTGCGAAGGATGGTTGGCCTCCTCCCGTGTTTTCAGTATGATATTCAATATGATAGAGACGTGATGGCTTGAATCGAGGAGGCGTTATGAACGACCGCAATGCGGACAATCAGGGAAAAATGAAAGCATTGGAATTGGCCGTGACCCAAATTGAAAAGCAGTTTGGGAAAGGCTCGATCATGAAACTGGGAAGTGACGACGTGTCGGATGACGTGCAAGCCGTGTCCACGGGGTCGTTGTCCCTGGATTTGGCCTTGGGGGTCGGTGGATTGCCGCGCGGGCGAGTGGTGGAAATTTTTGGTCCGGAATCCTCCGGGAAAACCACCTTGTGTCTCCATGTCATTGCGGAAACGCAGAAAATCGGTGGGTCCGCGGCGTTCATCGATGCAGAACACGCCCTGGACGTTACCTATGCGAAAAAATTAGGGGTGCAAATCGACGATCTGCTGGTGGCCCAACCCGACACCGGGGAACAAGCCCTGGAGATTACCGAGACATTGGTCAGAAGCGGAGCCATCGACCTGGTGGTCGTGGACTCCGTCGCCGCCTTGGTGCCCCGTGCTGAAATCGAAGGTGAAATGGGCGATTCGCACATGGGGCTTCAGGCGCGCCTGATGTCCCAGGCCCTCCGCAAATTGACGGGGGCCATTTCCAAATCCATGACCACGGTGATCTTCATCAACCAGATCCGGATGAAAATCGGGGTGATGTTCGGCAATCCCGAAACCACGACCGGCGGGAACGCCTTGAAGTTTTATTCTTCGGTGCGACTGGACATTCGGCGAATCGAGTCCATCAAGGAGGGGCAGGAGGTGATGGGGAGCCGGGTCCGAGTCAAAGTGGTGAAGAACAAGACGGCGCCTCCTTTTAAGCAAGCCGAGTTTGACATTATGTTCGCCGCGGGCGTGTCCAAAGTCGGAGAACTTGTCGACCTGGGGGTTGAAAAGAAAATCATCGATAAAGCCGGAGCGTGGTATTCGTTTCGTGAGGAGCGGTTGGGCCAGGGCCGTGAGGCGGCGAAAACGTTTCTGAAGGAGAACCCCGGGACCGCCGCAGAAATTGAAACGAAGATTCGGGAACAGGCCGGATTGGTCGTGATGCCGAAGGATGCGGGTTCAGCCGAAGCGGAAAAGAAACCGGCCCCCACGCGAGGGAAAGTCTAGAAAAAATACCCCTCACCTCAGCCCTCTCCCGCTAGGGGAGAGGGTGGTCATAGATGAACATAGACAAATGACAAGAGAAACCTTCATAAGGATCCTGCCCTCCACATGTCTTTGACTGCCAATGAGCTCCGCCAGTCGTTTCTGGATTTTTTCCATGCGGCGGACCATGCCGTGGTTCCCAGCGCCTCGTTGCTTCCCCAGGCCGACCCCACGCTCCTGTTCACCAACGCGGGCATGAACCAGTTCAAGCGGGTCTTCCTGGGAGAAGAACCGCGTTCCTATTCCCGGGCCGTTTCCGTGCAGCGGTGCATGCGAGCCGGGGGTAAACACAATGACCTGGAAAACGTCGGATATACCCGGCGCCATCATACGTTCTTTGAAATGCTCGGCAATTTCTCGTTCGGCGATTATTTCAAAAAAGACGCCGTCCATTATGGCTGGGACTATTTGACGAAAACGCTGGGTCTGCCTGCCGATCAATTGTGGGTCACGGTTTTTCAGGACGATGATGAAGCCTTTGAATTGTGGGAGAAAAACGTGGGCGTGCCCGCGGCCCGAATCGTGCGGCTCGGGTACAAGGATAATTTTTGGCAAATGGGGGAGACCGGTCCCTGCGGGCCTTGTTCTGAAATCTACATCGATCAGGGCGCGGTCCTCGGGTGTGGCCGGGCTTCGTGTGCGGTGGGGTGCGACTGCGACCGGTATCTGGAAATTTGGAACCTCGTGTTCATGCAGTTCGACCGCGATGCCGAAGGCAACCTTCATCCGCTGCCGAAACCCAGTATCGACACCGGCATGGGCCTTGAGCGGCTGGCCGCCGTGGTCCAGGGCGTCGACAGCAATTATGCGACCGACCTGTTCATGCCGTTGCTCTCGGCGATTGCCGGCCGAACGGGTTGCGGGTACGGCAAGGATGAAGCCGCTGACCGTTCCCTGCGGGTCATTGCGGATCATTTGCGAGCCATCACGTTTATGATCGCGGACGGGATTCTTCCGTCGAACGAAGGCCGGGGCTACGTGTTGCGACGAATTTTACGCAGGGCGTCACGGCATGGCCGGCTTGTGGGCGTCACCGAACCTTTTCTCTATGAGTTGACCGGCACGGTGGCGACCGAAATGGAAGGGGCGTATCCCGAACTGGCCCAGGCGGGTGACACGTGTCGCAAAGTCGTCGAAGGCGAAGAAGAACGCTTCATCGGCACGTTGGATCAGGGGTTGCCCATCCTGAATCGCATGGTCACCGAAGCCACGGCCGGGGCCTTGGACGGCGAGAGCGTGTTTAAACTCTACGACACGTACGGCTTTCCATTGGATTTGATCGAAGAAGCCGCTCGTGAACAGGGGTTGGTTACCGACCTTGAGGGCTTTCAACACGCGTTGGAAGCGCAACGTGATCGGGCGCGCAAGTCGGCCGTTTTCGTCGCGGAACAGGAGAAGCCCCTCATCACCGAACTTGCCCAACGGCTTCATCCCACGGAGTTCCTCGGGTATCAGGCGCTTCAATCCGAGAGTGTGGTGCAGGCCCTGCTCAAGGGAGAGGCCTTGGCGGACGAAGTCGTGGAAGGGGATGACGTGGAACTGGTCCTGGACGCGACCCCCTTCTATCCCGAAGGTGGCGGCCAGGTTGGGGATCAGGGGACGTTGACGGGCCGGGAGGGCCGGATACACGTCCGGGAAACCACCAAGGTCGGCGGCAAACTCTTTCTTCACAAGGGAAAAGTCGTGTCCGGGCGTGTTCGCAAGGGCGAGCCGGTGGCTGTCACGGTTGATCCAACGACCCGGCATGGCGCGGCTCGGAATCATACCGCCACCCATCTTCTCCACGCGGCGCTTCGTGACGTGTTGGGTCCTCACGTGAAACAGTATGGCTCGTTGGTCGCCCCGAACCGGTTGCGTTTCGATTTTTCATACTTCAAGCCCCTGCGTACCCGAGACCTTGAAGAAATCGAATCGATGGTCAATTTTCACGTGTTAGGCAACACGCTTGTCCGGACCGACGTCATGGGTATTCAGGAGGCGGTCCACGCCGGAGCCTTGGCGTTTTTTGGTGATAAATATGGTGAACGGGTGCGGGTCGTGGGTATTGGCGAGTTCAGTAAGGAACTGTGCGGGGGAACGCATTGCCAACATACGGGAGAGATCGGCTCGTTCCGTATTCTCTCCGAAGGCGGGATCGCGTCCGGGGTGCGGCGCATCGAAGCCCTGACCGGGACCGGGGCGTTGGAGCACGGGAAAAAATTGGAATCCGACGTCAGGGA
>JAHRAK010000131.1 GCA_020027535.1 Nitrospirales bacterium
CGGTCCCACACGCTGTTCTAACCTCAATGCGGCTTGTTCCTCCAGAGGGCGGTAGCGCCCGGTGGCAGGGTCGATACCGAGCTGTCGACGCCGGTCGGCATTGTCATTTGACTCAGTCATGGCGTCACAGGAGCTCTTGAGCCACCATTTGAGGAGCCGGGAGCAGAACCAGCCCTTAAGTACAAAATAATAAGCGAAATCGACCCTTATATTATGGAGGCGGTTTCGGGCAGATTAGATCGCGCTTCTGAGGGTTTCTGACATGGGGGGCTCTTCGCCAAGTATTAGGCTAGCGCATAGGATTGATAATAGGCGGTTTAGAACAGATATTGACACGCGCAGGATTCCTCGCAAAATACTGGAAATCAGCAATCCAGAGAGAGGAGCCCCGCGCATGGACTTTCAGTGTATCGAACCCTGGCTTGGACTACCAGAATTCCGGGTGACCGGCCAAGTGATCAGGCCCCACGAACACGAATTGCGTCTTGAGCGCCGAGACACGTACCTCGTCTGCCCCCGCTGTCAGGGAAGCTGTGCTCGGATCAAAGAAGGTCGACAGCGGTGCATCCGCGATTTGCCCATCTTGGATCGTCCGCTCACCTTGCGGCTACGTCTTGGACGCTTTAAGTGCCCGGATTGCCACCATCGGCCGTGGGAGAAAAGTGAGACGTTTGGCGACCACGTCAAGTGGACTGAGCGGCTTTACGATCAAGTGCGCCAGGAATTCCTTCACGGGTGCCCGTGCCGCGACCTGGCGAGTCGCTATGGCCTCTCGGAGCGCACGGTGTTTCGCTGGACGTTTGAAAAGAGCCGTGGCGGACGACCCAGGAAGCTTGGCCGAGCCCTGGGTATTGATGAATACTCAAGGCGCAAGGGGCATCGCTACAACACCATCGTCGTTGACTTGGACAAAGGTCGACCCATCACCACGTTCAAAGGTCGGCGGGTTGAGGATGTCGTGTCGTGGTTCAAACGTCGTCCGCAAGCAGAACTTGACGGGGTTGAAGTCGTGGTGTTGGACATGTCCAAGTCGTTTTTTTCGTCCATCAACCAGGTTTTTGGTGATCAGGTTGAAGTGATTGACCGCTTCCATGTGGTCCAGCAGGCAGTGGGCGCACTCGATGGGGTGCTACGTTCGGTGCAAAAACAACTCAACCCAGATGAAGCCAAAGAACTCAAAAAACTGCGCAAACGCTGGCTGAAGTTGCCCAATCAGCTCGAGGTGGACGAATTGATCGCGCGGGCCGACTGGCGTCGGCGCTTTCCTGAGCTGCGTGAAGTGATTGACTGGGTGCAGGACCTGCGTAAGTGGTTCGAGCGCAAATATGATAAACCGGCTCGCGCCGCGCTTTGGAAACTGATTGAGCGGGCGCGTGAGAGTGCGTTGGAACCGCTCCAAAGCGTGGCGGGTACGTTAAGTCGGTGGTTTGAACCGATTGCGCGCTACATTCGGCATCGCTACACCAATGGGATGACCGAGGGCTTCAACAACAAGATTAAGCTGATTCAACGTCGGGCCTTTGGGCTGCGAAATGAACACAACCGGAAAAAACGGATATTAGCAGATTGTGCAAGGACTTAGAGTCGGCCTAAATTATGGCGAAGAGCCACATGGGGGCGAACGTGCTTGTAAAGATACTGCTGGCGCTCGTCAGACAGCCCATCGGGGGCGATCGCGGGAGGGTAGTCAACAGGATGTTGAAACCGAAATCTTCTACTCTTTAACAAAAATACATCCTCAGATTCCTCGTTCATCTTCGTCTTTAAGCTCACCCATCCAGGTCTTTGACTGTCAAAGGTAAAATAGTTGTAATCCGTTATACCGTCTATTGGCTTGAAAAACCGCTCCAGATAATGGCACCAATTGCGATATTCATAGATGGGTTCTCGAAAACCAAGATGCTTGCCGTAAGACTGAGGGACTAATACTCCCCTCTCAGATGCATGGCTCACACACTCAACGAGATCCCCTAAGCTGTCAATCGTCGACTTCCTATACTTGATCTTAAACAAGCCGAAATAGGAATCGGGCGAAAACTTCGTATGGCCAGGAGGCATGAACGTGATGGTAATCTTTTCATGCAGTCCATTCATGACTCGCCACATCAGGTACCACATCAGGTAATTGTTCTTATTCTGGCCCACACAGTTGTCCGCATGAAGGTGAGCGTCACATTCGCCGAGTCCATGAAGACGGAAAAACGCATCGAGCATGGATATCACGGCGACACTTCCCTTGCCTTTCGTTTCGCTTTCATCCGTTAAGAACAGGACCTGTCGCGAAATGGCTTCAGCACACACACCAAACACTTGACATTTTCTTGGCGTAATAAAATATTCCTTCCCCTTTTGCTGGGAAGAATATGGGTAATGAACTTGTTGAGCATAATCAAAAGAGTAGTGTAGGGCTATCTTTAACCGACAAGGACTTTGATCCTGAAATTTCTCAGGCTCGGAAAGATGGCTGAGGATTGCTTCACGTGTTCTCTTCGACAATGAATTCCATTGCTGTTTAGCGGCGTTGACCTCATCCCGATAGATCGTACGGGCTGCTTGGACGTCTTGGTAATGGTCGTGATAACGAAGAATTAAACGCTGCGTCTCTTCTTCACTTTCACAGTATCGCAGCTGATCTTTCGTCTCCTGACAATAGTCACATAAATCAGATCGGTTGCCCTGGAACTTGACCCATGGAAATGATTGCTGCCAAATGCTGCGAAAAGAGTCGTACCCGATGACTCGATACTCTTGTCGATGTGTTGATGAAAGATCACCGATACTGGCCCTATATTCATTCCACACTGAGGCATAAGAAAAATCCGATGGTAAAAGGGTCTCTCGATGACCCGCTCGCATCCCGCCTGGCAGAGGCAGCCCATGGATCTCGACCACATTTTCCACAAACTTGATCAATCGATCGACATCCGGCTGCGGCAACAAATTAGACGGAGCATGATTCGTATTCCCATGGAGATGGGGTGAGAATTCACCCTGCGACGCCAGCTTTTGTAACCGCTTCAGACGAGTGTCTCCAACTCGGTATATGTATTGGAAAGCGGTTTTGCACACCTCTCTTGCCCGATCAAATCGGTAAATAATCCGAGATCGCTTCCGACGAATATGCGACATAAGATCATGGTGTTGGCCTAAAACCAGATGAGTCAGGAGGACAATGTCTTGTTCACGACCCTTCAACTTTTGAATACTCAGTCGTCGCTCCAGTATCTCTCTACCTGTCAGAGTGGTCAGGCAACCCTTATCGCAGCAAATTGGCAGACGATCTAACTCGTCTGCAGTGCGTTCTGCAGACGAGTTGAGGTCGCCATCATCAATTTGCGATGTTCTGGTTTCAGGATCAGACCGTCGGGCAAACTTTCGCGATTGGTGAGATTTCTGAAATGCAGGATAGTCCTTTTCTAACAGGGCAAGTTCTGCGGCCGTCAAATCCATCATGGCCTCCCCTAAAACCCACTCCCACGTCGATGAAAAATCTTGATGAGGGCTCATGCTATGCACCCCTTCGGACCACTCGTCTCGAATCCGTATGCCACCACGTTGACCACCTCAGCATTCCTACACCGGACGAAGATTTTCCCCAAAAAGATTAATACAAACAATAGATTATCATATTAAGGGTCGAATGCAAATCAAAATTATGACTTAAGGGCTGATTTTGCTCCCGGCGCCTCATATGCTCATCTGTCGCCGCTTTTCTGTCGGAGGAAATCCTGGGCACGTTGGCTGCCATACAGGGCGTCGTTGGCACGTGAGAACAGCCGCGCAGCCCCCAGCGCCTTCCAACCGCCGCGCAGCCCCCAGCGCCTTCCAACCGCCGCGCAGCCCAGAGCGGCCCGGCCACCGGCTCCCGGAAGGCGCTACTCGCGGCGAG
>JAHRAK010000136.1 GCA_020027535.1 Nitrospirales bacterium
TTCGCCCGTTAAAGCGGTACGAGAGTTGGGTTCAGAACGTCGTGAGACAGTTCGGTCCCTATCTGTTGTGGGCGTAGGAGATTTGAGAGGGTCTGTCTCTAGTACGAGAGGATTGAGATGGACGGACCTCTAGTGTGCCGGTTGTCGCGCCAGCGGCAGCGCCGGGTAGCTATGTCCGGTTTGGATAACCGCTGAAAGCATCTAAGCGGGAAGCCAGCCTCAAGACAAGATCTCCCGGAGGGTAACCTCCCTAAAGGCCACTCGTAGACGACGAGTTTGATAGGCTGGATGTGGAAGAGCCGTAAGGCTTGAAGCTAACCAGTACTAATCGGCCGTGCGACTTAACATCATTTTACTTCTGATAGACATGACCTCCCGCTAGCGGGACGTCAACGACGGGAAACATGAGGGATGCAGACGCGAGCCGCGGGTCTCGTCCCATCATGAATTCTCGAGGGGAAAGCGATCATCATATTCCCGGTGACCATGCCGGAGGGGCCACACCCGTTCCCATCCCGAACACGGAAGTTAAGCCCTCCAGGGCCGATGATACTGCAGCTGCGAGGCTGTGGGAAAGTAGGGCGTTGCCGGGTTCTTTTGAAGCCCACGGGTCTATGAATCCGTGGGCTTTTCTTTTACTTTGTTCCCGATGGTGCTTGTTTGGCGATACGCCCGGCATCGCCCCGATGAAAAAGGGTGGTCTTCGGACACCAGGTTTGCTACCCTTGGAGGGTATGTCTCCGAGTATCCGGCTCAAGAGAGCACGTAAGGCTGCATGAGACAAATTACCTTTGGAACATCAGGGTGGCGAGCCGTTCTGGGGGAAGACTTTACGTTTCAGAGCGTCCGCATCGTCGCTCAAGCCATCGTCCACGTCCTGAAACAAGAAAAAATCGGACACCGCGGCCTGATTATCGGCTACGATGCCAGGTTTCTTGGTGAAAAATTTGCCAGAGTCGCGGCTGAGGTGTTTGCAGGCCACGGCATGTCGGTGTTCCTGTGTGACCGGGAAACACCCACTCCAACCATTTCGTGCCACGTGCTCCAGCAAAACCTGGCCGGCGGGTTGAATATTTCCGCCAGCCACAACCCTCCTGAATACAACGGGATCAAGTTTACACCGGAGTGGGGCGGTCCTGCGCTTCCTGAAACCACCTGCGCCATCGAACAACGGCTGGTGCATCTGTTGCACGGGGAACACGTCAAATGGCTCCCGTGGGAAAAGGCCCAGCGAACGCAAATGGTGCAACTCTTTGATCCGTGTCCCGATTATTTGGCTGCGCTGGGGAAGCATATCGACGTGGACGCGATCCGCGAGGCCGACCTGCGTGTGGTCATGGATCCCCTGTACGGAACGTCGCGCGGTTATCTGGATGTGTTCCTCAGGAATGCCGGGGCGAAAATGGCGGTCCTGCACTATTGGCGCGACCCCTATTTCGGGGGACTCCGTCCTGAACCCACGCGAGAGACGACGGCGGAACTGCAAGAAACGGTGAAACAAGGAAAAGCCCATATCGGGTTGGCCACCGACGGGGACGCCGATCGATTCGGCATCGTGGACCGGGACGGCAGCTTTATCGATGCCAACGTCATTTTGGCGTTACTGGTTGATTATCTGGCGACGACCAGACGTTGGACCGGAGACGTGGGACGATCCGTCGCCACCACGCACCTCATCGATCGCGTGGCCCACAAGCACGGATTGGGCGTGCGGGAAACCCCCGTCGGATTCAAATATCTCGCGGAACTCTTGGCCAAGGACGAGATCCGCATGGGCGGCGAAGAAAGTGCGGGTCTGTCGATTCAGGGGCACGTACCGGAAAAGGACGGGATTCTGGCCTGCCTGCTGGTGACCGAGATGATAGCCCGAACCAAGAAGACGCTCGGAGAACTCCGGGAAGACTTGTTTAATCGAGTGGGCCCGGTCTTTTCTTCGCGCCATGACCAACCGCTCACGGACGCGATGCAGGAAAATTTGCTCAAGGTTCAGAAGGCGCCGCCTTCCGATCTGGCAGGGAAATCAGTTCAGCAGGTCAATACCCTGGATGGATGCAAGCTCGTGTTGGAAGACGGGAGTTGGTTTCTTTTCCGTCCTTCCGGGACTGAACCGTTGGTGCGCTGTTATGCGGAGGCATCGACTCCTCTGGAGGTAGAGGCGCTGATGGATGCCGGCCAAAAACTCCTGCATCACGGTTCCAAAAGGGCAATTGGGGCGTAAGCGGCCCTGAGCCTTCACACGTGCTCCTTTCCCGACGTGCAATCTAAACCATCGCGTCCACGCATACGGTGCTCGTGTTCCCCTGTCCTCCTCACGTGGTCCAGTGGATTCGAAAACCCATCACAAAGAGACCCCCTCTCCCCACGTGGGAGAGGGCTGGGGTGAGGGGGAAATTGGCAACGAACAGAATGAAAGAACACATGAACAAGGAAATGTCGGTGGCCGTGGAATTGGCTCGACGAGCGGGCCGGGCCGTGATGGACGTGTACGCCACGGACTTTGCGGTGGCGTCCAAAGGTCACAACGATCCCGTGACCGAGGCCGACCGGCAAGCCAACGACCTCATTGTGGCGGGCCTGAAAGAGGCGTTCCCCCGGGACATCGTGGTGGCAGAGGAGAGCCCTCCCCCTGACGATCTCCCGGCCTCGGGTCGTGTCTGGTATGTAGACCCGCTGGACGGCACAAAAGAATTTATCGCCAGGAACGGAGAGTTCTCCGTGATGATCGGACTCGCCGTCAACGGGCAAGCGCAACTCGGTGTGGTCTATCGCCCCGAGGGAGACGTGCTGTATGCTGGAGACGTGGGACGTGAGGCGTGGATGGAACGAGGGGGCATCCGAACAGCCTTGGTGATAAAGGAACAGGATGCCGGAAGACCGCTCACCCTGGCGGTCTCCCGGTCGCATCGACATCCCATGGTCGAAAAGATCAGCCGGGCTCTCGGCGTGGGAAACGAAATTCCATCGGGAAGCGTCGGACTAAAAATCGGACTGATTGCGAAGGGAGAGGCCGACGTGTACCTGGAGCCGGGTCCCTACACCAAACTCTGGGATTCCTGTGGCCCGGAAGCGATCCTCCGGGCCGCGGGCGGAGCATTTACCACGATCCTTGGCCAGCCCCTGATCTATGGCGAGAACCGGTCACCGGAGGCTTCCGTCAAGGAGCAACTCGCCAACACACACGGCCTGCTGGCGAGCAACGGGTTCTGTCACGAACGCGTAGTGCAAGCATTGAAACCAGCCGTGGAAGAACTGGGCCTGAAGCCACGGGAAGCGTAAGCGCGAAGCTTGGTTCGTCAACCGAACGCACACTCCCTACGTCCCCTGCGACGTGACCTTCGCCGTGATTGTTCAGGGGAAGCCCTGCGGACATTTGACTCATGATGGGAACCATTTCTATTCTCATAGGTATGAGTAAGCGACTGCAAGTGATCCTTGACGACAAGGAAATGCGTGACGTTCAACGGACCGTCAAGCGGCAGCAAATGACGGTGTCGGAATGGGTGCGGCAAGCGTTGCGGGCCGCGCATCACCAAGTGCCGATGACCGACGCGAAAAAGAAACTTGACGTGGTTCGTACGGCGACTCGCCATGATTTTTCAACTGGCGACATCGATCAGATGCTTCGAGACAGCCTGAATCAGCAGGACAAGATTTTCCCACAAAGTCTGTTGGCAGAATTACGGCAACAGGGCTTACGCACTCCCAAGGAATCGGTGACGATCGTGAGAAAAGACCGGGATGACCGTGAAGGTTATTGATACGTCAGCCTTGGCGGCGGTGGCGTTTGCCGAACTGGATAAGACGTTCTCTAAACAGGTGAGTCCCCGAAAGGCCAAATAGATCTGGATTTTCAGCCTTCGAACGTGGCGGAGCCGGAGCAGTCAAATTTGCTTCCGCGGCAAAGCCGCGTCCAAAGGCGGGAAAACCACTACCTGAAAATTGACAATGTCTAGAGAATGCTTTAACGTTCAACGTATTGATCAAACAGACTGGTGAGTTATGGATGTGTGCGATGCCTAACGAATTCACGGCGATTATCGAACAAGATGAGGAATGGTTTATTGCGTATTGCCCGGAAATTCTCGGGGCGAATGGACAAGGCAAGACAAAAGAAGAAGCAAGGAGCAGTCTTGCTGATGCTATTGCCCTCATTTTGCAAGATCGTCGCGAAGATGCCCTCCGAGGAACCCCACCTGAAGCGATTCGAGATACGGTGACTCTTGGGTGAAACGGAGCGCCTTGCTTCGCCGCTTGCGCAAATACGGCTGCTACTTGAAGCGTGAAGGTAGCGCGCATTCACTTTGGACCAATCCTGCTACTGGCTCGGTCGAAGCCATCCCTCGCCATACCGAAATTCCCGATCGGTTAGCCCAAAACATTTGTCGAAATCTGTCGTTACTTCTTCCGGGAAATTAGTACAACGTCTCTCATTTTTTGAATCTTTTATAGCAGGGGTTTCGCCCCTGCACGACGAAGCCCTTTTGTTTCGGCAAAAGTGCCCAAAACCATTTCCGCCCTGGCGTGGCCCTCCGGGTCCCTGCGATGCTCGCAGACTCCGGCGGCTGCGCAACTCGCTCCGAGGTAAACAGTTACCTCTTCGCTCAAACAGTGCTCGCCGAATCTCCAGAGTCCGCTCCGCTTCTCGGCCACGCCAGAAGACGGGAATTTATTTCGTGAATAATGTTATATTTGTCTATCCTATTTTTTTCACTTCTCAGATCATCAGCCTTCGGGTGCGGTGGAGTTGGAGCGCCGAATTGACTTCTTTGGATTGGAGAAGCAACGCGTGATGCGCGATGACGTGGTGGTCATAGGTGGAGGACTGGCGGGGTCGGAAGCGGCGTGGCAGGCGGCGGAACGCGGAGCCCGGGTCACCCTGTACGAGATGCGACCCAAGCAGGGGACGGCGGCACACAAGACGGATCAGCTGGCGGAAATCGTGTGCTCGAATTCGTTGGGATCCACGGACCCCTTCAGTGCGCCGGGTATTTTGAAGGAAGAGATGCGGCTGCTCAATTCGCTGGTCATCCGGGCGGCGGAAACAGCCTGCGTGCCCGCGGGGGCCGCGCTGGCCGTGGACCGCGAGATTTTCGCGCGGGAAATCACCATGACGCTGGAATCCCACCCGAATATCCGGATCATTCGAGAAGAAATTCGGGAGATTCCCGCTGATGCCCTGTGCATCGTGGCCACGGGGCCCTTGACATCCGAGAGCCTGGCGCAGGCCCTGACCGCGCTCACCCACAAGACGAACCTGGCGTTTTTCGATGCGATTTCGCCGATCATCGATGCCGAGTCCATTGACATGGATAAAGTGTTCCGGGCGTCACGCTATGAAAAAGGCAGCGCGGATTATCTGAATTGTCCGATGGATGAAGAAACCTATTCGGCTTTTTACGAGGCCCTGATGGCTGCGGACAAGGTGCAACCGAAGGACTTTGAAAAAGTTCCCTACTTTGAAGGCTGTCTCCCCATTGAAGCTATGGCGGAACGCGGAAAGCAGACCTTGACCTTCGGCCCGATGAAACCCGTCGGGTTGGTTGATCCGCGTACCGGCGTCCGGCCGCACGCGGTACTCCAGTTACGTGCGGAAAATCGCCATGGTTCGTGTTATAACATGGTGGGGTTTCAAACCAAGCTGACCTATCCGGAGCAAAAACGTGTGTTCCGGATGATTCCGGGCCTTGAACGGGCGGCATTTCTCCGCTATGGAAGCGTACATCGGAACACCTTTGTGAACTCCCCTGTCGTGTTGCGCAACACGTTGCAACTGAAGGCGTCCGAAACCACGTGGTTGGCGGGCTGTATCGTCGGGGTGGAAGGCTACGTCGAGTGTGCCGCCACCGGCGGCCTGGCGGGCATCAACGCCGGGCGGGCGTTGGCTGATCTGCCATTGGTGACGCCTCCCTTGGCCACGACACATGGGGCCTTGCTGCATTATATTACGACCAGCGACGCCAAGCATTTCCAGCCCATGAATACGAACTTCGGCTTGTTCCCGCCCCTTCCCGTGAACGTGGGGGACAAAGAACAAAAGCGTCGCATGATCCACGAACGGGCCCTTGAAGAGTGGCAAACATGGAAACGGCAATCCGCACTTTCCTGACGTATCTCGACGTGGAGCGAGGCGCGTCCCGGGAAACGATTCGCAGTTATGCGTCTGACCTGCGACAATTTGTGGCCTTTCTGAAGACCGTCACGGATGCGCTGCCGAAGCCGGCCGGGATTGATGCGTCCCTGGTTCGCCGGTTTCTGATGTGGTTGGCCGAGCGAAAGGATAAAAAGTCGTCGCAGGCGCGGAAACTTGCGACGCTGCGCAGCTTCTTCAAATTTTTGCACCGCCGCGGGGAGGTTCCGAGCAATCCCGTGGCGAACGTTCGTTCCCCCCGGCTGGGGCAACGCTTGCCCCGGGTCCTCACGAAAGACGAGGCGGAGCGGATGATCGAGTCTCCTGATGCCGATGAGGGGACCTGCTCTGCCAGGGATCAGGCTATTCTGGAAACTCTCTACTCGACGGGCGCGCGGGTGAGCGAGTTGGTGGGGGTGAATTGGAGCGATCTGAGTCTTGATGAAGGGATGGTGCGGTTGAAAGGCAAAGGCAAAAAGGAACGCCTCGTGCCGGTCGGGCAGGTGGCGGTCGAGGCGATCCGGGATTATCTCGCGGTGACACCGGTTCGGGCGAATCCGGCCACGGACAAGGACGCGGCCTCGCCCCTCAAAGTGAAGCCGGCGGATGGCCCGGTCTTTCGCAACAATCGAGGCGGCCGGTTGTCGGTCCGGAGCGTGGAGCGGATCGTCCGGCGTTACGCCGACCGCTTGCAGGTGGGGACCGTGACCCCGCATACGTTTCGGCATTCCTATGCCACGCATTTATTGGACGAGGGGGCCGACCTCCGGGTCATCCAGGAAATGCTCGGACACGCGTCGTTGGCCACCACCCAGAAATACACGCACCTGGCCACCGATCGCTTGATGGAAGTGTACGATCAAGCCCATCCGCGGTCCGGAAACGTGAAGGCGGGAAAGCCCGCGACGCCCGCCACGCCGAGGAAATCGTCATGAAGATCCGGTCCACCACGATCCTGTCCGTTCGTCGAAGCGGAACCGTGGCCATGGGCTGCGACGGCCAGGTGACGGTCGGGACCACGGTGATGAAGGCCAACGCGCGCAAGGTTCGCCGTCTCCATCACGATCAGGTGGTTGCGGGCTTTGCCGGAGCCACGGCGGACGCCTTTACCCTATTTGAAAAATTCGAGGAGAAATTGGAAGAATATCGAGGCAACCTGACCAGGGCCGTGGTCGAGTTGGCTAAAGACTGGCGGACGGATCGCGTGTTGCGACGCCTCGAAGCGCTGCTGGCCGTCGCGGACATGGATCGGTCCTTTCTCATTTCCGGTACGGGTGACGTCGTGGAACCGGAAGACGGAATCCTCGCCATCGGGTCGGGCGGACCGTATGCGCTGGCTGCGGCTCGCGCGCTGATGGACCATTCTTCCTTGACGCCGCGGGAAATCGTCGACAAGGCCATGCGTATTGCCGGCGGCATTGATATCTACACGAATCACGAAATCATGATCGAAGAACTGAAGGCACCCTCATGAATCCCGACGCCCCGGCGGTGAAACTCGATAGCTTGTCTCCTCGCGAAATCGTCGAAGTCCTCGACCGGTACGTGATCGGACAACGCGACGCCAAACGGATGGTGGCCATCGCCTTGCGAAATCGATGGCGCCGCCAGCAGCTCAGCCCGGAACTGCGCGAGGAAATTTTTCCGAAGAACATCGTCATGATCGGGCCGACGGGCGTGGGCAAAACGGAAATTTCCCGGCGACTGGCGAAACTGGCCGACGCGCCGTTCATTAAAGTCGAAGCGTCGAAGTTTACCGAAGTGGGGTACGTGGGGCGCGACGTGGAATCGATCATCCGCGACCTGATCGAACAGTCGGTCAACCTGGTGAAAAGTTCGTCGCTTCAGCGAGTCGAACGGAAGGCCGAAGACATGGCCGAAGATCGCGTGCTCGATCTGTTGCTTCCTCCGAGTCCGTCGCGAACCGCGGAGGGGCAGGAGAATGGGCCGGGGCAACCGACGTTGGGTGACACCACGCGACAAAAGCTACGCAAGCAATTACGGGAAGGCGGGCTGGATAACCGGACCGTGGAAATCGAAATCAAGGAGCGCGGGCTCCCGGTCGGGATTATCTCCAACGTCGGAGGCATGGAAGACCTCGAAAATCATCTGCGCGACATGCTGGGAGGATTGATGCCCGGCAAGAAGAAAAACCGGGTCATGAAAATTCCCGACGCTCTGAAATATTTTGCGCAGGAGGAAACGCAGAAACTGATTGACATGGACGAGGTGACGCGCGACGCCATCGAACGGGTCGAGCAATCCGGCATCGTCTTTTTGGATGAAATCGATAAAATCGCAGGCCGGGAGAAACACATGGGGCCCGACGTGTCACGGGAAGGCGTGCAACGGGATTTGCTGCCGATTGTCGAAGGGGCGACCGTCAATACCAAATACGGGCCGGTGAAGACCGACCATATTCTGTTTATTGCCGCCGGGGCGTTTCACGTGGCCAAGCCGACCGATTTGATTCCCGAGTTGCAGGGCCGGTTCCCCATTCGGGTCGAGTTGGAACCCTTGACCAGGGGAGACCTGGTGCGCATCCTGACGGAACCCCGGAATGCCCTGGTGAAACAATATCAGGCCTTGATGGAAACCGAAGGCATTACGCTCGATTTTACCCGGGAGGGGATCGACGCCATTGCGGCCATTGCCGTCGAGGTCAACGATCGAACGGAAAACATCGGCGCGCGCCGGCTCTTCACGATTGTGGAGCGGTTGCTGGAAGAAGTGTCCTTCGAGGCGCAGGAACTGGAAGAGAAAAAAGTGGTGATCGATGCGCCCTACGTGCATGAGCATTTAAAGGAGATCGTGAAGGATCAGGATCTGAGCCGGTACATCCTGTGAGCAAACCCCCTCTCCCCTGGAGGGAGAGGGCTGGGGTGAGGGGGACGAAGACGTGGATT
>JAHRAK010000034.1 GCA_020027535.1 Nitrospirales bacterium
GGGAAAATCAAAAGAATCGCAACAACAAGCGAGTGAATAAGCCCACAACCCTTCGACTACGCTCAGGGCAAGGTGTTCTCTGATGGAAAGCTCGGTTGAGGATACCATTTGTGCGATCGCCACTCCCGTCGGGGAAGGGGGAATCGGAATCGTCCGGGTCAGCGGCGCGCATGCCATTGAAGTCGCCGCTCACGTCGTTCGTCCCCGCAACCGGCAGCCCCTGCAACAACTGGAAAGTCACCGCCTGTATTTGAGCGACGTTCTGTACCCGGAATCCCCTCTCCCCCCGGGAGAGGGCCAGGGTGAGGGTCCCACTTCCCTCTCCCCTTGGTGGGAGAGGGGTAGGGTGAGGGGGAAGGGTGAGAGTCCGAGTCAGGCTGGGGCGCAAGCCGCGGCCATCGACGAAGCCCTGGTCGTCGTCATGCGCCAGCCACATTCGTATACGGGCGAAGACGTGGTGGAAATTCAGACCCATGGCGGGGCGTGGATCCTGCAGGCCACCTGCCACGGCCTGATCCGGCACGGGGCCAGGCTGGCGCAACCCGGAGAGTTTACCAAACGAGCCTTTTTAAACGGCCGGTTGGATCTCACCCAGGCAGAAGCGGTGCTCGATACGATTCAAGCCACGACCTCGCGGAGCCTGCAAGCCGCCCAATCCTTGTTGCGCGGGTCCCTCTCAAAAGAAATCGACGCGTTCCGGGAAAGACTCATTCGGGTCCTGGCGCACGTGGAAGCCGGGATGGATTTTGCCGAAGAGGATATTACCTTCATCCAGGCGGCTGAAGTGCAACAAGCCTTGACGGACACGCAACGGGCAGTGGAGCGCTTGATCGCGTCCTATGAAGAAGGCCGCATCATTCGAGAAGGCATCAAGGTCGCCATCATCGGCCGCCCCAACGTGGGCAAATCGAGCCTGCTCAACGCGCTGCTGAAACTGGACCGCGCAATCGTGTCGGATCAACCCGGCACGACCCGCGACGTCATCGACGAGTCATTGAACATCCGGGGAATCCCTTTGCGCTTGCTGGATACGGCAGGACTGCGGCCGACGCAGGACAGGATCGAAGGAGAAGGCATCCGTCGAACCGAGGACGCGATTGCAGAAGCCGACGTGTTGCTGCTCGTTGTGGATGGCGCGGGGGGCGTGACCGACGAAGACCGCGCCGTGTTCAAAACGTACGGCTCCCGAAGACATCTGCTGGTGATGAACAAAATGGATCTCCCCAAATCCCGGGCGTTTTCCCCTCTCCCCCTGGGAGAGGGTCAGGGTGAGGGTCCGAGCCAGGGTGAGGGACAAGCGGCACGGTTTGTCAAAGTATCGGCCAAAACAGGCGAAGGCCTTGATCATTTGACGTCGGTCATTCAAAGTGTCTGCCTCAAGGAAGGCTTGGAAGCGAGCCCGTCCGTTCTCGTGACGCGGCTGCGACACAAGGCCAGCCTGGAGCAGGCGCACCGCTCCATCGAAGAGGCCATGCGTTCGCTTGAACGAAAAGAATCCGGAGAATGCGTGGCCCTGGATATCCGAGCCGCGCTCGATTCGCTGGGAGAAATCACCGGCGCGGTCAGTACCGAAGACATTCTGGACCGGATATTTCAGGATTTCTGTATAGGAAAGTAATTACTAGGTAATAATATCTATGTCATTTGAACGTGACATCATCGTCATCGGCGGCGGGCATGCCGGATGTGAGGCCGCGCTCGCCGCGGCCCGGATGGGGTGCCAGGTTCTCCTGCTGACCATAGATCAGGATATGATCGCACACATGCCGTGTAATCCCGCGGTGGGCGGGATCGGCAAAGGGCATCTGGTCAAGGAAATCGATGCGCTGGGCGGGGAGATCGGCCGCAATACGGATAAAGCCGGCATTCAATTTCGCATGCTGAATACGAGGAAAGGGCCGGCGGTGCGGGCGACGCGCGTCCAGTGCGATAAGGCCTTGTATCGAACGGCTATGCAGGACACGCTGGCGCACCAGCGCAACCTTGAAATCGTTTCGGGTACAGCCAATCGTCTGTTGACCAAAGGCGGCGCCATCCGCGGGGTGGTGACTGATTCCGGGGAGACCGTCCACGCCAAGGCGGTCATCATTACGTCGGGCACGTTTTTAAAGGGGTTGATGCATATCGGCATGAGCCATATGCCCGGCGGACGAGCCGGAGAAGCCCCAGCGGAACATCTTTCGGATTGCATGCGGGATTTCGGGTTTGAAGTCGGGCGCTTGAAAACGGGTACGCCGCCGCGTTTGCATCGGGACACGATTGATTTCGACGTCATGGGTGTGCAGCCCGGCGACGTCCCGCCCCGCCCGTTTTCATTCCGGACATCGCGCATCACGAACCCGCAAATTTCCTGTCACCTCACGTATACCAATGAACGGACGCATGAGATCATCCGCAACAACCTGGACCGGTCCCCGATGTACATGGGGGCGATCGATTCCACGGGGCCGCGGTATTGCCCGTCGATCGAGGATAAGGTCGTCCGGTTTGAGGATAAAACCCAACATCAGATTTTCGTGGAACCCGAGGAACTGGATTCCCCGTCTTTTTACCCCAACGGTATCTCGACCAGTTTGCCGGTGGACGTGCAGGCCGCCGTCCTGAAGACCATCCCCGGACTCGACCGCGCCACCATGTTGAAGCCCGGGTATGCCATCGAATACGACTACTTTCCGCCGTACCAGCTCCATCAGACGCTGGAAACCAAAAACGTGCAGGGCCTGTACCATGCCGGCCAGATCAACGGGACTTCCGGGTATGAAGAGGCCGCGGCCCAGGGCATCATGGCCGGGATTAATGCGGCCCTGCAGGTCAAGGGGGAACCGCCGCTCATCCTGGATCGGTCTCAGGCCTATATCGGCGTGCTGATCGACGATCTCATCACAAAGGATGCCAGGGAGCCGTACAGGATGTTTACCTCTCGGGCGGAATACCGGCTTTTATTGCGCGAAGACAATGCCGATCAGCGGCTGATGGAAACAGGGGACCGGCTGGGATTGGTGTCTGACGATCTGTATGCAAAATTCCAAGAAAAACAACGGCTTGTGGATAAGGAAATGCATCGCCTGTCGCAGACCCGCCTCCCATGGACGCCGGAACAGGCAGAGCGGTGGACCCGGATAGAGCACAAATTACCCGATCCCGGCGCCACGCTGGCGCAATTACTCAAGCGCCCTGAAGTGAACTACGCCCGATTGATGGAAATAGCCGGTGAAGCGGACCCGGCGAACACGGAAATCGGCGAAGCCGTTGAAATTTCAATAAAATACGCTGGGTATATCAAACGGCAACTCGAACAGATTGAAAAATTTCAAAAACTGGAAGGGGAAAGCATTCCCGCGAACTTCCAATATGACCGGGTGACCGGGTTTTCCAACGAGGTGGCTGAAAAACTGTCAAGAGTCAGACCCGCCACAGTAGGGCAGGCTTCGAGAATTTCCGGCATGACCCCCGCAGCCATTTCGTTATTGCTCGTGGCCTTGGAACGATCCCAGCGGTCGGCGAACGTCGCATAGATATTTCAGTCGTTTCCTGCAAGTCCCCTTCCAATCCGTCATTCCCGACATCTTTAATCGGGAATCCAGTCTTGTTGCTTGTAGAGTAGTCCGGGTGCAGGGAAAAGACAGAAGACACTGGATCCCTTTTCTGACTGGATCCCCGATGACAAACGTCGGGGATGACAGGAGTGGGGCATTGGAATGTTCCACGTGGAACAATGATGAAAACCGAGCAGCTTGAAGAACTCTTTCGGAACGGGCTTACGGCCATCGAGATGGCCTGTGACCAGACAACAATCGATAAATTTGTGCTTTACTTACAAGAGGTTATGAAATGGAATGAGAAAACGAACCTCACCGGCCATAAGAAGGAAGAGGAAATGGTCGGAAATCTTTTCATCGATTCCCTGGCCTGCGCCAGGGTTTTTTCGCCGGACACTTCCAGTTCGATTCTGGATATCGGAAGCGGGGCCGGGTTTCCCGGGATTCCCATAGGCATCGTTTCCCCTCGACAGGGCGTTACCCTGCTCGAACCGAATTTGAAGAAAGTGGCGTTTCTTCATCATATTATCGGTTCGCTTGGCTTGAAAAACGTTCGAGTGGAACCGTGTCGGATCGAAGAATTTTCAAAGAAACCGGAATTTCAGGAAAAATTTGACTGGGTGTTCATGAAAGCATTGAGATTCGATGTCGGTTTGGCCTATGTTACCCCGATACTGTCCGAATCCGGGAAATGTGTGTTTTGCCGGACCGAACCCCTGCTCTCAGACCTCGCGCTGAAAGGGTTTTCCGTGGTCAATGAAATACCTTACGAATTGCCGTTCGGGTTGGGAACAAGGATCCTCAGCATTGTAGGCCCTGCATAGCCGGTCTCCAGGAAATTGTTCCACGTGGAACATTGAAGCCCATGATGAATAAAATCGTCGCCGTAGCGAACCAAAAAGGCGGGGTCGGAAAAACAACCACCTCCATAAACCTGGCGGCTGCACTGGCGTTGTGCGAACAGAAGGTCCTGCTGGTCGATATTGATCCCCAGGCCAATGCCACAAGCGGGGTGGGCGTCGAACAGCCGGCACGAACGCTGTATGATTGTTTGTTTAACGGCATTCCGGCCGCCGATTCGATCATGGCCACTTCAATTTCGCAGCTGGACCTTTTACCGTCCGGTCCGGATCTTGCCGGAGCGGAAATCGAATTGGCCGAGGTCATCCATCGAGAGGAACGAGTAAAGCATATTCTCTCGACCATGACCAACCAGTATCATTTCATCATTCTGGATTGTCCGCCGGCCTTGGGACTTCTGACGGTGAATGCGCTGACCGCTGCACAATCGGTGCTGATCCCGGTTCAATGTGAATATTATGCCATGGAGGGTTTGGGACGGCTGATGTCGACGATCGAGAGGGTGCGAGGCAGCTTCAACCAGGCCTTATCGATCGAGGGGATACTCTTGACAATGTGTGATGCCAGGCTCACCCTTTCCAGACAAGTCTCGGAAGAAGTCAAAAAGTTTTTCCCTGATAAAGTGTATCGATCGATCATACCGAGAAACGTGGCCTTGGCCGAGGCCCCGAGTTATGGACGCCCCGGATTGCTCTATAATTCGGCATCGATAGGCGCCAAGGCCTATATGGATTTTGCAAAGGAGTTTTTGGCAAATGGAAAAGAAAGCCCTGGGTAAAGGCCTCGCAGCCCTGTTGCCGGAGAGCGAAACGAAGGAGACCGGGCACACGATTCACATGATTCCCGTGGCGCACATTGTGCCGAACCGGCATCAGCCCAGAAAAACGTTTGTCGAAGAAGAGCTCCGGGAATTGGTGGAATCCGTCAAGCAGCACGGGATTCTTCAGCCCGTCCTTGTGCGGCGAAAGAGTGAAGATCGCTATGAACTCATTGCAGGGGAACGGCGGTTCCGCGCGGCGACATTGGCGCAACTGCCGGCCGTCCCCGCGGTGATCCGAAAATCAAGCGACCAGGAATCTACTATATTATCCCTAATTGAAAATATCCAAAGAAGCAATCTGAATCCGGTTGAAGAAGCCAAGGCCTATCGCCGACTGATCGACGATTTTGGGGTGACCCAGGAAGCCGTGGCTGAACGGGTCGGGCGCGACCGGGCTTCGGTCGCCAATATCTGCAGGATGCTCTCCTTGCCCACTGAAGTGCAGGGCATGGTGGCCTCCCGGCAATTGACATTGGGGCACGCAAAAGTCATTCTTGGCATAAAAAATGTGGAAGACCAATTGACTCTGGCCAAGCGAATCCTTCGCGATCAGCTTTCCGTCAGACAGGTCGAGCAATTGGTCAAGAAACGGTCCGGAGAGGCGAGGTCTCGCCGAACGGCAGGGAATCCCCTCCATGCCGACGTGGAAGATCGCCTCCGAAAACATTTGGGAACGAAAGTTGTGGTTCGCTCGAAACGGCAAAAGGGTGAATTGGTTCTCGCATATTATTCCCAGGAGGATTTGACACGAATTGTCGACGTGATTTTATCATAACAATCCAACAGGGCCGGTAGGATGAGCGATGTGCGGTCATGAGGACGGGTGAGCCGTAGCTCCAAGCCGAGGTCCTGATAATGAGAGGGCAGTCTTATGTGGGGGACAACAGACGACCAAAAAGACAAAAAATGGGAAGCGATTTTTGAGGAAGGTGCCTACACGTTTCTTGGAAAAGGTGTGGACTTCAAAGGAAAAGCCAAATTCGACGGCAGCATCCGAATCGACGGACATTTTGACGGTCAAATTGTTTCGCAAGATACCCTCGTTATTGGTGAAAGCGGGGTCGTGAAGGGCGAGATCTCCTGTGAAAGCATGATCTGCAGCGGCAAGATCGAAGGAAATATTGTTGCCTCCCAAAAGGTCCAATTGCTGAAACCAGCCGTGCTGATCGGCGGTATTCGTACTCCCTCTTTTTCTGTGGAAGAGGGAGTCCTGTTCCATGGCACGTGCGATATGGGCGCCAGCGGGCTTGAAGATATCTCCTCGCAATCCGGCGAGGTAGAAACGATCCACCGTGGTCTCTCGGCCAGCTGAAGTCAACGCTCAAGAAGCCGACTACGTGATGTCCAAACCAACGGTCCTTCTCGGGATGAGTGGAGGCGTCGATAGCTCAGTCGCAGCGTTACTGCTGACGGAACAGGGCTATGACGTGAAAGGGGTGACGCTGCAAGTATGGGAACATGAAGATGAAAACACGGCGGTGACGAAAAAATGGGAAGAACGGGGCTGCTGCAAAGTCGGCCTGGCCCGGCACGTGGCGCAGCGACTAGGCATTCCACATGAAGTGGTCGATACCCGGGAGACCTTTCGCAAAAACGTGGTGGATGATTTTATTGCCGGCTATTTGGGTGGGACCACCCCCAACCCGTGCGTGCGATGCAATGAACGGGTGAAGTTCGGGAGGTTATACGAACTGGCACAAGCCAGGGGAGCCGACTTCGTGGCCACCGGGCATTATGCCCGGGTGTTACCGGTGGATGAGGGGGTTGGCCTCTTTCGAGGTGCGGATGGCAAGAAAGACCAATCCTATTTTTTGTACAGGCTCCCCGCGGCTTGGCTTCCCCGGATCCTGTTTCCCGTAGGCCATCTTCAAAAAACAGAGGTGTGGAAGCGTGCGGAAGAGTTGGACCTGCCGGCCGATGAAATGAAAGAAAGCCAGGAAATCTGTTTTGTCACCCAGGGCGATTATCGCACGTTTTTAACCGCGGAAGCGCCACAGGCTCTGCGGCCGGGCCCCTTCCTTGATCCGGAAGGCAAAACAATCGGAGAGCATCGCGGCATTGCCTTTTATACGCCTGGCCAACGAAAAGGGTTGGGGATTGCACTCGGCGAACGCCTCTACGTCAAAGAAGTGAACCCCGAAACCAACGCGGTCGTCCTGGGACGCGCGGAAGACCTTTCCCGGCAAACGTGCACGGTTCACGATGTGAATTGGTTGGCTGACGCCTTGCCTGAAACCCTGGATCACGTGGCCATCAAATACCGGTATGCCTCGCCGGCAGTCTCCGGTCAGGCTCAGCCTCACACTGCAGGAACCCTCTCCATAGAATTCCAGGAACCGCAACAAGCCCTGAGTCCCGGCCAGTCGCTGGTCCTCTATCAACGCGACCGCATCCTGGGCGGCGGGATCATCGAGCCATTCGAGCGTCACCGGAATTCGGCGGCATTAAGCGAAACTCCAAGAAGTTCCAAGCCCACCTGCGCTTGAAAGCCTCTTCTCCAGACCGTTCTGCCCCCGTCGGTTGACACCCGGATTTTCACGTGATACCGTTCGTCGGTTTTTTGCGCGATCAGCGCAAGCACCGGGGTTTTGTCTTTTTCTTCACAACTGATTCATGATGAAAAATGCCATAGCACGGCGATATGCCCAGGCGTTTTTTCGCCTGTTACGCCATGAGGACCTGGCGGCTGCTCAGGACGGGTTGCAGGCTCTGTCTCAGGCGTTGAAGGACTCTGCTGCGTTTAAGCACGTCCTGGCCTCGCCGGTGTTTACCCTGGACGAAAAGCTCCAAGTCCTCACCGCGTTGTGTGAACGGACGGGCTGTCCGCCGCTGATGGGACGATTCTGTGAGCAATTGTTGAAAAAAAATCGGATAGGGTTCTTGCCGGAAATTGCCGAGGCCTTCAAGGGATTGATGATCCGGCAAAGCGGCAAGCAACAGATCGTCGTCGTCTCGGCGCAACCGGTTGACGACAACATGAAACAGGATATTCTCGCGCAGTTAGGCGCCACGGCGAAGAGGGAGGTGGAGGTGGACTTTCAATCCGACCCTTCCTTACTGTCAGGCGTCCAAATAAAAATCGGGAGTAAAGTCTATGACAGTACGGTCAGAGGCCGGCTCCACAAGATGCGGGCTCAATTGGTAAAGGGGTAAGGCATGCAGATCAAGGCGGAAGAAATCAGTTCGATCATTCAGGATAAAA
>JAHRAK010000045.1 GCA_020027535.1 Nitrospirales bacterium
TGTCGGGATCCCAAATAAACTTATGTAATTGAACCTGTAAGCGCACGGGCAATCGATCCTGAAGAAGCCATTCCGCCAGCGGTCGCAACTCTTGTGCTCCGAATACCGGACTGAACAACACGGGACACTTCTCCGTGAGTCGATACCGTTTGACCACGTCAACGGCCCAATCGTAATCGCGGCGGTCACTGATGACAAATTTAACCTGGTCTTTTTGACGAATCGCCTGGAGATTGTCCCAGTGCATCCGGTCGTCCATCTCACTGCCGGGACATTTGACGTCCAAAATGATGCTCGCCCGGGGATCAACCGGAGCGACGTCGATGGCTCCGCTCGTTTCGATGCACACCTCAAAACGTTCCTCGCACAGACGCGTAATCAACTCAAACGCCGCCGGTTGAGCAAGCGGCTCCCCACCCGTAACTTCGACCAACGGACAACCGTAACGTTTGACCTCATCCACCACGGCCTCCGGACTCATGTCGGTGCCTCCGTAAAACGCATAGGCGGTATCACACCACGTGCATCGGAGGGGACAGCCCGTTAAGCGGACGAAGACGCACGGTTCCCCCGCGCGGGTGGATTCCCCTTGGATACTATGAAAAATTTCCGTGACGCGCAGGGCAGACGGAGAGGTGGGAACTCGTGTCGTCATCCCTTCAGCCCATTCTCCATGATTTGGCTTCGGTCGTTACGCCCACACGGTCGTGGGCCATCGATGCCGACGCGCAATCCTCGCCATCCCGCGAATGGGATTGACCACGAGGGGATGCCCAACGGACTCCAAGGCCTGAATGTCGCCGGGGCTGTCGCCGTACGCGTAGCTTTGAGCAAGATTCACACCATGACTGTCCGCGAACGTCTGAAGCAGGCGCCGCTTGCCTTCACCGTACGGATAGGGTGAAAGGACCCGACACGTATAGCCGTCCTCATTGGTTTCCAATTGTGCGGCCAGGACGTTCGGCACGTCCAGATAATGAGCCAGAGGTTTGATCAGGAACTCCGGAGTCCCGCTGACCAACGCCACCTGATGGCCGGCTTGTTGATGCTGGGCCAAGGCTGCGGTTCCTTGCAAGGACAATCGAGGGCAGATCTCCGAGCGCACAAACCATTTCGCCAGGGGCTCGACGCCTTCCGGTCGTTTATTGGTCAGGTAAATTTTTCGTTCCCGTAGGGGCCTTAGGGAAAGCTCAAGGAGATTGAAGAGTAAATAGAGCGCGCTGTCGATCAACACGCGATTGGATAAGAATCCATTCTTCCACAGATATCGTACAAAATGAATTTCAATGGACTGACCGGGAATCAGGGTATTATCGACATCAAAAAATGCCGCAATGTTGCCGGGGGAAGAACTATCGGAAGGCGTGTGGTGAGAAGAATCAGACATGAAAGTATTTGGACCATCACCAGGACAATTTGTCAATTTTACCGAAGGTTACGTTGATTGACAACCATTTGAACCCATACCTATAATCCTGTCATGCCGAAGTGGTGGAACTGGTAGACACGCACGTTTGAGGGGCGTGTGGGGCAACCCATCCGGGTTCGAGTCCCGGCTTCGGCACCATTAGCGTGACGTTTCGCATAATCGTCACCCATCAGAAATCCTTTCGATGACATAACTTAGGAAGGCGGGACGCGAACGGGGGTTTTGAAGGGGGTGTTCCCCCTTCATGGGGTGACCGAGCCGCAGGCGAGGCACGAGGGGGCGTGGCCCCCTAGTGGGAGCATGAGCGGGCTTCAGCTCATGCGACTTCGAGTCCCCGGCTTCGGCACCATTAGCGAACAGGGAGAAATTGATGATACACATACACAAACTACCGCTCATCCTTAGTGTCGTCATGACTTTGGGCGCATGTGTCACCCCGCCTGAACCATTAACCAAGCGGAATTCCCAACTCACACAGGGAAACGTCCAGATGAACCTGATCGTCGGGCAGACGACGAAAGCCCAGGTCCTGGAGCATTTCGGAGCACCGAACATCACTACCCGTGACGGAGCGGAACGCGAAGTCTGGACGTATCAACGGGCGGCGCAGATCTCTCAATCCTCAAGCCAATCAGGCTATTGGACGATTATTCTCGCCGGCCAAAATTCACGCTCATCAGGGTTCGAAAGCAGTTCGAGCATGATTACCCTGATCATCAAATTCGATCAAAACGACGTGGTGAGTGATTTCCGAAGCCGGACATCCAAGTTCTAATTGACAGAGCTCCGACCACACCGCTATCGACCACGCTGATACATCCCGCAGGAGGACCACGTGAACGTGTTTTTGACAAACGTATGGCTCATGCTGACCGCCGTCGGTCTCACCCTTGCCGGATGCACAGTCCAACAACAGAAACCTCCCATGACCCCGCTGGAAATTCAAAGCATCCAAACACGGGAATTTGAATCTCCCAAGAAGATCGTGTTCGCCAGCGTCGTCTCGGTCTTTCAGGATTTGGGGTACACGATCAAAAACGCAGACCTGAATACCGGATTCATCAATGCGGAAAGTGCATCGCAGAACACGTCGGTCGGCCCGGAAGCGGAAATCTTCATCGGCGTCATAGGGGGTGTCTTAGGGGGTCAACCAACTACAACGACTCAGAGTGTTGAACAGACGGTGGCGACCGCGTTCATAGAAGAAATCGGCAACAGGGCGCGGGTGCGATTGAATTTTGTGGTGACGAGACAGTCGTCCTCAACACATGGCCAGAACAGCCGAAGAGACACCCCGATTCTGGACGTCAGGATTTACACCAACGCCTTCGAAAGAATCGAGAACGCCATTTTTATCCGGTCGGGAGACTAGCGCCCTCGAATCTCTTCGATATACCGGTCGACGGCCAGTCGTTTTTTCACGACCCCCCTCAGCGCACGAAAAGGATTCGAGGACCCGGTTCCGCGTTTCTGTATTCGAATGCCTTCAGCCTCGGCGAGAAATTCCACTTGGACGTTCGGATGAAGTCCATA
>JAHRAK010000026.1 GCA_020027535.1 Nitrospirales bacterium
CCTTGGGTATGGCCCTGCAACAAACCGGAGGCACGGTCGGTATCATGAAGCCCGTCGAGACGGGCACCACGCCGGACGAACCGACTTCGGACGGGCACCGATTCAAGGAATTATTTGCGCCTTGCAAGAACGTGGACGTGCGCAGTCTCTATTGCTTTCCCCCACCCATGGCCCCACTTGAAGCAGCGCGAATCTCTCAACAACTCATCGACGTTGAAGCGATCCTCGATGCCTACCGGACCCTTGCCATGCACCATGATTATACGCTGGTGGAAGGCGTCGGCGGCATTCTTGTGCCTCTGACTCAAACACAAGACGTACGCGACCTGATCAAGCTTCTGGGCCTTCCCTGCCTTATCGTGAGTCGAACCGGCTTGGGTTCGATCAACCATACGCGATTAACCCTCATGGGGCTCCGGCAGGCAGGCATTCCCATTGCAGGGATTCTGCTCAATCACACGGACACAACCCGGGAAGAGCAGCAGGCGTCCACCGTCAAGCTGATCCGCGAAATCAGCGACGTGCCGGTTCCGGGTCCCCTCCCCTTTCAACCCCACCTGAGGGCGAACACACAGGTTCGCCCCTACCAGTGGGAAGAGGGCATCATGAAACTCGCGAACCATTCAACTATTCGTGAAGTGGCGAGGATGGTGCGGGAAAATGACTGACAAAGTCACGCATCGTCTGCTCGATGTTCGAGGAATCGAGTACGGCGGAGGCGACGGCGACGCCATTCGCTCCGGAGTCGACGATCTCCTCCAGGGCATCCAAGGTGATCCCTCCGATCGCAAACACCGGCAACGAGGTCAGCGCACGAATGTCCTGTAAGCCGGCAAGCCCCACGGGCGCCGCGTGAGCTTCTTTGGTCGTTGCGGGAAAGAGCGGGCCGTATCCGATATAATCCGCGCCTCCCCGGGTCGCTTGCATCGCCTCTTCGGGTCGATGGGTGGAGATTCCGATGATCTTATGGCGTCCCATGACTTGTCTCGCCAAATCCAGCGGAAGATCCTCCTGGCCCAAGTGCACCCCGTCCGCCTCCACCGCCAAGGCGACGTCGCACCGGTCATTCACGATGAACAAGGCACCTGAGCGAGCGGCAACTTCTCGCAATTCCCCGGCCTTGGCAAACACGTCCCGCGGGGATCCGGTCTTGTTTCGATATTGAAACAACCGGATACCACACCCGGCTGCCAGTTCCAGGACGGACGACAGATTATGCCGGGGAACCCACTGCTCATCCAACAACAGATAGACGCCGGAAAGGGAAGGGTGTGACACGGGATCGTGCTAAAGCATACGGCCGGCTAACAACCGGTCGAGAAAATTCGTGGATACTCCACCTTTTTGAAAATCGGGGTCACGCAAGATGAGTCGTTGCAACGGAATCGTCGTTTTGATCCCTTCCACGGTAAATTCATCGAGTGCGCGTTGCGCCCGGGCAAGAGCATCCGCACGATCCTGGCCATGCGCAATCACCTTGGCAATCATGGAATCATAGTGCGGATGGACTTGGTCCATCGCTTCCAAGGCCGTATCCACTCGAATCCCCGCCCCCCCGGGAACGTGAAATCGTGAGACGACGCCGGGACTCGGGACAAAGGTCTCCGGACACTCGGCATTGATTCGACATTCGATACTGTGGCCGTGCAACTGAATATCTTTCTGTCGAAATCGTAACGGCATCCCGGCGGCCACGCGGATTTGTTCCTTGATGAGATCAATGCCGGTGACCATTTCGGTGACCGGATGTTCGACCTGAATCCTGGTATTGACTTCCATGACATAAAATTTTCGATTCTGATCGAGCAAAAATTCCACGGTGCCCGCGTTCCGATACTGCACGGCTTTGACAACCTTGAGGGCAACGTTCCCCATCTCGCGTCTCAACGAGTCATCCACCACGGGAGATGGGGATTCTTCCACCAACTTCTGGTAGCGGCGCTGGATGGAGCAGTCTCGCTCTCCCAAATGAACAGCGTGCCCGTGTTCATCGGCCAACACCTGAATTTCGACGTGCCGGGGTTCGGGAAAATACTTTTCAAGATAGACGCCGTCGTGGTCAAACCCCGTTCTCGCTTCCACTTGGGCCGACAAAATGGCTTTCCCCAACTCGGCTTCGCGACTGACGACCCGCAGGCCTCGTCCCCCTCCTCCGGCCGACGCCTTCACCATCACGGGGTATCCGAGCTCCCCTGCGACCTGCACGGCATGATCGAGGTTACGCAGTTCACCTTCGCTGCCCGGCATGACGGGAATCCCATGCCGGAGCATGGTTTCTCGAGCCTTGGACTTGTCGCCCAGCAGGGCGAGATGCTCGGAGGTCGGCCCGATAAACGTGATGCCGATCGATTCGCAGACCTCGGCAAAATGCGCATTCTCCGCCAGAAACCCATATCCGGGATGGATGGCATCGGCCCCGGTGATTTCCGCCGCGCTCAACACGTTGGGAATGTTCAGGTAGCTCAAGGCACTGTCGGCCGGTCCGATGCACACGTACTCATCTGCATGGCGCACGAACAGGGAACGCGCATCGACTTCAGAGAAGACGGCGACCGTCTTAATCCCCAGTTCCCGACAGGCACGGATGATTCGAAGAGCGATTTCTCCACGATTCGCAATCAGAATTTTTTTGAACACGGGTTTTCCTCGTGGAGTAAACGGGATTTACGGAAGAGGATCGATGACAAACAAGGGTTGTCCATATTCCACGCCTGCCTCATTTTCGACCATGACCTTGACGACTCGACCATCGACTTCGGATTCGATTTCGTTCATCAGTTTCATGGCTTCGACGATGCACAGGACTTGCCCCCTGCTCACCAAATCTCCTTCTTCCACGTAGGACTCGACATCAGGTGACGATGACCGGTAGAACGTCCCGACAACGGGCGAGGTAACCGTCAAGAATCGGGACGAATCTTTTTCGCCAGAGTCTGCGAACGCGTCAGGTCCTTGACCGGATTCCGTAGAAGAAGGCGACGGCACACTCACCGTGGCGGCGGATTCACGTCGTATCCGGATACGCACATCCCCGCGCTGGACCTCGATCTCGTTCAAATTCTGCTTAGCCAGAATTTCAACCAGTTCTTGAATGTCTTTTCGTTGTTCGCTGTTCATGCCTCACGCCCGGACGCGTTCGACGTACGCCCTGGTCCGAGTATCGATTTTAATCACCTCACCGGTCCCCAGGTATAACGGCACTTTAATGGTCGCTCCCGTCTCAACCGTCGCGGGCTTCGTTCCTCCCGAGGCGGTATCCCCTCGAATACCCGGGTCTGTTTCTACGACCGCCAACTCCATAAACATCGGCAATACCATGGAGATAGGGCTTCCTTCGTAGACCACAATATCCACGGTCGTGTTTTCTTTGAGAAGATCAGTGTCGTCTCCGAGTTGGTCTTTTTGATAGGTAAATTGCTCATAGGACGAGGTATCCATAAACGTGTAGGAATCACCGGCCGAATAGAGGAATTGCATTTCGCATTCCTCCAAATCCGGTTCATCAAATTTTTCGCCTGACCGAAACGTCCTTTCCAGAACCTGTCCGGTTTTCAAATTCTTCAACTTGGTCCGAACAAACGCACCGCCCTTGCCGGGTTTCACGTGTTGAAATTCCACGATAAAATACGGCGTACCCTCCAACTCCATCCGGGCACCATTTCGAAATTCTGCGGTTGAAATCACGATTCACGTATCCTTTCTCTCACAAGTACAAAAATCCCTATGTCATAGCTGTCATTGGTATGAAAATAGCCCGAATCTGTCATTCCCGCGCACGCGGGAATCCAGTGTCTTTCTCTTCTGCCCCTCCTTCGTGCGGCCCCGCTTGGGACACAAAAAAACCTGGATTCCCGATTGAAAATGTCGGGAATGACAGATTGGTGGGAGGCGTCTCATCTGGTGCGATTCGTCCCTCAGTTCTATCAGCGAATTAGTGAACATTTACAATGCCGACCTACCCCGACTGTTTGCCCCGGGCCTTTCTGACGTGGTCAATGGCCGCCCGAACCCCGAGTTCATAACTCAACGCGCCAAACCCACTGATTTGGCCGATGGCCACTCCGGCCAAGTAGGAACGTTGGCGAAATTCCTCACGTTGGTGAATATTCGATAAATGGACTTCAACCGTCGGCAAGGTGACACTCAATATGGCATCCCGAAGGGCAACACTGGTATGCGTATAGGCCGCAGGGTTGATCACGATCGCATCGAACCGGCCTCGGGCTTCTTGAATCCACGATACCAGTTCTCCTTCGCTGTTCGAGTGTTTTGCCTCAAGGGTCACGCCTTCGGCCTGCGCCAATTCCATGAGTTGGGCATTGATCGATTGAAGGGTCTGATCCCCGTACATCTCCTGCTCGCGTACACCGAGCATATTGAGATTGGGGCCATGCAACACTAAAATCCTGATCATAAAAAGGTACCGTGAAGGTGTAAGTAAGATACGCATGCTTGAGGGGAGGAAGGGACGGTCACACCAAAACTCAATCCCCCGGCACGCTCAAGTGATTGACATGCAAAGGAATTCTAACAAGGTGCGGGGAATCGGTCAACGAATAGTCTGCATTCTCTCATTCACAGCCGGAATTGCCGGGTGACGTTCTTGTCGGATTACGCTTCGCCAATCCGACCTACTCCGGCTTTCTCCTCTCCGGCCTACAACGTGGCTGCCGATTTCACTTTTTGTGACAGAACGCGCCGAAGTTCCACCATTCCCAACGTGTCCCGCTCGCAATAGGCATGAAGCGCCGATGCCAAACGTTGACGTTCGACCCAATCGGTCACGGTAAACATCATTCGATGGTACATGGCCGATGCGGTTGCGCCGTCCTTGATTTCCAGGTCTCCATAATCCAATGACGGGACGAGGGCCGGCAGCACGGATTTGATTGAAAGCGACCCCTGAAAGTCCGGATGGTAATAATGGGTTTGCAGCACAAGCAAGAGATCCCAGAGGCGCTCCCCGACTCGAAGCAAGTCTTTCCGCAGGCGAGGCACGGCTTCGGCCAATGCCTTCACGATGTAGTGTTCATACTCGGAGTAGACGCAGATACTGCCTTCCTCCCCGACGGATGCCAGCAGGCTCATTGCGATTTCTTCACGCGGATCTTTCTGTTCGGTACACAAATAGCCGGTATGCCGCAAAGACCCGTCTTCCGCCTCCGTATGATTCGACCATTGAATCGGTATGGGCTGATAGGGATGGGTACGTGCATACAGGGGAACGGCGGGCATCACCGTCTCGAAATCCAAATGATGGACCGGGTACCGGACCGATTGAAGCCTCTCCGCCAGCTTTGGCGAAATCCATTCCACGTTCTCCCGCATACGTTGTTGCAAGTGAGGCAGAGAAACCTGAGGAGGAATCTCGTCGATGGTCTCAATCCCCTGTTGCCGCAAGCGCCGCACGACGTCTTTACCACCTGGCAGATATAGATCCATCGTGCCGGTTTGGAAGCCGTACAATGCGACCAGAACGGGCATTCATAGGGAGAATGACAATGGTGATCCGGCTCGACGTCGGGAGCCCGGCTTTCGCTAAGCATCGAACGCATCTCATCCAGGCGCGGGGGAATATCCGGCAATCGTTCATCAATCGCCTCGGTGAGGTCTTCGAGTACAAACAATCGTTGCAGATCCACGTCCCCGCCTGGATAAGAATACTGTCGATTCACGTGCATCAAAAAAATCCCGCTCAGGTTAAGGCCATTTCCTCGAAGCACGTGAGTTTGCACCGCCAGGTCGTCAAGATGCACGGATTTCACACGTGAGGCGGCTTTCACTTCAATCAACCTCCATGAACCATCAATCCGTTCAAGCACGTCAGCCCGAATCAACGTCCCTTCAAATTGAAAGGCTCCTTCAAAAATAGTGGTCACATTCGGATCGGCCATCAGTGCAGCCGTTCGTTCCAAGGCAGCAGCCGAATGACGATGATTCTCGGCAACCAACACGCCCCCGGGAAAATACCGGTGCGCGATTTCATTCATTTCTTTCCCCATATCCAGCATGATCCGGCGCCGGTCATCAACATCAACAGCCAACTGCGGGGCATGGATCTCCAAATATAGCCGTTTATGGCATTGAAGGCCGGAAAGAAACCTGGATTTGGAAAGACGCGTCGGGTCGCGAGGACTTGTCATGGATGAACGTTCTTCGAGGACGGCCCTGCATGCGTGTTGAACGCCAGGACGGCCTGATTCCTTCCTGGTCTTGACAAACCGCCTGCTTTATTAAAACAATCCCTGCAACTCATGAATTTTTCTTGAGATTCCATGACTGACGACCCTATTTTTCCTCAACAACCCCTTGAGTTCGTTCCCGACGACGAGCAGGAACGGCAACGAGAAGCGCTACGCGATTCCGCTGATTCTATCGCCCGCCTTCTCGATTCAGTCGTTCAAATCCCCGGGACTTCCATCCGCGTCGGATTGGATCCCCTGTTGGGACTCATTCCGGGTCTGGGTGACTGCATCGCCAATTTTATCGGTTCCACGATTTTGTTCCTCGCCGTCAAACTCGAGGCGCCTAAAATCGTGCTGGTCCGGATGGCTTTCAACATGGGCATCAACGCCATGATCGGTGCCATCCCGGGCATCGGCGACCTCTTTTCAATCTGGTTTCGAAGCAACCTGAAAAATGCCCGGTTGTTACGCCGTTATACCAGCAAACGAACAACCCGCGCGACTCCCGGTGACTGGCTGTTCGCCATTGGATTGCTGATCGGTACGTTTGCCATCGCCATCGGAACGTTCGTTCTTATTCTATGGGGTATCCGAACTCTATGGAACTTGGGCGCTCAATAAAAGATGTTCTTTTCAACTCATATGACATTGATGTTTATTGGTGATGTCGATAGTGTACAATCCGTACCATGACAAACTCCCCTTCATTACTGTGGATAATGTTCTCAAAATCCGAATAACCGCTTCAATCCTGCAGTTGAAACTTTCCGGACTCCCATCTCCTTTGCCAGTAAGGGTTTTCTTGTTGTACTAGAATAATCAGCTTGATATATAAGTCTTTTCTTGCCATTACTTCATCTAATACATTAGTTTTCTCAGGTCTGCCATGTTGCTTGAAATACGGTCGATTCTGTCCACAAATTTTGTTAATTACATGTGGACCACCATGTTCATAACATCCCTCCATTCAGAAACCATGGAACATAAAGCGCATTGTCTGTTTTTTGTGCAGCTTGTGCGGTACAGAGAAATTACCGGATTACGCTATTGTCGGATTACGCTGCGCTAATCCGACCTACTCTTCATCACAGTAATGCCACAGCCACGGTATCGGCATAACGAATACCCAAATCGGTCAACTTCACTCGTTCCTGCCCTTCCACTTGCAACAACCCTTCATTCTTCAATTGGTGAATTATTTGGAGCAGGGCTCTGCCTTGATGGTTCTCCATCGAATTCAGCCTGACGGACACCCCGGATAACATCCGCAACCCCCATATGACACGTTCACAATCTACCTGATCATGGGATAAACACGACATCTCATCCAATGGCAACGTTCCTTTCTTCAAGGAATCGGCATACCATTCCAGATTTGCCACGTTTCCAAACCGGGCATGGCCAAGGCAGGATTGCGCACTCGGACCAAGTCCGAGGTAAGCCTGCACTTGCCAATACCGCATATTATGACGACATTCATAGCCAGGACGACAATAATTGGAGATTTCATATCGCTCAAAGCCTGCGGCGGCCAAACGTTCGACTGCTCTCTCTTCCAATATGACCTGAAATTCCTGGTCAGGCTCTGCTCCCTTTCCCCGCATCACTTCTCGATAAAAAGGTGAACCTTCTTCCAAGGTGTAGGCGTAACAGGAGAGATGCGTCGGTGATACGGCAACGGCCTCGTCCAGGGTCCGTTGCCACGATTCTATCGACTGCCCCGGGAATCCAAACAACAGATCGAGCGAAATATTCGTAAAGCCCGCAGACCGAGCCCAGGAGATGGCTTGCCTCACCCCTCCTCCAAAGGCTCGCCCTCCCAATTCCCGGAGTTCATTCTGATCAAACGATTGCCCTCCCACGCTCAGCCGCGTAAACCCGGCTTGCCGGAGTGTCGCAAGACTCTCGGGGGTGACCGTTCCCGGATGAACTTCTATGGAAACCTCGGCATCGTCTTCCACCGCAAACCAGTGCCGAATGGCATTCAACATCCGGATGAGTTGTTGCGAGGTCAGGGTCGTCGGGGTTCCTCCGCCAAAATAGATCGTGTGAACCGGGATATTGCGGAGCCCTGCGTCACGCGCATACAGGCAGAGTTCATGATCCAAGCCTTCCAGGAACGTTTGAACGCGGTCATCCCTGGACATTTCCATATAAAACGCGCAGAACCGGCAACGCACCCGACAAAAAGGGACGTGTACGTAAATGCCCAGATTCTCCACGTGAATCCGACCAAGAGTATTTTTAAACTCAGCGACTGCCGTCATGGCCCGAGTCCTTCCTCCCGGAAGTGTAACCCTGAATCATTCGGCACTCAACGACAAAAACCACTCCCCTCTCGACGTCCATCCAGGCCGGCCAGGCCATTCTTGATCCTTGCCACTCGTTCGCGATACAACGTCAGGTCATTGCAGAATCGAATGTCCCGCAGTGCTCAGCAACCACACCATATTCCATTTGGAGGCACACACATGAACCAACCCCCGACTCCTGAAAACATCATGCATCTGGGCATGGCATTTTGGGGATCCAAGACCTTACTAAGCGCAGTCGAACTCGAAATATTCACGATTTTGGCACAAGGGCCGATGGATGCCTCAACCCTGCGAAACCAACTGGGCCTGCACGAGCGAAGCGCTTTGGATTTTTTTGATGCCTTGGTGGCCTTGGGCATGCTGGACCGATGTGACGGGCTCTACTCCAACACCCCGGAAACGGACCTCTATCTCGATAAAGCAAAGCCATCGTATATCGGCGGATTTCTGGCCATGGCCAACGACCGGCTGTATGGATTTTGGGGCTCCCTGACCGAGGGGTTGAAAACCGGCCAGCCTCAGAACGAATCCAAAGACGGGAAAAACATTTTTGACATCCTCTACAGCGATCCGGCCAAACTGGCGAGCTTCATGCAAGCCATGACCGACGTCAGCATGGGCAGCAGCAAAGCCATCGCCCAAAAATTCCCATGGCAGGATTATCGAACGTTGATCGACATCGGCTCGGCTCAAGGCGGGTTGATCGTCGAAGTCGGCAAAGCGCATCCGCATCTGACCGGCGGAGGCTTCGACCTTCCCGTCACCGGCCCCATCTTTAAAGAATACGTGGCGTCGTTCGGACTCGGCGATCGGTTCAAATTCATCCCCGGGGATTTCTTTTCCGATGCTCTGCCTTCCGCCGACGTGCTTTCCATGGGTCACATCCTGCACGATTGGAACTTGGAGCAGAAAAAGACGTTAATCCAAAAAGCCTACGACGCCCTGCCCGAGGGCGGCGTCCTGCTGGTCTTCGAATCGATCATCGACGACGAACGCCGGGAAAATGCTTTCGTCTTGCTATTGAGTCTCACGATGCTCATTGAAACGACGGGAGGATTCGACTATACAGGCGCGGATTGCTGCGGTTGGATGAAAGAGGCCGGCTTTCGGGAAACGCGCGTCGAACACCTGGCCGGTCCCGAATCCATGGTCATCGGAACGAAGTAACGCCCTTCTGTCGGATTCTTGTCGGATTACGCTACGCTAATCCGACCTACACACCTTGACAGGCAGTGGTAAATATACCACCATATACCAATGAGGGTGATTTCATGGATCAAGGCGGCTCAGAAGGATTTCGAGAAGTTCCCTCTTGAAGCCCGACAAAAAATGATCCGCGCTCTCAAAATAGCGGCTCAAGGGCAAAAGGCCGATATTGCCAAGCCCATGAAAGGTCTCGGGTCCGGAGTCTAGGAAATCGTGCTACGGCACGAAAGCAGTGCTTATCGCGTCGTCTATGCCGTGCAGATAGGTGCTGACTTATGGGTGATTCATGCCTTTCAGAAAAAATCAAGGAGGGGCATTTCAACACCCAAACAAGACATCGACGTTATAAAAGACAGGATACAATGGTTAAAGGAGTATATAGGATGAAAAAAGAACAGATCGAAATCGTACGCGGCAGTGACAATCCCTTCCGAGACGTCGGCCTTCCCAATCCTGAACTGGAAAATGCCCGCGCCACACTGGCAGCGGAAATTATTGGGATTCTCAATGCACGCAACCTTTCAAAACGAAAGGCCGCCTCTATCACAGGGATTGATCCGGCGGATATTACCCGTATCCGAAACGCCGACCTCAAGGGCTTTTCCATGGATCGAATGATAAAAATCCTGGCAACGCTCAATCATCGAGTTGAGGTCAGGGTTCATCCGATCAGGACACGCAGATCGAAATCGGCAAACGTTTTGCATGCGTAACTCATCGGGGGTCACTGGAATATCCGATCAGCACAGCGTCGGCAACGCGACTGATATGGAACGGGAATTGAGCCGCCACGCGCAGGAGATTTGATACACGCGCTTGTGGTGCCAGGCATCCCGCAGCCGCTGCTCCAAAATTGCCTGCCCGGAGTCGACACGCTCGGCAGCCAGTGTGTCGGGGGCAATATCAGGACCGTGCGCAACGATCCAGCCGAGACTGTCCAGCCAGTCAAGCACGGCGGCCTCAACCACAGATTCGGTGATTCTGGTTACGGCGTCTCCATCGGTGTTTCCCAAAGCAGGCGAAGCGGCACCGCGTAGAGTTTGTCGTCGTAGCGTACACAAGTCTCCCCATCGTACACCACCGCACCTCCGGCAAACCGGCGGCCCGTTGCGGCTTTCAACTTGCGCAAGCCGCGCAAGTCCGCCTGGGTCACGGTCGCCCCTGCCTTCACCTCTATTCCCGCCACGGCCTGCGTCCCGCGCTCAATGACGACGTCCACTTCCATCTTGTCCCTGTCACGATAGTGGAAGAACGTGAAGGATTCCTCGTGCCAACTTGCCTGGCGTCTCAACTCCTGGAACACGAACGTTTCCAGAAGCTGACCCAGCAACGTTCGGTCGACGGCGAGCGCGGCAGCATCCACCCCGAGCAGCGCACAAGCCAAGCCCGTATCACCGATATGGAGCTTCGGCGTCTTGACGAGGCGGCTCAGACGATTGTTGTGCCACGGCGAGAGTCTCTCCAACAGGAAGACCCGCTCAAGCAGCGCGACATAGTCCTGGACGGTAGGCCGGCTGAGTTGGAACGGCGCGGCCAAGTCGCTCACGTTGAGCAGATGCGCCGTTTGCGCAGCCGCCAGGGCGAGCAGCCTCGGGAGCGCCTCCAGCGTGCTGATGCGGGCCAAGTTACGCACGTCACGCTGTGTCTGCGCGTCGAGATAGTTGCGGTACCAGTTGGCGCGTCGACGGCCGGGTGGCCGGACGAGGGCGGCCGGATACCCGCCGGCAACGATGCGATCGCACAACGGCTTGCCCAACCGTTCAGTCCGCTGGATCTTGAACCCGATGCCGAACAAAGCGTCAAGGAAGCCGGAGGACTGACGAACGTTCAAAACCAGAGGCGACTGGCCTGCGATTTCATCCTGCGCCAGCGGATGCAAACGAACCACTTCCAGACGACCGGCCAGCGAATCCTGGATCGTTGGGACCCGCAGCACGTTGGTTGAGCCCGTCAACACGAAACGGCCCGGCACGCGCCGACGATCGACTTCCATCTTCAAGGCGGCAAAGAGTGCAGGGACCCGCTGTATCTCGTCCAGGATGACCCGTTCGGGCAGCCCGGCAACAAAGCCCATCGGGTCGGCTTCAGCACCGACGCGCGCGACATCATCATCGAAGCTGATGTAGGTGTAGTCTCGAGTGTGGGCGGTCAACACATTCGGCGGATGACCACCCCGGTTCAAGCGATCCCCATTTCTGGTCAGATGCTGCGGAGCACAGACCATTTGGGCGAGCGTGGTCTTGCCGCACTGGCGCGGCCCCTGGATCAGGACGACCGGGGAATCCTCCAACGCCTCGGTGAGCCGCTGTTCGATATAACGCGGATAAAACGTTAGATCAGACATCGGCTGATTGTAACTTTCTAGCTCGGCTGATTGCAAGTTTTAGATTCGGCTATCTGAAACATTTGATGCCGGCTAATTGAAAGGAAAGACCACGAGGCCGGTTGTTCTGTCCAACCTCCGATACTCCTGAGACAACTCCGTTGAATCGACACCCCGTGGGTCGCTGCCAGGTATCTCACCGCTTCCCGTTTCTCCTGCGTCCCTAAAGTTTTTTTCGATCAGATCCTTCAGCGCCCGGTTCTCCAACGCCAGATTCGCGTCCATCCGCTTGAGCTTCTCTAGTTCCACTTCGTCTCTCTCAGGCGATGCAACTCTGAGGCACTCAGCCCCCCGTACTTCGACTTCCAGTTGTAGAATGTGGCCTCGCTAATCCCGTGCTTGCGGCAAACCTCCTTCACCCCACCCCCTGCATCCGCCTCCTGTACTATCGAAACGATCTGTATCTCCGTAAATCGTGATCTTTTTATCGGGAACTCCTGACCCTATTCTGCCAAAAAGCTCCACTTATCACATGTCTCTGAAATGGGGAAGCTTACGATGGGGCACGATGATCCGAGGCGTACTTCTGTTACTCATGATCATGGCCGTGTTGATCGGGCCGCAGTTGTGGACCAAATGGGTCTTCAACAAATATCGCGGTCATCGTGAGGACTATTCGGGGACTGGCGGTGAACTGGCGCGGCATTTGCTCGATCGCTTCGAGATGTCGCACGTGCAGGTCGAGACCACGGAACTCGGCGATCACTATGACCCGCAAGCCAAAGTGGTCCGGTTGCTCCCGGATCACTATAACGGCAAATCGTTGAC
>JAHRAK010000116.1 GCA_020027535.1 Nitrospirales bacterium
TGCGTTTGAGGCTCACGGTCGTCCTTCCAAGGAATTGGCTGCTGTCACGGAACGCCTGAGCCGGATGTCTCAGTCCACCGACAAGCCGTTTCTCCTGGCTTTGTCATCCTGGGTGCCGGGCTTGGCACAAACGGGAGAGGGGCAATTGGCTTGCGCAACGTGCCACAAGGAACATCGAGGCAAACATTTCAATCTGACCGCGATGGACGAGCAACGATGTCAAACCTGCCATACGCTGGCATTCTCGGGTTTGGCCAAGGGACACCCGCCGTTTTCGAACTACCCCTACAAGCGGCGTACGCAGATAACCTTCGATCACAATTCCCATATCGGAAAACACTTTCTTGGTGAATTCAAGAAAGACGCGCCGACAACGTGTACCGCCTGTCATACGCCTGATAGCGCGGGCCAAACCATGCGAACGGGAACCTTTGAGACCACCTGCGCGAGTTGTCATGCTCAGCAGATCGAGGGCATTGGCCGGGCGGGGGCCAAAGGTATTGTGGTCTTGCGTTTACCGGGAGTGGATCTGGACACGCTGCATGAGCATGGGATCTCCGTTGGCGAATGGCCGGCCGATGACAACGTCGAAGAAGGTCTTACGCCTTTCATGCAGTTGCTGCTGGAAGGAGACCCGGCCTTTACCGAAGATCTGGCCCTCTTGGCCGGGCTTGACGATTTCACCGATTTGTCGGATGCCACGGATGAAGAGGTCGCAGCTGTGGGAAGGATGACGTGGGCCGTGAAAAAGCTGCTGTACAATCTGATCGCGAAGGGGCAACGGGAAATATTGGATCGGCTTCAGGCGACAACGGACCTCGGCACACGGAAACTTGCGGACTTGGTCGGCCAACTGCCGGTGGAGGTGGTCCGTGCCGCACAGCGGGCATGGTTGCCCAATTTAAGGACGGAGGTGTCCAGTCGCGGACTTGGAGAGACAGTCGTGCGGCCTGAAGATCGTGAGAGTGAAGAGGAGATCCTCATGGATCGTGAACGTGAAAAGCAGGTCATGATCGGTGGCTGGTATCGTCAGGATTCGGATTTTGTTTTACTCTATCGCCCAACCGGGCATGCCGATCCTTTCGTGTGTGCATGGCTGGATTTCACCGCTCGAGCCTCAGGAACACAACATGGACGTTCAGCCGCGGCGATCTTCACACACTTATCGAACCCTAAAGCCCCCGGGCTGTGTATGAAGTGTCACAGTGTCGATGCCCAAGCCGGTCAACGGAAACGGATTCATTGGGTGACCGCGCGTCCTGTTCCTCATGAACGGAGGGCGACACGCTTCGTCCATGCGGTCCATTTCAGCCTGCTGGACAACAAAGGCTGTCTCACGTGTCATACGCTCAACCCCGAAGCCGAGGTCATGGAAGCGTTCGGGAATACCAACCCATTGACCTTCGCCGGCAACTTTCACGCGATGCGGAAAACCGTCTGTACGACGTGTCATACGCCGGAGCGAGCGGGAGACTCGTGTCTCACGTGTCACAACTATCACGTGGGAAAGGTGTCTCCGGTCCTCCCAAACGCCCCGCTCACGGTACCGTCTCTGTAAACCAGGAGAGCGGTTGTGTTCACTGCTGTTTTTTCCTTTCTGTCATTCCCGCCCTGCCTTTCCCCTCCTTTGTAAGACAACCCCCCCCTTCGACAGGCTTCCTTCGGCTACGCTCAGGACAGGCAGGACAGGCTCAATCCCCCTTATCAGGGGGACTGTTTAGAGTTGCCCACCCTGATAAGGGGGGTCAGGGGGGTTCCTCTCTTGTGATCAGCCTCTCACTCTGTTACTGAATCAGTGAACATCTACAATCCTTCCATTCGTTCAGGACGATATTCCCCCCAACTCCATCTTGATTTTGAAGCTGAGAAAAATATCGGGAACCGGTATGATCTTACTAGAAGGCCGTTCCGGTCTTCTGTTCAGAAGGGCCAATTGCGATGCAACCTGACCCATCTCCAAAAGCGAAACGCCGCGAACTCATGATGGCCAGTGTCCCCATGGCCCGGGACCCGGTGTGCGGCATGATGGTGGATCCGCTGTCCGCCGCGGGAACATACGAACATGCGGGGACGACGTACTATTTCTGTCATCCCCGGTGCGAGGACCGGTTTCGCGGCGACCCCGACGGGTATCTAAGCGGCAAGTACACGCAATCCATGGACGAGGCGCCGGCCAAGCCGGGCACCAAATATATCTGCCCGATGTGTCCCGAGGTGGTCTCGGACAAACCCGCGACTTGCCCGTCCTGCGGCATGGCCTTGGAGCCGGCAACCGTAGCGATGGAGGACGAGGCCAATCCCGAACT
>JAHRAK010000029.1 GCA_020027535.1 Nitrospirales bacterium
GTCTGACAAAGACGGGGAAGGAAAAGCAGACATTGTCAACGCCTGTCCTGAGCGCAGTCGAAGGAAATGAGTGAACACATACAAGGATGACAGAGAAGGACAAAGGCAAAAGAAAGAACACTGCGCCATGTGATGGCGGAGGTACGAAAGAGGGGAAGAGCAGCCATCGTTGCGGAAACGCGTGGGCTTTCAGTATCATGGGGCAGTCTGATTCGTGTCTTGACAGGAGGTATGGCGCATCATGATTACTCCGCAAACCATCACGGAATACGTCCGGCGACTATTAGCCGATGCCCAGGTCACGGTGACGGATCGAACGGGAACCATGGATCACTTAAACGTCCGGATCGTTTCGGACGCGTTCAAAGGGAAAAATTTATTAGATCGCCACCGTCTCATTTATCAAGCATTGGACGAGCCGCTGAAAGACGGCAGGATCCATGCGCTTGAACTGACGGCTGAAACAACGGATGGCTCATAGGAGGGAAACACGGTATGGCACATCCAGTCGAAGAAGAGATTCAACAGGAACTGAAAGAACACAAAATCCTCATTTACGGGAAGGGGACCAAGACCGCGCCCCAATGCGGCTTCACCGTCGAAACCATGGAATTTTTCGATCAGTTCGGATATCCCTACGAAATTGTCAACGTATTGGAAAGTCCGGAAAAACGAGAAGTCCTCACGCGAATGACCAACTGGCCGACCCTGCCCAAGGTGTTCATCAACGGCCAATTCTACGGCGATACCGACGTCCTCGGTCCCATGCAGTCGAAAGGCGAACTGAAGCCTCTCCTGGAACAGGCCTTTCAGCCGGAAGCCTAGTGCCTGACACGTTGTCGGGCCTGTCCCTGGTCACAGCCCGGGATGCCGCGGCTACAAATACAAAAAAAAGGAGGCTACCGCTACGATAGCCTCCTTTCCATCGATTCAAAAAACGTCGCTTACTTAATGACCGTCGACGTGGCCCCACCCGGGTTGATGTTCACCTTGTTCAAGGCCCCTTCAACTTCCGGCAAACGTCCGGCACCCTGAGATTTCATCTTCCGCGCATTGTTGCTGTCGTTCGATGAATTCATGGCCGCGGCATCAGCGGTGGAAGACGCCGCCATCGATGCTTTGGAACCAACGGCGCTCATTTGACCGGCATCATGGCTTGTCCGCGTTCCATCGGCCGGAGATTTCGTCTCGGTCATCGGATACCCGGCATGTGAAGGTAGCATGCCCGGATTCGCAAACGCCACGGACGCCGTCAAGGCAGTACCCGCTACCGCAATAAGAAGAAGGCGAATACTCTTCATAATTCCGCTCCTTTGTTAAGACAGGTTATGGACGATAAAGACATGAATTTCCGATTGCACCTTTTTACATGGACAAGGAAGACGAATCTTATTCATTTTTACCAGGAAGTGTCAAGCACGAGTACACGGAGGCCGGGGGTGCCCTGAGAAGCCGTTCCGGCATGGAGGCGGTGCCGGTCGCGGGCCTCCGTTCGTTTAGCGCCGCCGTGGCGGCCGGCCTCGTCCCCGATAGGGACGCCTGGGGCGCATGGCCGGCAGGGTGATGGTGACCAGCGTCCCTTCCTCCGGGCGACTGTCGATGGCAATGTGCCCCTCGTGTTCCTCCACGATTTTTTTCACCATCGCCAAGCCCAACCCCGTTCCCGACCGTTTCGTCGTGAAATAGGGTTCAAAAATTTTCTCGATCAATTCTTCGGGAATCGAGGCGCCGTCATTGTGGATGCGGATGACCATTTCAGGCTGTCGCCCGCGTTTCGGAGACACGGAGATTCGCAAATTCCCGCCCGGCGACATCGCCTCCAGGGCATTCGTGAATATACTGAGCAACGCATGTTGGATCTTCTCCTGATCCCAGCGCACGTCCCCCAGGCGCGCGGGAACCTCCTTCGTGACCTTGATCCGGTTCACTTTCAGGTCCGTGGCCACCAACGCGAGGGCGTCTTCGATCAACGTGGTGACGCGGCACGGACGCCGGTCCAAGGCCAGGGGCTTGGCGAAATCCAGAATGTCGTTCAGCAGACTTTCCATCCGCATCAGATCCCGCATGGCCGCTTCGATGGAGGTTTGGGCTTCGAAGTCGAGTGTCCCGTCACCCGTCACCTCCTCCAATTGGGCGCGAATATAGCCCATGGGTTCCCGAATCTCGGTGGCGAGAAATGAACTGACTTCATTCAAGGCCGATTGCCGTTCCTGGCGCCGGATCGCCGGCTCCGAGACGCCGGGCACCGCCGACTCCGGCGTGGGCGGGGCCGCCGCATCCGGTGGAGACAGAAGATTCAGGGACGGTTCTTCAAACAGTTGGGCCAATTGCGTCGTGACCGGTTCGAGCTTGCCGGACTCGGCTTCCGGGGATTCATATTGGGCCGCCGTCTTGGACGCCAGGGTGATCGTCCCGGCCACGCGCCCCCTGACAAAAAAGGGAACCACGAGCGTGCACCGGAAACGCTCACGGTACAATTGTTTATAATCCTGAAAACGCCCTTGCGTGGAGGCCAGGTTCTGATCGACACGGGTCTTGCGATGCCGCACCGCCCACCCCGACGCGGATTCGTTCAACGACAAGTATTGCCCCGGCAGCAGTTCTTTCTTATGCCCGGCCACACAACCCAGGACTTCCAGGGAGGCGGCCAACGGATCATACAACGTGACCCATCCTCGATCGAACGGCACCAGGGACTGCGCCTCGGTCAACCGCTCGGCGACTCGTTCCTGGACCTGGGGCGAGGTATAGGTCCGCGTCGTCGATTCGGCAACCTCCGGCGCGGGTTCCTCGGCCGACGGCTCCTGCAGGACCCAGGGACGTGCCAGAAGCACGGAATGATCGAACAGCTTCGCTTCCCGCAATTGTTCGGTGATACGGTGACTGACCGAGCCGATCATGGTTTTGTCACGCTTCGTAAACGGCCGCTTTTCCTGTTTACCCACGACCAGCGCCCCATAGGTCTCTTTCCCGTCCCGGAGGAACATCGCCAACAGATTCTTCGAACCGGGCGTCACCATGCGAAGCAGCATCGCTCCGTTCCCCTCCTCCTGCCCGGCACTCCCGAGCAGGCGCCGGCCGTCTCCTCCTGAAAGGGTCCGGAACACGGCGCGAACCTCACGGGCAGAAAACCCTTTGGCCACCTGCGACACCAACGGACTCTTGGGTTGATTCATGATGGCCACCGTCGCATCCATGCCCAGGTCATTGACCGCCGCGGTCAAAATCCGTTGAAGCGTCGTCTGCTTCGAAGGCCGAACCGGATCGGCCGTTTTCTTTTTATGTATCGTTTTATTCATCGTCACAACCGCCGTATCGTCTGTATTCGTTGATTCGTCTAAAATTGTCCACAGGATTTCCTGCTGTCATCCCCGTATGTGTTCACTCATTCGTTGACAATGTCTGCTTTTCCTTCCCTGCCTTTGTCAGACAACCCCCTCAATCCCCCTTATCAGGGGGACGGCAGATCCCCTCTCCCCCCTGACAAGGGGGGCCAGGGGGGTTCACCTGGATTCCCGCGTACGCGGGAATGACAGAAAGGGAAAGGAGGGAGAGGGAGTTTTGGCGACCTCAATTGATATTCCGGATCTTTCGTGGCCGGGGATGAGACACGACCATCTGCACGTGGCCGCGCTCGGACACCATCAGATTCATCACCCAACTGACGAGGCTGATCAACAGGGCCCCTCCGACCGCCGGCCAGAATCCATGCACATGAAACCCTGTGACCAAAACGGAGACTATCTGCAGCAGGAAGGCATTAATCACGATCATGAACAAGCCGAGCGTCACGATGATGAAGGGCGCCGAGAGCAAATACAGGAGCGGCCGGAACACGGCATTCAGGATCGCCAACACCAGCACGCCGACCGCGCCCGCGGCAAACGAATCGACGGTCAGGCCCGGAACCACCTGGACCGCAACCAGCACCGCCACACCCGTGACCACGAAGCGAAGCACAAACCCTCTCATGCGCGCATCTCCATCCCGGCCATGATCCTCTATTGCGCGGCCACCGTCAAATCCAGGGACTGCTGCCGCCTGGTGATTGTATCACTGGGATCATAGTCGGCCACAAACGTTTTCTTCACGCCTTGAGCCGACACGTCGACCGTCGCGCCGGCATTTTCATTATGCATGTGCAGGAAAATTTCATAATACCCGGACTCGTTCGTCTTGCCGGACGCCCCGTGCCCCCCCTTGACCCGGGGCATGGCATGAACCTCGGCACCGGGCAGCCCCCGGCCCGAAGGCTCCCGGACGTACCCGAACACCGTAAACCCGTGTTCCACGTTGGCCTTCACGAAGACGGGTTTTGGGGTCTCGGCCGTGGGATCCTTCAGCGTGGACAAATACGTCGCCAGCGCCAGCACCTCTTCCTCCGTCATCAACTCCTTATACTTATCCGGCATCCGGCCCTTCTTATGCTCTTTCTCGAACCCCTCCGCATACAGGTACGTCGGATCGAAAATTTTTTGTTTGATATCGTTGACCGTCAACAAACTGCCGATGTTGTCCAGGATCGGCCCCCGTTTTTTCACGCTCCCCTTGCCCCCGATTTTGTGGCAGTTGTAACACTCGTACAGATCATAGACTTCGGCCCCGCGTTCCACCACCGTAAGGGCGCCCTGGTTCTGAGGGGCTTCCGCCACCTGGACCGACGGGGCGAACCGGCCGAGCCGCGTCATCACCGTTTGCGAATTTTCCTGAAGCGCCTGCACCCGTTGAAGCATCGTCTCCACCCGGCCCTGCTCGGCCAACACCACGACGCGCTTGCGTTTGAGAATCTTTTCGATCTTCCCCTTTTCCACCTCCGGATCATATTGCGGCCAGGACGACGCCCCCCCGATATACATCACGGACAACACGAGATAGAACCCAAGCAGCGCCGCCACGGCGGCCCACCCCGAGAGCCGGGGCATGGGCGGGGCATCCAGGAGCAGAAACACCGCCAGACCCAACGCCACGTAGGCCACAAACATCGCCTGGAACACGTGGGGGAAGCCCAGGGCGCCGCTCCCGAACCAGGCCGCCAGCGCCAACACGGCGGCCACCGCAATTTTTTTTATGCTCGCAGACATCGGTTTCTCATCTCGGAAGGAGGCGGGAAGGGGCTCTTCGTTGATCGTGCAGGGGAATGAGTGAATCCTGAAGAAACATTCAAGTATATCTTACCCGGCCCGCCGGTTTCATACAAGCGTTGATTCGCTTCATGGTCAGGAACACGATGTCGTAGTTCCGCGGCGGTGGAAACGGCTTCGAGTGACTCACTTCCCTACGGCGACAATGGCGGCTATAATTTCACAAATTGTTCATTCGTGATCCGGACCTTAATCGCGAAAAGCCAGCATGATACCCAATCTAGCGTTCGTGTATGCCATCCTTCTTTCCGGCCTGCTGGCTCTCAGCGGTTGTGGCGGGGGCGGGGGCGGGGGAGGAGGGGCAGCGACACCGGGGGCAGAGCCGGAGCCGCCTGCGCCACAGCCGCCACCGCCACCACCGCCGCCCTGCATCCGGACACACGAAGACGGTTGCCTGTCAGGGACAGATTTTCAAACCAAGGCGTCGGGTCTTGCCCAGGAGTACCGCGATAACGAAGTGAGCTTGGACAACCAGTGGGGTCTGGAGACGATCAATGCCGACTGGGCGTATGCTAACGTGGAACTGCTCAAAGGGGCGGACGCCAAGCCGGGTGCCGGCGTGACCATCGGGTTTATCGACACCGGCATCGATAAGGACCATCCGCAATTCGACATCGCCGGCAAGATGGTCTTCGAGGAGTTCCTGAACAACACACCCGACGAGACGGGTGATGAGGTTTCCCACGGCACCGCGGTCGCGAGCGTGGCGGCCGGCGTGCGAGCCGAGTCCCTGACATCTTCCGCCAACGGAGTGGCCTGGGGCGCCGACATCGCCATGTTCGCCATCCGTACCGGTTCGTCGAGTGGCAATTACATGCCCATATCGCTGGCCCAGCTCGGCAACGCGGACTCCAGGTGGGCGGGCCAGTTCACTACCATTCTCAATTGGCGGAACGGCCAGCGGAAGGTCGATTTCCTGAACCTGAGCGTCGGCTTCCTGGGTCTCATCGACTCCTACAGCGAACAGGACCTGCGCGACAACTTCGGCACGGCCATCGCCGCCATGGCGCAGGCGGGTGCCGGCGAGAAGACCGTCCTGATCTGGGGCGCGGGCAATGACCACGGAAATCCGTGCGAACCGGCCGTCGTGGCGCAGTGTGAGAACGACAAGGTCAATGCGGTCTCCGTCTGGGTGCTGGCCGGGCTGGCCGCGCGTATCCCGGAACTCCGGGGCCATTCCCTCGCCGTGGCGGCGGTGGGTGAAGACGGGAAGATCACCGGCTTTTCCAATCGTTGCGGTCTTGCCGCCGCCTATTGCCTGGCGGCCCCCGGGGAAGAGATCACACTCGCCTATTTCGGCCCCCGCACGGTCAACGGTCAGGTCATTAACGGACAGCGGGGAACCGGGGTGGCCCGTGGCACCTCCTTTGCCGCGCCCATGGTCACGGGCGGGCTGGCGGTCGTGCCCGGGACCCAGGTGGACGGTCCGGGCATGGACCTGCATACGACCGGGATGCGGCCGGGGACGGTGTTCGGCGACGGGCTCCAACGCTCCCTCGCCGGCCGGGAAATCGTGGCTTTTGATCAGCTCGGCGCCCCGTTCTGGTTCGACCTCGGGAGGTTCGCCACGGCCGCGGCAAGCCCGTCGACGACGACGTGGTTGCGCGACTTCATGGCGCCTGCTTCCCCGGCATACGGAACCGGCTTTGCGGGCAATGGATTCCGGACGGGTCGCAGTGCCGCTTTCGGTCAGTGGCGGCTTGGCTTTTCAGCGAGGCCGGCGGCCAGGGCGAGCCATCTCGCACTCGCCGCCCAGACCCTGAACTTGACCTTTGCCCCCCGGAATGGCCTGTCCGTTGCCGCCTTCACCGCCGAGGGCGTCTTCGGGCAGACGCCGACCTCGGGCGCAACGCTCTCCTGGCGGCCGACCGGGTTCCCGTTGGGCCTGCGCGCCGGCTGGCTGGGTGAGCGGAAGACACTTCTGGGCGGCGCGGCCAAAGGCGCCTTCGGCAGCCTGGCGGCCGGGACCGCCTTTGTCGGGATCGAGGCGGAGACGATCCTCGGCGGCTGGCGACTCGGCGCCAATGCGGAGAGCGGGACCGTCAGTCCGTCGGCCCGCGGGGGAGTCATCGACGCGATTTCGTCCCTGGCCACCAGCACCTTCACGCTCCATGCGAGTCGACCGCTGGCCAATGCCGGCATCGTGCGTGTTTCCATCTCGCAGCCCTTGCGCGTCGAGCATGGGCAAGCCTCGCTCACCGTGCCCGGCGGCCGTACCAAGGCCGGCGACGTGGTGCGAAGCCCGGTGTCGGCCCGGCTCGCGCCGAGCGGCCGGCAGATCGACGTGGCGGTGCACTGGTATCAACCCCTGGCCATCGGCGAGCTTCGCCTCGGCGCCGTGGCAACGCACCAGCCCGGCCACCAGGCCACCGCAGGTCCCGAACTGACCCTGCTCTCAGGCTGGCGCTGGACCTTCTGAGTATTGCAGGGGGTTTTGCGGGGTTTCGCCCCCGCACGGCGAGGTCCTTTTGTTTCGGCAAAAGGACCCAAAACCATGGGCGCCCGGGCGCGGCCCTTCGGGTGCCTTTGCCCCGGGTCCCGAATAGTTAGGGCTGCGGAACTCGCTTCGCTCAGACAGTCCTCGCCCCCATATTGGATTCGGGACCGGGGCGCAGCCACGCCCGCAGGCGCCCTCGAAATGGGCGCCATGGAATGGCGCGGGCTACGAGACAGTCGGGTTACGCTACGCTAACCCGACCTACGCATCTGCGCCGCTTCTTCTCGTGACTTCGTATCTGGCGAAGCGGTCGTTCGGCGGCGGGGTGTCGTAAGAGATGAACCCCCCTGGCCCCCCTTGTCAGGGGGGACGGCTCGCAGCAATCCTCCTGAGCAGGAAGGGCTCTCAGCAGTCCCCCTGATAAGGGGGATTGAGGGGGTTGTCTTACAAAAGAGGGGAATAAAACGCCGCATGAGATGCGGCCCCTACACAAGACAAAGAAAAGACACTGGATCCCGGATCAAGTCCGGGATGACGGGAGGGGGAAGGCCGCGGTTATCGGCGTTTCAAGAGCGCCAGAGCGGTCACGGGTACATAAAGCAGGCACCCTGCCAGGCCCAGGAGCCATTCGCCGATCCAGAAGGTCATGAACACGTTAAACAGCAGGACCCCGTAATAGAGCCCGCATCCAAGCAGCACGTCCTTGGCCGGGATGGTGTGAGGAAACGCGGGCAACGTGCCGCTATGCCGGTCCAGCAGGCGGTAGACCGTCATCGCAATCAAACCCACCACGAACCACCCGGCAAAGTTGGCCAGGGGCACGCCGAAATACACGCCGGGATCGGGATACCCGTAAATCCGTCCCAGAAACCAGCGGTCTCCGCGAAGCGCCACCGGGTCGACCACCACGTCGATCAACATGAACAACAGACACGTCAAGCCGATCACCGGCCAGGAGAGGGACTCGCGCGTCAACAACCGCCGGCCGGTTGCCCGCGACACGGGCTCGGCAGGCAGGATCAACCAGAGGGCCAGGCAATAACTCGCATACAACAAAAACGTGAACGATAACGAATCCATGAACGGGATATTGGCCAGATACAACTCCTCACCCACGGTCGAACCCGTGTAGTAATAATCGCCGAACGGGAACCCGACACGGGTCGAGGAATATTCACAGACAAACGCGGTGAACCACGTCACGCCGAACAGCAGGGGAATATCCACGGGCAGGGTCACTCAGTCACGTCTCTCTCTTCTGTCATTGATACGCAAATAATCAACAACACCCCGAGGTTATCATGCCCGTTATTCTTTTTCTGCCATTCCCTTATTCCCTTCTGTCATGCCCGCCTTTCCCCTTCTGTCATGCCCGCGAAAGCGGGAATCCAGGGTCTTTCTCTTCACGGACGAAGAAAAAAGAAAAACCCCTGGATCCTCGATTACTAATGTCGAGGATGACAGGAGGAGGGAAGGCGAGGATGACAGAAAGAAGAAAATACGGAGAGCCGGCATCGCCATTATGCGTACCGGTGATCCCGGAACCAGCGCACCGCTTTTTCCAGGGCTACTTCCGGCGGGGTCTGGGGCAACTCCAGGTCCCGGACGGCTTTGGAGCAATCATAGTGCATCACGTACTTGGCCATGCGAACGCCGTCGAGCGGGATGCGCGGGGTTCGATGCGTCACGTAATCCGCCATCCACTTGTTGACGTGGGCCAGGGGCAGGACCAACCCCCGGGGGAGCTTCAGCTTGGGCGCCTTGACCCCCGTCAACGTACTCAGGATTTCGAACACCTCTTTCAGCATCAGGTTGCGACACCCCAGGATGTACCGCTCACCCACGCGCCCGCGCTCCATGGCTTGGAGGTGGCCCACGGCCACGTCATCCACGTCGATGAGATTCATGCCGGTTTCAACATAGGCCACCATGCGCCCCTTCATAAAATCGACAACGATCTGCCCCGTCGGGGTCGGCTTCACGTCCCACACCCCCACCGGCGCCGAGGGATTCACGATCACCACGGGCAAGCCCGCGTCCGCCGCTTTCAGGACCTCCTGCTCGGCCAGGTACTTGGAGCGTTTATAATCCCCGGCCATCTGCGCCAGGGACACCGGGGTCTCTTCCGTGCCCGGCCCACCGCCGTCGGGCAACCCGATCGCGCCGATCGTACTCGTATACACGACGCGATCAACGTCCGACTCGCGCGCCGCGGCCAACAACGCCCTGGTGCCCTCGACGTTCACCCGGTAGAACACCGACGGGTCGCGCGCCCACAGGGCATAATGCGCGGCCACGTGATACACCTGCCGGCAGCCGTGAAGCGCCGCCCGGAGCGACGCCGCGTCGTTCAAATCGCCGGGCACGGTGTCGATCTCCAGCCCGTCCAACGCCCGCCGGGCCGCGCCGGGCCGGACCAGCCCCCT
>JAHRAK010000098.1 GCA_020027535.1 Nitrospirales bacterium
AAGAACTACGTGCAAATCTCGGCGGCATTCAATGCCGATCTGATCTGGAAACCCGAACCCGAACAAGAATCAGCCCCCCAAGCCGACGGGCAAACCGAACCAAAAGCGCAAGACAAAGAAGCCCCTGCCAAACCCGAGCAACCCAAGATAAAACCGGAACCGGGAGTCAAAGCCGAAATCCAAGCCCTGAATAAAAAAGTCGCCGAATGGGTCTATGTCATCCCCCAATTCCGCGCCGAGGCCATCCTAAAAAACCCCCAAGACCTCCTCAAAATATCCGACAAATAAGACCCGCCCCAGACCCTCTCCCCCCTTCTGTCATCCCGGGCTTGATCCGGGATCCAGCGTCTTGCTTTTATTTTCAGTTGTCGTAGGGGCCGCATCTCATGTGGCCCGCCCTCTCTTCGTCCCCCCGCAAGCCCCCCAAGTGCGCTAACCTCAGTCGCTGGCCTTGTCAGGTGAAACGTAGATGTTGCTCAGCTCTCTTAGGAGCCGCAGCACCAGTTTTCGTAGGGTGTCGGGCATGTGGCGAACATAGTGAAGCAGCGCGCGTTCGTCGCCGGTGGGGGCAGGAAAGTTCGGGACCGAGGGCATCGCCGCGATCTCTCGCATGCGGGAGGGGGCCTTGCCGGTGGCCAGCCATCGCGGGTCTTGTCCCAGCAACTTGGCGAGGGCGAAGAAATGCTCCAATTTAATGTTTTTGGTGAAGCCCTGTTCCCACTGATTGACCGCAGAAGCCGAGATGCGGAGCGCCTTGGCAACATCCGTTTGGGACAAGCCCGCCTCTTCCCGGGCGGCTCGAATTCTATCGGTCAACGTGTGCATAAATGGCTATCTACCTCCTTCTTTCAGTATCCCCCATTTTGGGATAAGTATGCTTGATTAGAGAAAATTAACCTATTACTTACGGCTGGCACCTGTCCCGAAACCCCGCGATCATTCCTCCCCCCGCCCCTCCTTCCTTTACCCCCCGCCGCCAGAGCGGATATAATTTCATCAATCAAAAACGACGATCCCGGGAACACCCAACGACAAGAAAGGAGTCAGCAGCATGAAAAGGATGATGAGTATTCTTCTGATGACAATCGTATTCTCCGGCACCGCTTTTGCCGAAACACTCCCCCCGCATACCGCCGAGATCGGCAAGGGAGTCTATAGCTTCGGGAACCCGGCGAATGCCTATTTCTCGATGTTCGTGGTCACGGACGAAGGAGTCGTCGCCATTGAATCGGTGAACACCAACCATGCCAAAGACATGGTCGGCGCGATCAAGGCGGTCACCGACAAATCCATACGGTATCTCCTGCACAGCCACAACCACTGGGACCATGCAAGCGGCGGCAAAGTCTTTCATGACGCCGGTGCCACCGTGATGGCCCATGAGGAAGCCTATCGATGGATGAAAGCGAACCCTGGTCCGGACATGATGGTGCCCGACCAAAGTTGGGCCGGCAATCGAAAAGACATCACCCTGGGCGGCACCGTTCTTGAACTGCATTATCTGGGCATGAATCATGGATTGGGCATGACCGTCTTTCTCCTGCCCAAAGAAAAAATCGCCTATATCGCCGACCTCGTCGATCCGCACACCGTCATATTCAATATCGTGCCGGACTTCAACATCAAAGAATGGGAGCGCTCGTTAAAAGAAATCGAGCAAATGGACTTCGACAAAGCCATCTATGCGCACAGCGGCAAAGCGCAGCCGTTACTAGGGGGCACCAAGCAGGACGTCACGGACTACATCCAATTCATCCAGGACCTGCGGGGCGCGATCTATGCGGAATTCAAAAAAGGCACAAACCCGATGACGATCCCGAGTGTCGTCCAACTGCCCAAATACAAAGACTGGTGGATGTACAAAGAATGGCTACCCATGAACGCCTGGCGAATCCTCTTGGACGACTGGATGGGCCCATTCCCCTGGCGACCGGAATAAAAAACGCACCCCGGCATCTCATGCCGCCATTGCCAGGGCGCCCATGGTTTTGGATCCTTTTGCCGAAACCCCGCAAAAACCTGCTTTTCCCTTCCTGTCATCCCGGATCCCCGATCACAAACGTCGAGGACAGGCTTTGATCCGGGATCCAGTGTCTTTGGTCTTTGCCTTTGTAGTAGTCGTAGGGGCCGCATCTCATGCGGCCCGGCCTCTTCGTAGCCGCGCCTGGGTCCCGACCCCGATGTGGGGGCGAGGACTGTCCGAGCGAAGCGAGTTGTAGGTCGGATGAGCGTAGCGTCATCCGACATGGGGCGGCGTGGTCGGCCACGTATACGGGTCCGGCGACCGGGTTATTCGGACGGCGCGACCTGAGATGAACCGGCGGAAGGCTGCGGCGGGTTGCGCCACACGTCCTGGAGTTCCCGATAGACCTGCATCAAACGGGAATCTTCAAGCCGATAGGCCATGGATGCCATAATCAGTCCGAAAAGCAAGACCAGGCCGCCGAGTCCCGCCACCCCCAGGCCCAGGAACCAGCCACTCGCCGAACCGAACCCCTCGTCAATTCCGAACATGACCAGAAAGGCCGCGGTGCCGATCGTCACGAGACCCAACCAGATCAAGGTGAGTACACCCGACGACCAGGGCACGCGTTTGGTCAGATGCAATTCCACACCGGCCTCGGTGGAACGGAGCGTGATGGTTCCTTTAAGCGGCCACGCCGTGCGGAACCGCATAGAGAATAATTGATACGAGGGCCGAAGCGAAATTACTTCCTGCGCGGCAAACCAGCGAGCCACGCCGTGAGGCAGGGCGATCACATCGTGTGTGCCGAATTGCCGGACAAGGGCTTGACGGGTGAGGGTGTCGAGGCGGTCATGCCGGCGGGCAATGCCGAACCCGTATTGGGCCGAGAAGGGACCGAGGCTGGTGAACTGATACCAGTCCCCGATGAGCAGCAGCACAAACAGGATGGCTCCAAAGATTCCCGCCAGGACCATAGTCCCCGCACCATAGCACAACTGACCCCGATCCTGTGAACCCGCCCTTCCCTTCTGTCATCGAGGATTCCGTGTCTTTGGTCTTTGCCTTTTCTTCCCTCCGTCATCCCCGACTCGATCGGGGATCCAGGGCCTTCCTTATGTTTTCAGTAGTCGTAGGGGCCGCATCTCATGCGGCCCGCCCTCTCTTCGTCCCCGCGCCATTCCATGGCGCCACCCCGCAAGCCCCTCTCTCCACCCTTCCGTCATTCTCGACGCCGGTCCCCGACAGAGTAACCCATGACAGTCGTACCATACGGTGATTTGACTTTGTTCATGACGCTTCGCTACCATGCTTCTGCGGGGTGGAGCAGTCTGGTAGCTCGTTGGGCTCGATTCTGTGGGGAGTTGATCCGCTGGTTGCTTGCGAGAGTGAGCGATCTCTCCTGACAATGAATGGGCTGTGCAGAAGGAAACTTCTGTACGATCACCTGTCAAATTCGGGGAAGCCGGTAGCGGGGTAATCCCGAGCCAAGCTTACAGAGCCGGCACGGTTTGTAAGAAGGTGTAGAGACTTGATGGCAGGCATCCTAACGGCGGCGAAGCCGGTCCGAGGATGAAGAGAAAGTCCGGACCACAAACTGGATTCATCAGGCAGCGAAAGCTGTAGTGGCGTGCATAACCCAAAGGTCGAGGGTTCAAATCCCTCCCCCGCAACCACCACTCTCTTCAGTCTGACGGGATCGTCCTCTTGGGACGGTCCCATTTTTTTGACGTGCTCACGTCAGCGCTAGGCTCCTTCGAGGGCCAAGATCCCCGTTCTCGACGACGGCCCGGGAGATCGAAAACCCCGGATGCCGCCCCTGTGCCCTCGGATCACGTCGCATCTACGCTAACGCACGATCAAGACCGGGCAGGGCGCCCGGTGGACAAGGGTGTGTGAGACACTCCCCATCAGGAACCGGCTCACACCACTCCTTCCGTGTGACCCCGCTATCAGCAGATCGGGTTGCAGGGTTTTCGTTTGTTCAAGAATGGCAAAGGCCGGCTCTCCCATGCCAACCGCGGCACGGGCGGTAAAGTTATGTTGAGCGAGTTCCTGCACAATCCGTTCAGTGATTTCACCAGCGTGCTCCAAGGCTCGCTCTTCAAGCTGCTTGGATTGCCCCAACGTGGTCGGGAAGGGTAATTGAGGTTGAGGCCAAACCGTCATGACGGTGACTTGGACGGGATGGTTGAAGGAAAGGCGAAAGAGAAACCGGAGGATGTTCTCCGCATCTTCCTGGCCCTCCACGGGAATCAGAATATGCTTGAGGGTGGGCAAAGGGTTCCTCACGACTAGAGTGGAACAGGGTGCGTGGAGGAGGACGCGGTGCGAAACGCTTCCCAAGAGCATTTCCTTGATGGGCCCGAGACCTCGGGCGCCGATGACGATCAGGTCCGCTTGCGTCGATTGCGCGGTTTCTAAGATGACACTCGATGGCTCACCGATTTCATGGATTCGACGCACCTGCCCGATCCCTTGGGGAAAGGCGGCGACGGCTTCATCGAGGGCCGCTCGCCGTCGGCACGCAGGGTCCCCTCGATGGCCTTGCTGGCCTCTTCACGCAATTCAGGCGGTATCAGAGGATATTCCAGGTTCGGCAAGTGAAGCACATGAACGACCGCCACTTCATCCAGCGGTCCGAAATGTGTCAAAGGCTGAACCGTCTGGGAGACAGGGATCGATCCATCTATGGCGAGCAAAACACGCATACGGGAATTCTCCTTGTGATCAGGTCGTGCATCTCAGTTTCGCCCATTCTATACCGATAGACCGGGCAAGAAAAGGCTGCCTCCTCATGGCAGTCTGAACCGACCAGCCGCTTTGCCAGGCTGAAGAAAAGGTCAACCACCCCGGTGACTTCCTTGGTCATCGTTTCGGCAGTCAACCGGGGTCGCACCGGGGAGAAGTTTCTTATAGAATACCCTAAGCTGGGTCTTAGGAATTTTTGGGAAGACACGGAGAGGCAAGCATGGTCAACGTCCGCTGGTTGTGGGTTCCCCTGGTCGGGGCGAGCGTGTTTCTGGCCTTGCCCGGCAACGAGACCATCGGCGGGGTGCTGGGCGACGTGGTGGGGCACTTTTTCTCGGCGGCCCTCGTGGCCGTCGTCCCGGTCGTCGGGTACCGCCTGATTTTCAAAGACATCGGTGAAAAGGAAATCACCTACATATTCGCCGCGGCCTGGGCTTATCTCGTGATCTCGCAACTTTTGAAATTGTAGGAACCCGTTCCCTCTCCTTGTCACGAGCCCCCCACGAATTCCCGCGAAAAATCCCTTGTTTACCTGTTCATTAAGCGATGTTAACGGAACCGACATCCGCAGCCTGTACCCTCCCCACCATGCAAGTGAACCCCGGCCGTCATGAGACGACGAAACCATGGTAGAATCAAATATGAGCAGGTACAGGCCCTGTCCCCAATGCCCGGGATTGATGGTCCTCGAAGATCAAGGCGAATTCCTCGACGCCCTTGACGTGATGAGTCTCTTCGAGTATCGGTGCCGCGCCTGTGGCCATCTCGAACGATCCGAGACGGGTTCTGTTCACACGGAGACGAAGGATCGACTCTACGACCGGGGTACGATTCAACACTGCTGGTGGGAATTGGATCCCTGCTTTACGCGTAGACCTGTCCAAGCGATTCGAGAGAACCGCTTCAAGCGGAAACGTCTCTTGCTGAATGAACCCTTGGTAGTGAGCCGGGTCGGCGAGGACCAAATCGACCACGCTGCACACGCTGGCGGCCGTGGTCACCTGGATGGCTGACCACAGGTTTCCCGCAATGGTTTGCGGGTAAATCTTTTTGACGTAATTTTCCTCGATTAACTTTCCGTTTTTTCTCCCCACTACGGACGCGTAAATCAGGACCACGTCCTGATCGGTTTTGGGAATGGCGTTCTCGAGCAGGTGTTTGAGGGTTTCCCGCTGCTGATTTAATTTCAGGTCGTTCATCAAAAAGTGAATTTTATCGCAATGTCCGGGATATCGGAGTGTTTTATAATTCATCGTCTGGACTTTCCCTGCATAGGTATCCGCCAGGGTTCCCAATCCTCCCGAGGTATTGAAGGCCTCGTAGAGCAAGCCGTCGACTTCGATGGTCTCATACCCTTCGAGCGGCCTCAGGGCCGTCTTGACCCCGTTTTCAATGCCGTAACACACGTTGCCGTATTCATTGATCAGGCCATCCGTGGACCAGGTCAGGGAATATTTCAACGCGTTACTGGGGTGGACCGGCAAGGCCCCGACCCGCATTTTGACGGTCTCCAACGTGTCGAAGTGTTGCATGACCTCATTGGTCACGATGCTGATAAACCCGGGGGCTAACCCGCATTGGGGCACAAAGGCCTGCCTGCTGCTGCGACTGATGCGTTCAATGCGTTCGGTTACCTCGACGTCTTCCGTTAAGTCGAAATAATGAAGGCCGTGTTTTCTGGCCACCGCCGCGACCGTGGGATTGGAGAAATACGGGAGACTGGAAATGACGGCCTCGGGTTTCTGCGTGAGCACGTAGTGTTCCAGGCCGCGCACGTCGTTGGCATCCAGGACCACGGGAACGATCTCCGGCCTCTCTTGAGCAGCCCCCCGGTTCGTGGCCTGAGGTTCGACGTCGGCGAGATGAACCCTATAGTCGTTGGTCTCCGCCAGAAACGTTGCAATGAGTGAACCGATTTTTCCGGCACCTAACAGGAGAAGGGTTGGCATGGGATACCTGCTCGTTAATGGTTCACCGTGGATTGCATCAGTGCGTCGGCCTGAGGCGGGGAGAACCCCTGGTAGCCGGCGTGCCGTTCAATCAATTCCAGCACGGAAAACGGTGTTCCCCGGATCAGTTCGGGCATGCTGAAAATTTGCCGGATGACTTCACCCTTTTCGCCGAGAACGGCCCCGGCAAAGGTCACGCCTTTGCGCTGCAACCGGCCCATGGCCGCTTCGATGTCTTCCGCCGAGAGTGCGATATGATGAAGGGTCCGGTCACCGAATGCGTTCACCCAATCCGGGATGATGCTGGTCTTGCCCCGTTCATCATCGTAGGCCTGATCGACGAACAAAGTCGGAAATCCGGGAAGCCGGTACACCTTGGCATACCAGTCGCGGTACTCCAGCGTCTCGGAATAGACGTACCCGAGCCCGACGAATTCCTCGGCGCGCCGGTCGATATTGCGGGTCCGGAAGGTGATATGGTCGACCAGGGGTTTGAGCCCGGTTCCGGCGGTATCAAGAAGGGATTTGGCGATCTGAGCCGCCAGGTTTTGTGCCACGTACTCATGAACGTAGGCGTCGAGAGCACGTTCAAGTTGGGCGTTGTTCATCATGCACCTCACCCGTGGTTCACACCTTTCATCAGGTGTGTCGATCTGGGCGCGTTGGAGCTGGCCGCTGTAATCGACGTAAATGGATTTCCATTCACTGAAGGTATCCAAGGCCGCCTGCCCGGCCTCACGATGCCCGTTGCCCGTGGCTTTCACGCCTCCAAACGGCAAGTGGACTTCACTGCCGATGGTCCCGGCGTTGATGTACACGATCCCTGCGTGCAGCTCACGCATGGCGTATTGGGCCCGGTTGACGTCTTGCGTGTACAGTGCGCTCGAAAGCCCGTACTCCACGGAGTTGTTCAGGGTAATGGCTTCCTCGAGGTTTTTGACTTCCAGCACGGTCAAGACCGGCCCGAAGATCTCTTCATTGGCAATTTGCATGGAAGGCGTGACCCTGTCGAACAAGGTCGGCGCGAAAAAAGACCCGGCGGCATACTCCCCTTCGGTCAGTGGATGCCCGCCCGCGAGGAGCCGTGCGCCTTCTTGTTGACCGGCCTTGACGAGATCATGGACGTGGTCGCGTTGGCTTTGATTGATCAAGGGGCCCACGTCGGTTTCGGGATTGAGGCCGTTGCCCACTCGAAGCGTCTTCATTCGATCCAGCAACAACGTCACCAGCCGGTCTTTCACCGCTCGATGGACAATCAACCGGCTGCAGGCCGTGCAACGCTGGCCGGTGGTGCCGAAGGCGCTCCACACGATGCCTTCCACGGCCAGTTCCAGGTTCGCATCCTCCATGACGAGAATGGCATTCTTTCCACCCATTTCCAGGGCGACTCGTTTGTGATGAGTCGCGGCATTCAAGGCGACCTTGGCGCCCGTGCCCTTTGAGCCCGTGAAGGAGATGAGCGCGACGTCGGGATGCTTGACCAGGGCTTCCCCGACTTGCGGGGTACTTCCCAGCACAAGGTTGACCACTCCGGGAGGCATGCCTGCCTCGTCCAGTATTTTCACAAGAAGAGCCGCCGTATATGGGGTATCCGGAGACGGCTTGAGCACCACCGTATTGCCCATGATCAAGGCCGGAAAACTTTTCCAGGCGGGTATGGCCGAGGGAAAGTTCCAAGGAGTGATCAAGCCGACCACACCGAGCGGTTCTCGTATCGAACAGGCGGACTTATTGGGCAATTCGGCCGGCGCGCAATATGCCCGAACTGTCGACGGCCTTCTCCTCCCATGTAATAGGCCATGTCAATGGCCTCCTGGACGTCACCTCGCGCTTCGACGAGGACTTTGCCCATTTCACTCGTTAAGACGTGGGCTAATGACTCTTTCTCATGCACCAACCGTTCGGCTACGCGGTAGAGCAATGCGCCTCGTTGAGGTGCCGGTAGCCGATGCCAGGATTCAAACGCCCCCCGGGCCGTCGCTACGGCCTGCCGGACGTCTTCGACGCCGGAGTCGGCACAGTGGGCAATGACTTGGCCGGTGGCCGGGTTCCGGGTTGCAAAGGTCCGTCCGGATTGGGCGGGAATCCACTTTCCTCCAATAAAATTACAGGCTTGGTTCTCCATGGCTCTCCCTCGCAGGCTGTCGAATCCAGGTCCTACTAACAAGGTACTCCCGGAGGGGGGTGAGAACAAGGAAGCAGGGAGAAAAAGGATCAACAATCGTCGATCCTTGTGCCGGGGTTCAGGACTACCCTATGAGAATGGGAAGCTTGGGCGCTGAAACGACGTGAGAGGTCCGGCGAGAACGCGACAATCAGGAGAACCGGCGCAGAGAACTGGCGAGTCCCATGCGGGAAAGACTGTAGATGAGCCATTTTGACGGATCGAAGTTGTACCACTTGGGGCCATTCCGATAATCACTTTGGTACATGTGGTGATAGTTGTGGTAGCCCTCTCCGAAGGTGATAAGCGAGACCCACCAACTGTCACGACTGGAATCGGAGTCTCCATGGGGTTGGGCGCCCCACAGGTGGCAAATGGAATTGATGCAAAACGTGGAATTCAAGACGAAAAAAGTTCGCGCGATTCCGGCGAGCAGGAAACAGCCCACTCCCTCAATCCAGCCGTTGTACAAAAATCCCACCACGAAGGGAAGCGCCAGGCCGGACAGGATAATAGGGATATAATAACGATTTTGCCATACCACCACAGGGTCCTGTTTCAGCTTGGTGGCATATTTATCGTCTCTAAAGGGATCCTTCGAGAATAGCCAACCACAATGACTGTGCCAGAATCCTAGCTTCGCATTATAAGGGTCTTCTTCCTGGTCGCACTTGGCGTGATGGCGGATATGATCTGCCGCCCATTTGAGTCCTGAATTTTGCAGCGCCCATCCGCCCGCGATCAAAAGCGCGCCTCTCACCCAAGGGGGGCACGTAAAACTTCGATGGGCGAGTAAGCGGTGGTACCCCACCGTGATGCCCAGTCCCGTGATGATATAGAACAGCACAAACAGGGCCCAAGCGAGCCATGAAAAATCATAGAGATACGCGTAGGTCGGCAACCCGACTACTGCACTGCCCGTGATACTGAAGAACAACGTAAAGTTCAGGATATCAGGGGGACGTTGCGAAATGGCTGTTTTTGAATCGGTCAGAGTCATCATAGGGTTCTCGTCCATTGTGCGATCAGTAAAGTCGTGTCTGAGAAAAAGTCACATTCAAAAACTTGAATGATTGTTTAAACAGAATGTGCTGCCCTTCACCGGACACTCGCTTCAGTCTCTTCTTCTCGATTGATCGTCCAACTTTTTGATGAAGCAGCAATTCAAAAGGCGAGCGGCTTAAGAATACCTTACCCACGGACGGATTGTAAAGGCTTACCCGTTCTCCTCGTTGAAGTATTTCGGCTCAATCGCGAAGAACCGCGCCGGAGAAAATTGAGGCTGCGTGGATTTTGAGGTGAACCCGCTTTCGGTGAGGGACTTGAATGGGTCATGGGAGTCCCGGGATGGCTAACTTCGTGGGCGGAAAGATTTTTCCTTGGGCCTTGCCTCATTCACCACGAGCTTTCTGCCTTGGAAGTCTGATTCATTGAGCGCCTCAATGGCTTGCTGCGCTTCCTCCCCGCTCCCCATTTCCACAAATCCGAACCCTCTGGACCGTCCGGTATCTCGATCAGTGACCACATTGGCGGATTGGACGGTTCCATGTTGTGCAAACAACTCCTGTAATTCCTGGTCCGTTGTGTCATAGGACAGGTTCCCAACGTATAACTTTTGATTCACTTATGCCTCCGTTTTGTAAAAGTGAGAAAAAACAAAGACGTGCGGTATCAGGAAAAGGCCGACTCAGGAGTCTGTTGCTGTCAGAAACGTCCTTTTGCAGGTGTCAACCTGATTCTTTTTCGCCAATTTCGTCAGGCTCCTTGGCTGACCGGTAACTTTTCGGCGTGTTTCAAGAAGCGTCATAGCACCACGCGTATGATCGTGTCAAGAAGGCATTCGGGACGGCACCCTTCGGCTTCGCTCAGGGCAGGCTCCGGCCGTCCCCTACGATACCGATGATGCCTCCGTCCTGTAGGGACACCCCCCTGTGGTTGTCCGGCGCGGGAGTGCCCAAGGTTTCTGAACTGATACAAGACGCGTGACCATCCGACTCGAGGCGACTCAGAGTTCCTGGAGTTTGCCGGGTTTCTGCGAATTGGGCTTTTCGCGAAATTTTTTGATTTCAGTCATCGCGGCCTTGAACGCGGAGCGAATCGCTTCCTCGAAACTCTTGGCTTCTTTCCGTGCAGTCACGGTATGGCGTGGAGGAAGGTTCAAAACAACCAGCGCTTCAGCATTATCGTCTCCCTTTTTATGATGTGGGTTTTTGGTAAGTGTAATACGGGCATGGGTGATGTTGTCGTACTCTGTTTGGAGTGTGGAAATACGGTCCTGGATCTCCTGTTTCCATCTTGGCGTCATGCCGACGTTCCGGCTGTCAATTTTCAAATCCATCGGTCTCCTCCTTGCTCGGGTCCATCACGATCACGAGTTTTAGAGACACCAACTACGAAATATTATCTCACGAATGCTCTCATTTTATCATGAAAGATTGTGTACCGGCAGGGCAAAAAACATCACACGCACGACAAATCACCAATTTCATTCTTGTGTGATCCAAGCCGCGTGAGGT
>JAHRAK010000102.1 GCA_020027535.1 Nitrospirales bacterium
GACGGGTGAACGAACAACAGCGGGCTCGCATGGTCGATAAAATCCGTGACGCTGCCGCTCGCCGAAACCGCCTCCGTGTTCGGAGAACAACTTCTCTCCGACGCCCTGCTTGCGGATGCCGCTGGGACAAAAGTGAAACAACGGTTGTTATTGAGCCAACTCGATGACCTGTACGCAACGATTCTCCGGCAGGCGTATTTTGTCGAATTCGAAAACCAGGCCCATGATCTCATCGCTCAAGGGACAACCATTGACGGGCTTGCCCAAACGTACTTTCATCTTCTCAAAGAACAATTCGGCCGTACCATGACCATTTCCAAGGCTTTTCAATGGGAATGGTTGACCATCCCCCATATTTTCCGAAGCCCGTTTTACTGCTACGCGTACAGTTTTGGAAATTTGCTGGTTCTCTCACTCTTTCAACGCTATAAAAAGGAAGGGAAGCCTTTCATTCCGCAATACCTCAAATTGTTGAGCCACGGGGGTTCCCAAAGCCCCCAGGATATGCTGAAACCTCTGGGCATTGGTCTCTGTAAAAAATCATTTTGGCAAGCAGGATTTAACCGTATCCAGGAACTCGTTGAATCTCTCGAAAAAACCATGGACAAAAGAGGCTGAAAGAGAAGACGAACCACCCACCTGCTTACACCGTACAGTATCTTTCCTTGATTTAGAGACACCTATTGCGTTAGCCTATTTTTGGGTTCGTTGTCGGATGATCTCGAAGTGCAGGATTTTGAAAAAAGGAGTTTGAGACATGCCGGAAAGCGCTTATGTTCTCATCAACGTGCTGCCTGGACAAACGGCAAACGTGAAAAATTTATTGGCGCAAATCGAGGAAGTTAAGACAATTGACGCCTGTTGGGGGAAACCTGATATTTTTGTCAAAGTCGAAGTGGTAAGCCAGGATGCCTTGACGCAATTGGTCCTCACTAAAATCCATGCCATTGAAGGAGTTGCCCAAACGGATACCCACTTGGTCTACACGCTCCACGAATAATCAATCATCTTCGATAATGTCTTGTTTTGTAGGTCGGGTTGGCCGAATGCGTAACCCGACAACTCCTTCTGTCATCCTTGCGAACGCGAAGATCCAGGGTTTTTTCTCTTAGCAAAGACAGGGAAAAGACAACGACACTGGATTCCCGGATATCGCCTGGATCCCCGATTAAGAACGTCGGGGACAAGCGTCGGGAATGACAGTTGCTTCTGTCGGATTACGCTATGCTAATCCGACCTACGACTACTTGACCGGATTCGTCATAGAAAGCCTTCTCGTCGCAACGCGTTGCCCTGGTTGACCGGACACGTTTCCTTCAATAAATTCCCGCCTGCCGTTGCAACCACCGGACGTAGAAGATGATCTGTGTCACGTCATCGGACGTGGCTTCGGAAATTTTCGGCATATTTCCAAACTTCCAGTGGTGGGCTCGGACCCCTTGCATGGCCGCTCGCATGAACGCAAAATCAGCATGATGAGAAGGCTCATAGATTTTATGCACCAACGGCGGCCCCATGTTCGTCCCCCGGCCCGCCATGCCATGACAGCGCGCGCACAGGCCATTGAAACGTTCTTTCCCTGCTTGATATTCCCCCGGCACCGGCTGCGAAGAACCCCGTGGCGCAGCAGTCTCCTGCACGACGTCGTCATGAGAGGTGTGGGTTGAACTCGTTTCACCCTGTCCATCCGAGCAACCGACAAAACAGGCCAACACGGCCATGCCGAGCCACGCCCGTTTCATCTTGAAACGTCGTATCATCTGAGCGAGTTTCATCACCGATCTTTCGGAGCGACGGTTAGAGACCAGGAGCTCTTGCCACATAGGATGCCGGATCTTGAAGGCCCGCATCCCGAAAGCCCTGTAACCGAATCAGGCAACTGTCACATTGCCCACAGGCCGAGCCATCCTCACGAGGATCATAGCAACTGTGGGTCAGCTCAAAGGGAACGCCCAAAGTCCGGCCTTGTTGAATGATTTGGGTTTTACTTAAATGCAGGAGCGGTGCGTGAATCTGAACCGTTTTGCCGTCTACTCCATTTTTCGTGCCGAGCCGGGCTACCCGTTCAAACGCGTGCAAGAACTCCGGTCGACAATCCGGGTATCCGGAATAATCCAATACATTGGCCCCAATGAAAATACAGGAAGCATCGACGACCTCGGCATAGGCTAAGGCCAACGACAAAAATATCGTGTTTCGTGCCGGAACGTACGTGGATGGAATGCCGCTCTGTCGTTCCCGGCCCGACCGATTCTTCGGAATATCTCCCGAGCCGACCAGGGCCGAACCACCGAATTCGTGCAGATCCAATTGAAGAATTTTATGTTCGGCTGCTCCCAGCCACGCTGCGATCTCTTGTGCTTTTTGAATTTCAGCGTGATGTCGCTGTCCATACCCGATCGTGAGCAGATACAGGGCATACCCTTCGTGACGAGCCATTGCGGCCGTCACGGTTGAATCAAGCCCTCCACTGGCCAGTACCACGGCTTTCATCGTCATCTGAAAAGATCGTACGCGTTCATTCAGTCGTTGGCAAACAGAACTCCATCATGGTCATTCCTGTCATTGCCGGATGACGCTACGCTAATCCGACCTGCCTTCTGTTCCCCTCCTTTGCCTGCCCTGAGCGAAGTCGAAGGGTCAGGAAGGGTAAGGGGAGGTAGAGACACAGCCCAAAATTCGATTCCAGGGAAAAGAGAAGCAACGAAGAAGAAAGAAAAGGCGGGACTCAGGGTCAAGTCGTTGGTCAGGTCATATCCGTTGCTCACCCCGTTCAATTTTTTCAAACAACTCGATTTTTTCCTGGCATTCGACGCAGAGCCTGGCGAACGGCATGACAGCCAGTCGTTTTTCGCTGATTTCAGTATTACACTCGACGCAGATACCATACGTCCCTTCCTCCAGGCTCACCAACGCTTCATCAATCATTTGCCGTTCCCGGTTTCGTTTTTCTTGAAGGGAAATACCCATTTCACGTTCCAAATCCAATAAAGCCTGGTCACCACTATCCATGGCCGATTCAAACCGCCGTTGCTGCTCTTCCGTCAACGATTGACCTAACTGGTCTTGAATTTCTTTCATGAGCTTGATCCGTTTCTCCAGCATAATCTTCCGTAACGTCATCGATCGTGAAGAGGGCATCCGCTTGGGAGCTTTGGCTGTTGCCGGAGTCTTCTTGTTCACGGCTTTCCCCTCACCGGCTTTGAGTTTTGCCGAAGAAGCAGGTGCTTTTACCGCTCGGCTCTGGGAAGACGAAGCTGATTTCGTCTTGGAAGTTTTAGATGACCGCTTGGCGACTGCAGTCGAACTCTTCTTCGTCGATTTCCCTGCCATTTCAGGTCTCCTTTTTTAACGCAACCGCACTTCTTCGATTCCTGCTCAGACCGCTATGCACGACGACCTTCATCACTCCACGACGTCAAGGCTGACAAAGATAACAGTTCAATCATAAGTCATCAAGGAATGAACCGCACAATCCTCAATTTTTTGACGTCCCTGCAAAAACAGCAATTCAATCATAAACGCACACCCCACGATTTCCGCACCTAATTTCCGCAATAAGTCCACCGTTGCGGCCGCAGTCCCTCCGGTAGCCAAAAGATCATCCACCACCAACACCCGTTCTTCTATCGCCACGGCGTCTCGATGGATAGCCAACGAGCTTGCCCCATACTCCAGGTTGTACTTCACCTCAAACACGTCGGCGGGAAGCTTGCCGGCTTTGCGGACCGGCACAAAACCCGCCCCCAGGTTATACGCCAACGGGCACCCCAATATGAAACCTCGAGACTCAATCCCCACAACTTTGCTGATATGTTCATTCCGGTAGCGCACGGTGAAGTCGTCAATGACCGCTCGATACCCTTGGGGATTCTTCAACAACGTGGTGATGTCGTAAAACAGAATGCCGGGTTTTGGAAAATCGGGGATCTCGCGAATTAATGATTTATAATCCATAGGTCAATCCTTTCCGGCCGGGTTTCAGCGAGAAACCCCGCTACACACTGCCGGGGGTGATAATAAAACCGGATGAGCCCTGGGCATTCGGGTTGATCCATTCCACTTGAATGTCTTGAACGTGCGCTAAGGACGGCCCGCGTTTGGCGGCTTGAATGAATTCATCGACGAAAACGTGGGCCCCTTCAACTTCCGTTTCTATTCGACCATCCGGCAAGTTCCTGACCCATCCGCTCAGACCACGCCTGGTCGCCTGGGATTGCAGAAACGCACGAAAACCGACGCCCTGCACGCGACCCTGAGCCACGAGGTGAGCCCGAACACGAGTTTCTCCGATTTCTCGATCCATTATCTTACCACAACCGATACGCAACGCATTACGCAGCCTGATCCCACAAATAGGCACTCACTTTTTCAGACGTGTTTTCCGCGTCGCGAATGCAATCAGGGATTCCTATTCCATCGTAGGCCGCACCCGTCACGTACAATCCGGGGTGCCGGCCGACACGTTGGCGAATGTGTTGCACACGTTCCCGATGCCCACGGGTGTATTGGGGCATGGCTCGAGGCCATCGATACACTTCCACGTGGAGGGGCGAGCGTTGAATGCCGACCATCGACTCCAACTCACGACAGGCTCGTCCCGTCAATTCCGCATCATCCAAATCCACTAAATGCTCTCGTCCACGCCCGCCCAGGTAACATCTGATCAGACATTGGCCCGAAGGCGCTCGTCCTGCCCACTTTATCGATGACCACGTCGCCGCGATCAATGAACGATTTTCAACGCGCGGGACCACAAACCCATAGCCGCGAATCTGAGACTTGACGGCCGGCTCCGAAAAGACCATCGAGATCGTCATCGTCGAGGCATAGGGAATGCCGTCCAAGGCCGTTGCGGCTTCATCGTCGAAAGAACGGAGAAAGCCCGCAGACACATATGCGGGAGTCGCAAGAATCACGGCATCCGCATCCAATCTGTCTCCCCCTTCCAACTCTACCCGGTACGACGGGTCGGTTTGGGAACCGGCTGCCTGCACCGCACGCACGTTCGTGCCTCGCCGAAGGGACGCTCCCGCACCGGACAATCTGTCTGCCAGACTCACAATCAAATCACCCAGGCCACCTCGTAAGGTCGTGAACA
>JAHRAK010000105.1 GCA_020027535.1 Nitrospirales bacterium
TCCTCACCCACATGCGGGAAGATGCCATTCAATTATTCGGGTTCCTGACGTCCGATGAAAAAACGGCCTTTACCCTGCTGACCAAAATTTCCGGCGTGGGCGGGAAATTGGCCTTGAGCGTGTTGTCCGCCTTGAAGATTGCCGACCTGCGGGCAGCCATTCTCGCCGACGACCTGGACACACTCGCGTCGGTTCCGGGAATCGGAAAGAAATCCGCGGGCCGCATTGCCCTGGAACTCAAGGATAAAATCGCCTGTCTCGCAGATGGCACGCCGGAGGCGAGCGACGCGCCGGCTTCGTTTGACGCTCCACGGGACGATGCCTTGTCGGCGCTGGTCAACCTGGGGTACCGGCATCGCGACGTCAAAAACGCCCTCGACCAGGCGAGCCGAACGAGCCCTGCCCCGACGTCACTCGACGAATTGATCCGGGAAGGCTTGAAAATTCTCTCGAAATCCTAGCTGGTTGCTTGAAGAGGAATGTGGCGTTCCCTTCGGGACGGCACAGAGGCCGTCCCCTACGGGCAGGAACAGGCCTTATGACGCTTTCCGTTATCTTCCTCGCCCCTGGGGGGAGGGGGAGAGGAACGTTTACAGCGTCTCCCGGATTTTTGCTCCGTGATAGCCGTTTCGCACGACTCGATAGAAAAACCTGAGCACGTCCACCAAATCAAACCAAAATCCGCAATTGAGGCACCTGGCATAGAGGTGTTTGGTCATGGTGGTGTAATGCCGTTCCACCATCATCAGCCCCTGACACTTGAGACATTCCATCAGACTTCTTTCCCGTCGGGTGTTCCCGCCGTCTTCTTCCCATTCTCCATCTCGCCCGGTCAGGTGGCGGCCGGATCCTTGACCCCCGCTTTCGCGGGGGCAAGCCTAGCTCTGCTCTCTGAATTTTAACCCATGATGCAGAAAAATCGATACACTATTTTCAGAATTATTGACGACCGCCAAGCCGGGTTCTTCGTCCCGGCCCCGGGCGACGATCAGCGTCGTCAGAGCAAAGGGCCCACGGGGCGTGCGATATTGACGCGGAGGATAATAAAATGAGCCGTCGCCTTTCCCGAACAGGACCGAGAGGCTGCCTGATTGAATATTCACGATCGCCGCGTCTGCAATATCGTCCCCGTCAAAATCCTGGGCCAAGCCATGCATGGGACCGGCGTCGCCGCCTGAATCGATCCCTTCCTGAAAGGTGCCGTCTCCATTTCCCAAAAAGACGGTGACGGTGTTCATTTGCCCGTTCACCACCAGAAGGTCCCACACGCCGTCATTGTTGAAGTCGGCGAAGGAGACGGATAAGGGCCGCTTGCCCGTCCGGTAATCGGTGGGCAGAAGAAAGGTTCCGTCTCCCTGGCCCAACCAGATCGAGACGGCGTTGCTCATCGGCCCGCCGTTCGTGACCGCCATATCCAAGTGCCCGTCCTGGTTGAAATCCGCGGTGGTCACCGACGTGGGGGTATCTCCATATTCGTATAACGGCCCGATCCCAAATTTCCCTTTCCCGTTTCCGAACAAGAGTTGCAGCTTGTCGTTTCGCAGGGCCACCACCAAATCCAGGTGTCGATCACTGTTGAAATCCCCACTGGCGATGGAGACCGGCGTTCGGTGGACGGGATACAGCGCGTCTTTCTCGAATCTTCCAGACCCCTGCCCCGTGAAAATGGCGACCTGATTACTCCCGGAACACGCGATGGCCAGGTCCTCATGCCCGTCGCCGGTGAAGTCCTGGACGGCCAGATTCCGCGGTTCCTTGCACACTCGAATGGATACTTGCGCCTGGAAACTCCCATCCCCGTTTCCGAGCAGGAGGGACAGGGAATTCGCCGAGATGTTGCTTGTCACCAGGTCCGAAAATCCATCCTGATTGAAGTCCCCGGCTTTAATGGCGGTCGGGTTTTTCCCGACGTCATAACTGGCAAAGAGATAGAGCAGGTCCGGGGGCACGTAGGGATCTTTGGGCGAGCACCCGGGCAGGAGCACGATTCCACATAGCGTGAGGACACGGAGTATGTTGCCTGCCACCAGGGGGGGAAAGGACATTTCAGTAACCCCTATCGGAAAGTCCGGCTCCGGGATTCATGGCTCCATGAGTATCACAGATTCGTATAAAAGAAAATAGTATACGAGCTTTTGACTAGGCGATACAACGGGTTATTCACGGATCACCGGGATTTTCGCGGGACTTCCGGTAAATCCTGCAAATTTTCGGATGAAACGACTGGAAGAGTTTCAGGAAAATGTGCTATAGATTTCTTCTTTGGAAGGAGGAGCTTGACAATGTCGAAAACAAATGCGGGTAAATTCAAAATCGAACTCACCATGTATGGGGTCGCCGAGATTCTGAAATGGTGCGTGGACAAAAATAATGGCCGGATCCCTAACGTGGATACCGAGGGCTTTAAACAAATGCAGGCCGCGATCGCCGACAAACCGGAAAAAGGGGATTATTTTACCTTTGATAAATTCTGGAAGCTGTCCAAGGAATTTGAATTTACGAAGGAAGAGGTCGAGACCATTGATCGGTGCCTGTACGACATTCCAAACTTCGAGGGCAAACAGTTGCCTCAAATCCGCTATAAATTCTGGCCCGCCCAAGCCGACTGAGCCCGGTTGACCACTCGATTGGCATAAAAACCGGCAATTACGATTGAGCCGGATCCCGAAATGACCGGGAACAACAATCGTTGTTCCCTACTAGTCGCCACATCCCCTCATTCCGTGGCTCGTAGCCGGCTCAGATCACCCGCCCAACCGAGAATGCGTTCGTCAGCGGTCACGAGACGGTGGCCCTCCAACGCAGTTGCGACGATCAGACGGTCGGCCGGGTCGGCATGGAAATCGGCAAGGCTGATCGAGCGGATTCCAATCGCCCCATCGACGGCGATTTCAATCATCCCCTGTTCCAATTGCTTCCGACGCCACAGGCCGACGTCTTCGGGGAATTCGATCCGGTCCCTCTCCTTGAGCATCGCTATTTCCCAGAACGAGATCGCTGAGACGCCAACTTGACCTGCCTGCCATGCCTGGTCGATTTCGCGGCGAGCCCTCGCTCCCAATCGCGCCTCCCCCCCTCTCAACCACAGCACAACGTGCGTATCAAGGAGAATCACCTGTCACCGTCCCCAGTCTTGCCGGTGTTGGCTTCCCACTCCACGTCCAGGGGCTCAATGATGTCGCCAAGTATCTTGAATTTTCCCTTGTCGATGCCAAACAGACTCTTCGGCTTTTCGCGATACGGCACGAGCCGCGACACCGGGTGACCGTTCTTGGTAATGACGATCTCGGCGCCGCTGTCTGCCACCTCGTCCATCAGCTTCAGACACTTGGCCTTGAACTCGGATGCCTTGATCATGCGGGAACCAGCTGCTTTATCGTGACCCATCTCCTCAAACTCCATCCTTTTTGTTGTTGATCACGTTTCTATGATACTATAGTCACGACCATGGTCACAATACCTAATCTGTGTCACGTTGTGTTGCATTGTCATATCGTCTTCCATAAAGATGGACATCTCAATATACATTAAAGGAAACAATGACTGAACGATATTCAATCGCCGAAGCCAGCCGGAATTTATCGAGACTGGTTCATGAGGCAGAACGTGGCAAGACCGTGGAGTTGACGCGGAGCGGGGCATCAAGCGTCGACTTGGCGGAGCTCAATCTCGATCCCGACGAGTTATTCTCAGGGATTCGCGCGGATACGCAAGGACGTCGTTAAGCTGTGATCGCACATGACTGCCAGCATTCTCTGCCGGGGATGTGGAGTCCAAGTAAAGCCTACCCGCTCCCTTGCAGGATGTCGAATGGGGAGAAATCGTCGGTCAGGATGAGACCAGGGTTCCAGTCCGGACCTTTGGCGGAATTCAAAAAGGGCAGGACTTCGGGCGGCATTTTGCCTTGATTCAGCAAGGTAATCGTCGCCAGGGAAAACGCGTCGGAGTCCATGTCTAACGGACCGGGACCGGCAAAGAAGATCAGATTCGCCGATCCGGGTTTGGTGCGGAGCCAGGACGGGGCGGGAATGCTGTACGACTCCACGTGAGGGAACGAAGTTTTCATCGTGGACACCACGGCCTCGGCCCTGATCCGGTCCAACTCCGAATCCGAGGACGCCAGGTTCACCGCCACCACACCGTCCGCGCTCAGGTGTTCCCGCAATTCGGCAAAAAATTCCGTGGTGGTCAAATGAAACGGGATCTGGTGACGGGCAAAGACGTCCACCCAAATGACGTCATATTGCGTTGACTTCCTTGCCAAAAAGACGCGCGCGTCCCGGACGTATACGTGGTGGTTCGGGGGTGCCTGATATTCAAAAAATTTCTCGGCCGCCTCGACGACCGAGGGGTCCATCTCGACCACGTCCAGTTCCAATTGCGGCCAATGCCGCTCCAGCCATTTTGCAATAGACCCTCCTCCCTGCCCCAGGATCAATCCCCGTTGCGGTTCGGGATGAAGCGCCAGGGCAGCCATCATCATTTGACTATACGGAAGTGCCAATCTCACCGGATCGGGCTGCCACATGATCGCGTGGAAGGTATTGTCGAGCACCAGGAAGCGCAGGCCTTTCTCGTCGCGTACGCGCACCTGCTGATATGGGCTGTCTTCCTGATGGATCGCCGGAGGATAGATCAGAACCGGGTTGAACCCCAGCCAGATCAGGCCGCCCAGCACCCCGACGAGCGGAACCACCACCAACCCCTTGACCAAACGGCTCCACCACAACCAAGCTAATCCCAAGAGCACCAGTACGACACCCAGGACCGCGACCAGGGTCAGGCTCCCCAACCACGTCAACAGAAAAAAGGACGTGCCCCAGGTCCCGACCAGGCTTCCGATGGTGGAGACGGCGATCATCGCCCCGGTGTGCCGGCCAAGATGGCCCATATCGGCGATCGCCAATCGCAAGAGCACGGGGAGCACGCCGCTCAACCCGAACGCCGGAACCGCCAACAGCACACTGGCCGCGAGACAGGGACCCCACCGCGGGTCCGAGGTCCATTGCGAGACCGTAAACACGATGGACTGCCCCACTCCGGCCAGCAGGAGGGTCCAGGCGCCCGAGCCCAGCAGTAACCAGGGCAACACCGCACCGGGCGTGCGCCGGTCGGCCAGCCAGCCGCCGGTGGAATAGCCGCTGCTCATGGCTGCGAGGACGACCCCGATCAGCGCACCCCAGACAAACAATGAGGTCCCGAACACCGGGGCGAGCAGACGACTGCCCAGAATTTCCAGGGCCATGACCACGGCACCCGTGGTAAAGGCCGTTCCGAAAAACCACAGCCGGCCCCACGGGTACGGCGATGCGGGCTTTACGTGCGTATCCATTTATTGCGTAGGGGCGGACCTGCGTGTCCGCCCTCTCGGTTCAAGTCCCATGCACCCATCCTCATTCATCCGCTCTTTACCGAAGACAAAAACTCCGAAAGATGCTATAGAAAGGTTCGTTTTAGTGTCAATGAAACAAAACGGCACAGGGGCAATGGAGGACGCATGGCCACCAGGGATTTTATCCTGGATCTCGGGAAATTGATGATCGGCATCGCCTGGATCGACGGCCGGCTCGAGCAAGAAGAAATCAATGCCTTGAAGGAACTCCTGTTCCTGCTTCCCGATATTTCCGGGGAAGATCGGATGCAACTGGAACTCTACATGACCCATGCGGTGAACGATGCCGAACGCCTGGACTTGCTCGACCGCGTCCTTTCCGGCATTCGATCATCCCGGGACAAACAGCTCGTCCTTGAGACCCTGGAAAAACTGGTCGCAGATGACGGGGCTGACCGGGCTGTAGGGGATGCCCCCCGTGGCATCCCGGAATCGGCATTCATCGAGCACATCCGTCAGGATATCGAAGGACGCAGTACCGGCCTGTTAGGCCACCTCACCGCCCCCTTTCGACAAGCCCTGAAACGCAAGGCCGGTCAGTATCAAGGGGCACGCGAAGACCGGATCGAAGATTTCATCAAGAACACGATTTACTTCCAGTTGACGTCGGAGTTGCAGCACCAGGGACGTACCCTTTCGATCCTGGAGACGGAGGCCCGGAAAATCTGTTTGGCGGCGGGCCTGATGGCCCACGTGGCATGGGTGGACAACGAGGTGTGTCACCGCGAACGCGAGGCCATGAGCCTGGGGCTCCAACAACTCTGGAACGTGCCGGAAAACGAAGCCCGGTTGATCACCGACATGAGTCACAGCCGGATCATGCACGGCCTGGATCTCGTTCGGCTCACCAGGGGGTTCTGCCACTACACCAGCATCGAGGAGCAAAAAGCGTTTCTGCGGTGCCTGTTCGCCATTGCCAACGCCGCGGAGGACACTTCTCATGCCGAGATCGAAGCCATTCGCCAGATCGCCACATCGTTCGAACTGCCTCATCAGGAATTCATCGAGGCGAAATTAACCATCCCGCGCCAGGATCGGGCCGGCTTATAGGGCATGTCTCCTGAACCTCAATCGCCGAACGCCGACGAGCACCGTTCCATCGCCGGGGCCGCAGGGCTGATCGGCGCCGCCACGTTTTCCAGCCGCATCCTGGGGCTGGTGCGCGATATCCTGCTCGCCCGGCTGTTAGGGGCAACCATTGCCGCCGATGCGTTTTTCGTCGCCTATCGTATTCCCAACCTGTTGCGCGAACTTCTGGCCGAAGGCTCCATGGCCTCCGCCTTTATCCCCGTCTTCACGGAATACCACACCCTTCGCAGCAAAAAGGAAACGTGGGAACTGGCCAGCGCCGCGTTTACCACGCTCCTGTCAATCGTCACGTTGATCACCCTGATCGGGCTGGTTGCCGCCTCGGCCCTCGTGTGGGTCCTGGCACCCGGGTTTCACGATGACGCGGAACGGTTGAGCCTCACGACTATCCTGACCCGGATCATGTTCCCGTATCTGATCTTCATCAGCCTGGCGGCCTTGACCATGGGAATCCTCAATTCCCTCAGGGCCTTTGCCGCCCCGGCCCTCGGCCCGGTGTTTTTCAACGTCTGCATTATCGTCTCGGTGCTGGTGCTGGCCCCGTCACTGGAGGAGCCGGTCCTCGGCATCGCCCTCGGGGTCGTGGCCGGCGGGCTGGCGCAATTCGTCATTCAACTGCCCGGCATTCAGAAACGCGGCCTGCTCTTCCAATGGCGGTTCAACCCCGGGCATCCCGGCGTGCGGAAGATCGGGACCTTGATCGTGCCGTCGTTACTGGGGCTGTCCGTGGTGCAGATCAACATTACCGTGAGCACGATCCTGGCGTCGTATTTTCCCGGTGGTCCCACGTACCTGTTTTACGGCATGCGCTTGATCCAATTTCCATTGGGCATTTTCGGCGTGGCCCTGGCTACGGCGATCCTGCCCACCCTGTCGGACCAAGCGGCTCGGGGGGCCATGGATGAACTGCGGGACACGGTGGGATTCGGCCTTCGCATGATCGGATTCATTATCCTGCCCGCCATGATCGGGGTCATCTTTCTTCGACACCCCATCGTGCACCTGTTGTTTGAACACGGCGCCTTTTCCGCCGCCGACACGCAAGCCACCGCCGCCGCCGTGTTGGCCTATGCCGTCGGGCTGTGGGCCTTCGCGGGCATTCGCATCGTCGTGACGGCCTTTTATTCACTCCAGGACACGAAGACCCCGGCTTTCGCGGCAGTGGCCGCCATGCTCCTTAATATCGTGCTGGCGTTTCTCCTGATGACGCCGTTGGAACATGCAGGCCTGGCCCTGGCCACGGCGCTTTCGGCCATGGCGAACATCGGTGTGTTGATCGGCATTCTCACGTATCGACTGGGCGGCATTGATTGGCGAGGGGTGTGTCGCTCGCTCGGCCAGGCCGGACTCGCGACCATCCCCGTTCTTCTCGCCTGTCTATGGATTGCGGATTTGGCGGTCTGGCATCGCGCGGATGAATGGATTGCCAAAGGCATCATGCTGACGGTCGGCATGGGATTGAGCGTGACCGGATACGTCGGCATACAGGCCCTGTTTCACTCCCGGGAACTGGAGGTCCTGTGGAAGCTCCTTCAACGCAACGTTCCGTTCCTGCGCTCCCAGGCCTGACATCCCCTGTAAATATTCACTTAGTCGTTGACTGAATGAGAGGCTGGCACAAGCGATGAACCAAGAAATGACGTCATGTCCCTCCCCTTTGTAAGGGGAGGATAGGTGGGGTAGAGT
>JAHRAK010000024.1 GCA_020027535.1 Nitrospirales bacterium
CAGAACGTATGCCCGGAGATCGTAAACACGTTGCTTTCGTTCATCGTGACATCCAGCAACCGGAACACGATGGCATCGCCCAGATACGCGCGCAGCATCGCCGTGCTCGGATCACCGTGCACGCGACTGCTGAATATCTTTGAAGGATCCGGGTCGTTCGCCAAACGCTGGGCAAACGGCTCGGCCCGGAAATTCAGTGCCCCTCCCGTGGTATGGGTCCCTCCGTTGAGGAAGGGCATGGGAGTCATTTTAATAGTCTCGTTGGGCGGCATCTGGAACGACACCGTCCGTCCCGCTTCCAATGCGACTTCCACCGGTTGCCCGGGCGGATTCCCGGCCGTGACCACGTTCACCGTATGCGGGACGGTGTCCATGATGTGCACCATCAATTCACGGAAACTGCCCGCGACGTCATGGCCGACCTGCTCCGTCGCATGAATATCCGCGACCGGACCCGTCCTGATCCGTTTGCCCGTCTTGGGATCATGCCACGTGGAGTTGAACGGCTCGGCAATCATCGTGCCCACGGCACCATGCGGCCAGGTCGTGCCGCCAAAGGCATGATCGTGCCAGAACACGCTGCCCACGTCCGCATCCACCCAGAACCGTTGCCGGACGTATTCCACCGTCACGATGTCGCCGGCCGGATGCGCATGTTTCAGCGGCGCATCAAACGTGAGGGTCTTGTCGCCGATGGCAACGATCCGCAGCACTTCCTTGCCCTCCACGTTATCCGCTCCGACTAAAATGGGAATGCCCACGTGATACTGACTGGCATTGGTCACGTGGATGGTTTTGTCTCCCGTTTTCGCCGCCTTGGTGATTTTGGCGTTCATCGGTACCGGCAACCCCTTCTCGGTGTCTTTCGTAAACTGCGTAAAGGGTCGCATCGATTGCTCGTACGACATGCCGGAAATCACGCCGTCGGAGGCCTGATTGTCAAACTGGAAAAAATGGAAATGCGTGTTGATCTTGGAGGATTGGAAATTGGTAATATCGTCATCCAACCACTCGCTGGTCAACGTCCAATCGATACAATCGTACACGTTCGCTCGGACGACCAGCGGAAATTTCTTGTCGTTGTCGGCTCGAACGTCCGCTTCTTCTTCATGGACCACGTAGAGCAACCCGTTGGGATCGACGATGGCCGGCTCCTTGCCCTGTGCCGCGGACAATTCGATCGGCAGTTTGATGAAATGAATATTGTAATCCTGGGAACCCGCCCGGTCCGGACACAGGCTCCAGTTCCCGTTTTCTCCCGGTTCAGCCGGTCCCACCGACTGAGTTCCGTCGTCGTTGAGTCGAATCATTTCCAACCACGGAGCCGGATTGTGATCGTTGGAAAACGGCACGCGCTTTCCAAAATGCGGCGTCAACCAGGGCCATGCCACTTTTCCGGTCGCCGGCTCGAACCGGATGGAACGCCGTTTTCCGGGTTCGTAGCCTTGCCATTCGGGCTGATATTTCGGATTGTCGCCGATCGCGGGTTCCTTTTCGCTCATCGCGCGATTCCCCTGCCACACCCAATCCACAACCGTAGCATCATAGGCCTTGAGTTGACCGAGTTCGTCGTCCTTGTGGCCCGGTTTGCCCTGGTTGCTGAGCTGCATGGACACCCAGTCTTTCAGCGTGACTACCGGAGGCTCGGCTTTCCAGTTGGTCTTGCCGCTCTCCACAATCTGGAATTGACTGCCGAACCAATTCACGGTCGTTCCGACTAACTGATCCGACGTTACGGGCTTGTTGATGCGTCCGACCCGGTCCGGCAATTCCCGCAACGGCGCCATCACGTCATTTTGAATTCCGGGCATTTGCAGGGTGTTATAGACTCTCCAATATCCCCACATCCCCGCGACGTAGTGATGGGCGACGTGGCAGTGGAACAGGAAGTCCCCGGCCAGCCACTGACACAACCCGGACCCGCATTCCGTTTCCAGATCCAGGGCTTCGGAGGGGCCGATCACTTCCACGTCCACGCGATCCGATTTGGTGCGAACGATCGGATACTTCACGGGCCCATTCTGGCCGGTGCTCCACATGGGCATTTGTGTGGCCCGTGGGCTGCGCTGCCAACGAATGGCTCCACCATGCGGATGGTGGGAATGGAAGACCTCAGACCCGCCGTGCACGACGCGGAACTTCGCGGGATCCCCCAAATAGCTACGCGGAATGATCGGGGCTGCATCGCCGAACGTATACGAGCTATACGCCATGGATTCATCTTCAAACCCGAAATATTCGTGTTGCACGTGCATGTTGTTGATGCCGAACGGTTCGCTACGGTAGTTCAAGGCACGGGCTCCCGGACGATAAGCGTCCGTGAGCGGATCGCGTTGAGGCAGGAAGTCGCCGTGCTTGTTCACCGGACGAAACGCTTCATCACCTACCTCATGATAAATCAGCACAAACTCGCGAAAATCCGGACCCGTGCCGTTTTTGATCATCGTCTGCCAGCCGCTTCTGTCCTTCGTGGCCGGACCCGTTCCCAACGGATCGTAGTACTCCGACCCGCGAGGCTCGACGACAAACACCCCGAACAACCCCATGACCGTCAGTTCCCGGTCATTGCTATACGTATGGAATTGCCGTCCCCCCTCCTGGGTCTCCGGATGGATGTACCATTCCATCTCGATAGACTCTCCAACACAGTTCTCTTCACAATCCTCGGGAGGACCGGCCGCCACTGAATCCGGATTGGTCGTGGTCGCCGGTTGCCCGGTTTTACTCATGACCATGTCGGACCCGTTGATGTGCAGACTGACCTCCTCGCCGAATTCCAACACATTCCGAAGCGTGATTTTCACGCAATCGCCCTGGTTGGCACGAATCACCAAGGGCTGAATCCATTGATCCTGGATACCGTTCTTCACGCCACCGGGATCATGATGGCCTTCTTTCTCCCGAGCTTCCGCGTTCTTCGCTTCTTCTTCACGAATGTTGGAAATGTCTTCGGTCAGGGCGTACATGTAGCCGGGATAGAAATCCAACCATTGATTCAGGGTGATCTCCACGTTGATGGCGGAGACGTCATAGTGCCTCACCGGTGCGGTTCTGGGGCACAATCCCCCCTTCATCGAAACCGGCTCGACGTCGGAATTGGAGGCCAGCAAGCCGTTGGCCGGCCCGGCCCCGTACTGGTGCATCATCGACATGGTATTGAAGGCGCCCGACGCATCGCCTTTCTGCGGCATCTCTTCTTGCATCTGCTGCATCAAACGCTGATGTTGCAACTCAACCAGCGCGGCGCGTTCAGCGCGTCCTTCCACTGCGTTCTCCATGATGGTTTGGCCTTTGAGCCGTTCAGCCCATGCCGGTGACGGGGAAGACATGCCCACCTGATGGACGGAGTGAGACTCTTGCTGCGCATCGGCCGGAGCGGTCATGCCGAACAGCATGGCTCCTCCCCAAAGCGCCAGGACCGCCGTGACGGTGAATATGGACCGTGTTGCATAACCCATCGTTTGGCCTCCTTACACAACGAGATGAATAAGAACTTCAATCGTCACAGCCGCATACAGGTGTGACGGAGTACTCACCGGGAAAATGCGCAAGAATGATGCCTCAAGAAAGTCTTCGGGGCACTTGATGCAACACGCTGAATGTACAAGGAAATGGCTGAGTGGACCGGAATGCTCATGGGGCCGAATGCAACAGCCAGGGGAAACCTAGTGTGGCAGGAAAGGACAATCGTGACCGCGGGAATCATCGGCGGAACAGGGGGAACAGCCTTAAGCGGCTATGGCACACTCGACCGATGCACGGGCAGGTCAATATGAAACGTCGTGCCTTGTCCAGGTTCGCTGTCCACCGTAATGGAGCCCTGATGTTCCTCGATAATGCCGTGAACAACCGTGAGGCCCAACCCTGTCCCTTCCCCGACCCCCTTCGTGGAAAAAAATGGGATAAAGAGTTTCGGGACGAGGTCAGAGGGAATACCGCATCCCGTATCGGAGACCGACAAACGCGCGTGCTCGTTGCGACAACGGAGCCTGAGAGAAAGAGTCCCTCCTTCGGGCATCGCCTGAATCGCATTGACGACTAAATTCAAGAGAACCTGCCCCATTTGATCCCGGTCGGCCAAGACGTCCGGACACTTCGACTCCAGGTCGACCTCGAGCCGGATTCCTCGCTTCTCCAAACGTTCCTGAGTCACGTCCATGATATCCTGCACCACCAGCGACAGGACGAGCGGACGTCGTTCAATGGGGTGTTGCCCGGCGAAACTCAACAACTGCTTCATGATTTTCGTTATACGCTCGACCTGCGCCACAATGGTGGTCAATCCCTTCTTGGTCGATTCGTCCGAAGTCTTTCGCATCAGGTACTCGGCCCGCCCAAGGATGACGTTCATGGGTGTGCCGATTTCATGCGCCATGCCCGCGGCCAACGTCCCCAATTCAGCCAAGCGTTCGGTCTGACGGAGTTGGCTTTCCATTCTCTTTCGTTCCGTGATATCCCGAAGGATCACGGTATACCAGTGTTGCCTGCCTTTCTTGAATTGAGAAATTGAAGCCTCAATGGGAAATTCTTCGCCATCGAACCGCAACCCCGATACGGCGCCCAAGGCTCCCATGCGCCGGTCGGTGACTTGGGTTTCCCCAAAATTCCTCACGTGTTGACGATGATGGGCGCGAAACCGCTCCGGAAGAAACAGGTCGATCGGTTTCCCCATGGCCTCCCTGGCCGAACAGCCGAACATGCTTTCCGCAGCCGCGTTGAATTGCACCACGTGTTGATTCTCATTAATCGTGATAATGGCATCCATGGCCGACTGAATGATGCCGGCCAGTTGCCGTTCTACGATGTGCAACCCTTCGGCGGTTTGCTCATGGACGGCTTCTTGAGATCGCAGTTCGGCGAGTTCGCGTCGAAGGGTCTCGACTTCTTTCAGGAGTTAGGCTTTGGACGGGTGAGGCGTCATGCGCGGCTTCCAATGGGGTCCTCAGGAGGCGGTTCGCTTCGTTTCTCCCAATTTCCGGTAGAGGGTCTTGCGGTCGATTCCCAGGATCTGCGCCGCTTGCAGTTTGTTGTCTCGAGTCTTTTCCAAGATCCTTTTGATGTACAGACGCTCGACTTCTTTCATGGGAAGCGCCCGTTCAATGCCCTCTTCAATCAATCGCCGGTCGCCTCGCGAATGGTGGCGGATAACGCCTCGACGGTCACAATATCTCCAGGTGCCAAGGTGACGGCGCGTTCGATCACGTTTTCCAATTCCCGAACGTTGCCGGGCCAAGAGTAATCGATCAACAACCCCAATGCCGACTCGGCGATTCCCGCAGACGGCTTGCCCATTCCGCTCGCCATCTTGTGCAGCAATAGGTTGCACAGCAGTGGAATGTCTTCCTTGCGTTCGCGCAAGGGAGGCAGCCGGATTTCAATGACGTTCAGTCGATAGTACAGATCTTCCCGAAAGCGTTTGGCCGTCACTTCCTCCGCCAACACCAAATTCGTGGCCGCAATGATCCGCACGTTGACGGGAACGGATTGCGTCGCGCCCACCCGGCGAATTTCCCGTTCCTGGACGGCCCGCAATAATTTCGCCTGCAGCAGCATGGGCATTTCACTGATCTCATCCAAAAACAACGTGCCCTTTTGAGCTTCTTCGAACAATCCGCGTTTATCCGACCTGGCATCCGTAAAGGCTCCTTTCACGTGCCCGAACAATTCGCTTTCCAGAAGCTGTTCGGGAATCGCCGCGCAATTCACCGGAATAAACGGCGCATCCTTGCGGCTACTATTATAATGAATGGCCTTGGCCACCAATTCTTTTCCCGTTCCGCTTTCGCCGGTAATGAGAATATTCGCCTGGGAGTCGGCCACACGGCGAATGAGATCAAACACCTCGCGCATGGGTTTACTCTTTCCGAGAATTTGATCGAAAGCGTATTCCCGATTGACCTGCTTCCGCAGGTGTGCGACTTCCCGGCGGAGGGAAGCCTCGCGGAGAGCTTTCTCAACCGTCACCAGCAGTTCATCCGTTTTGATGGGTTTCGTCAGGTAATCGAAAGCGCCCCGTTTCATCGCATCGACGGCCGACTCGACGGTGCCGAACGCCGTCATCATGATGGTGTTACAGGCGGGATGATGTTGGACAAGTTCGTGCAGGAGTTCGGCTCCATCGAGGCCCTTCATCCGCAGGTCCGTCAGGACGACGGGATAGTCGCCACTCTCCAGATGGTCCAGGGCTTCCCGCCCCTCTCTGGCAACGGCGACCTGATAGCTGTGATCTTCCAGGATGTCTTTGAGAAGATCCCGCATTTCCCGGTCGTCATCAACAATGAGAATGGAATTGGCGTGTGTTGCCATGGGCTCCCTCTATTGATAAGTGATGGCCAATTTTCCACATTATGTAGATGTTTGGGACATAAAATCAATATGTGTCAAATTTCCGCAATAAAGAAGAGGAAGAGAAGTTTGATAGCAGTCCTTCTTTCCAGCTTGCAGGGGTCTGTCTTGCATCGAATCATGTTCCTGGGAAATGGCATCTTTCTTGCTGGCTATGAGTTATTCCTCGCAGAGATTCCTTTCGACTCTTGAATGGAGACCCCGTATGAAAATCCTCATAGCCGTAGATGGATCACAGCAGTCCTTCTACGCTATTCACGCTCTTGCACAATTCGGGCCATTTGACGAGATCACTTTGGTCCACGCACTCCAACTTCCTGACCTTGATCACCCCATGATCCCTCCGGACATAAGGGAAAAAGCGATGCAGGAAATGAAAAACACCCTCAGACCGAAAGGTGAGGCGTTATTGGAGCGAACCCAGTCCGAACTACCCAAAGGGGTGGGGACTGTGACTCGGATCCATCAAATTGGCTTACCGGCAACGGTCATTTTAGAGGCCGTCGAATCCGTCAAACCGGATCTCATCATGATGGGCGCCCGGGGCCTCGGACCGATTAAAGAACTGGCCATGGGCAGCGTTTCCCATAGGGTCCTTTTACATGCCCCATGTTCCATCCTCATCGTGAAAAATCCCTTGCCCGCACTCGAACACGTTCTGATGCCAATAGAGAGCAAGAGCGATGCCGAATACCTGCTTCGCTATTTGTTTTCTCTTCCCTTTGTGACAAAGCCACGATTGAGTGTCATGTCGGTATGGCCTCAACCGCAGTTGCCTTGGCCGGTGACAGTGTCACAAAGCAACATGTTGGAAGAGCACGCACGGATCCACGCTCGTGAGGTGGCGGAAGAAATAGCGCAACAGGCTCAAGCCAAGCATTTTTCGAGCCAGGCTATCGCGGGATTAGGCGATCCGGCGTTTACGATTCTGGAACAAGCCCGCATGATCAAGCCGGACATGATCATGGTCGGGTCGCATGGTCGCCGCGGGTTATCCAGATTTCTGCTTGGAAGCGTCTCTCATAGCCTGGTTCATCAGGCGACTGATTCTGTTCTGGTCGTCCGGCAAGCCGGGAGTGAAGAAGGTTGTCCTCTGTCGCTATCTGCTACAGAGAGAAACTGAGAAGTGAGGCAGAGATCGTCAACTTCCATCCGCACTTGGGTTCGAACATCCTGATGATTCAATTTTACCAGCTATGGTCTATCAGGCTTTTTCTCTGGCATGCCTTTTGCTTTCCCTTGTGAAGAGGAGGATTTTTCACAAGTGAATTCTCTCCTTCAATTCATGACAAGGGAATCGACCATGAACCAGACACAAGCAGACATTTTGGTCCAACGCATTCGAGCGAAGTCGAGACATTCCGACTCTTACGACATCCCACGCTCACCCGGGGCGCGCATAGACACATGCCATTCGATGCTAGGCTACTCCGAAGTCTTTTTGCTTGACGACGGATCGGTGATCGAGGTGGGCAAGGCTGTGTTGCTTTCGTGGGGATGTTTGGCCGCGTACGACGGCATACATCCAACTTGTCCGAATTGCCGAAACGATTTGTCGCTTGACGGAATGGGGAGAAAAAAGAAAACGCTGCGGGAACTGCACGACTGTATGGTCTGCGGATGGCAGGACGCGGATATTCGTACGTAAACGTATCATTTTCCCTTTCACAATCATCTTTCATCATTCAAGCAGGAGGTTTGCCATGAATGCCCTCACACGTTGGGATCCCTTTCGGGAACTCGATGAATTACAAAATCGCCTTTCCATGTTGTTTGGACGGACACCGGTCAAGAAAAATGGCGAGCAGCAAGAAGCCCTGACCGTCACGGAATGGGCCCCCTTGGTGGATATCGCGGAGGACGACAACGCTTACGTCATCACGGCAGAACTTCCCGGATTGAAAAAGGAAGACATCAAAGTCGGCGTCCAAGACGACGTGTTGACCATCTCCGGTGAACGCACATACGAAAAGGAAGAGAACGGCAAAAAATTTCACCGGGTTGAGAGAGCGCATGGCAGGTTTTCCCGCCAGTTTACTATTCCCGGGAATTCCGACGGCGAAAAGGTTTCTGCTGAATTCAAAGACGGGATGTTGCAAGTCCATCTGCCAAAGACCGAAACAGTCAAACCCAAGCAAATTGAAGTCGCCGTGGGATAATCCGTGACTCGTCTTTCGTCTCATACGTCCATGGGGCTTCGGCAGCCGGTCAATCACGCACACAAACCGAGGAAGCGACGAACGAACATTTTATTCGCATGCGCGGCGTTCCTGATGGGAACGGTCATGGCATGAACGGAACCGAGGAAGGCCCTTTGCATTCACGACGCAAAAAGGAGATGCAAGGATGTTTGGTAATCCATCGTTGGTCACACGAATTGCGATCGGCAAGGCCATCGGCTTCTTGATAGGCCTCGCCGGGTTTGTTGGGCTTCCCTGGTTGATGCCCGAAGTGGGTTGGCTGCCCCGATGGGGATTTTTGCTTTGGTATACCACTCTGGGAGCGATCATCGGGGTGTACGGTGTGTTCTCCTGGCACCCCGTGTTGAAGATGCCTCTGCCTTGGTGGTTTCGCGCCCCGTTTATTGGAGCCTGGATGAATTTCGTCCTGACATTTTTCGCCTATGACATGTTGAAACAGGCGATGGAGGCTTTCTTCGGCCTGGATGGTATCCTCAACTCGCCCTTCTGGTTCGTGGCCGAGGGCGCTGTCGCTGGGCTCATCATCGGCTATTTCGCGACACGTTTCGGCGGCGAGGGCACAGAAACCGCTGGCCGCTGAACAGTCAGGCCCTGCCCAAAACCAGGTGCTCAAGGAAGGATAAAAAAAGGCCGGCAACGGGTAGTCGAGGGCATGGGAGGAGAAATCTTGTTGATGTCGGCGGGAAGAGTGTAGGAGCACATGTAAAGATTACCCATGAAAGTCCTGGCCTTAAATTACGGCAGTTCCTCCATAAAATTTCTCGTAACGGAAACAAGCCCAGGCCATATCGACCCTAAACCTCTGGCACGAGGCCATATTGATGACATTGGTTCTCCTCAGTCAGCCATTCGATTCACCCGACCGCAAAATTCTCCCCTTCACGAAAACCGTACGATTTCAGATCACAGTAAAGGCATGCGGAAAATTTTCGAGCTTCTTGGTCAGTGTAAAGAGCTGGCCCCTTCGAGTCTCGACGCCGTCGGCCATCGTTTCGTACACGGCGGGGATGCCTTGTTCAACCCGGTCGTTGTGGATCAGGAAGTCCTGTCCGTGTTGGACGCGGTGAGCCGGCTCGCTCCGATTCACAATCCTCTTGCCCTCAACGGCATCCGAGAAACGCGGACACTGCTTGGGGAACGGGTGCCGATGGTCTGTGTGTTTGATACGGCGTTTCACCGGACCATGCCACCCGTGGCGTCGACGTACGCCATTCCTCATGCATTGGCAACCCGCCATCGCATGAAACGGTACGGGTTTCACGGCATTGCCCACGCGTCGCTCGTGCAGGGCTACCTCGACTTCGTGAGTCCCGCGCACCGGCAGGACCGCCTTATTCTTCTCCACTTGGGGAACGGGTGTTCCGTGACCGCGGTGAAAGGGGGGCAATCCGTCGATACGTCGATGGGATTTACCTCCTTGGAAGGGTTAGTCATGGGAACACGGTCCGGAGACCTCGATCCGGCCATTGTGCCCTATCTTGCCGAAAAGGAAGGCGTGTCTTGTGCTGAAGTGGTGGAGTGGCTTCATCATCAATCGGGACTCCTGGGCGTGTCCGGCAAATCCGCGGACATGCGCATCCTGTTCGACGCCATGAATCAGGAGCACGATGAGCGGGCCGCGTTGGCCATCGAGCTGTTCTGCTATCGAGCACGGAAATACGTGGGCGCGTATCTGGCAGCCCTCGGCGGAGCGGATGCCGTGATTTTCGGGGGCGGGATCGGAGAATCCTCACCGGACATCCGGCAGCGCATCTGTACGAACATGGCGTGGTGCGGATTGCACATCGATCCCGCGCGCAACCAACAGGCCGTCCGTCTGGCTCCCGGCGCGGCTGCTCGCATCAGCCCGTCCCATGCTACGCTGCCGGCTTACGTCGTGGCAGCTGATGAAGAAACGACGATCGCCCGACAAACGGCGGATTGCCTGACTCAATTTCGTAAGCGCATTCGCTGCTGAGCCCATTTATTCATTCCTGCTGGAGGAGGTTATGCCGGTTTCCCGACGTCAAACCAACCAACTCACCGCTTCCACGTATCTCGCCCTCATGCACGACTATTGGCGAGCGGCGAATTATCTTTCCGTGGGTCAGATCTACCTGCTCGACAATCCGCTCCTGCGCAAACCGCTGCAGATCGAACACGTGAAACCGCGACTCTTGGGGCATTGGGGAACCACCCCCGGCCTGAATTTCATCTACGTCCATCTCAATCGCGTGATTATGAAATTCGATCTGAACATGATCTTCATTGCCGGTCCCGGCCACGGAGGACCCGCAGTCGTCGCCAATACGTATCTCGAAGGCACCTACAGCGAAATCTATCCCGACGTGTCGCAGGATGTCGACGGGATGAAAAGACTGTTCAAGCAATTTTCGTTTCCCGGGGGCGTTCCCAGCCACGCGGCGCCCGAAACGCCCGGATCCATCCACGAGGGCGGGGAATTGGGATACGCCTTGTCCCATGCGTTCGGCGCCGCATTCGACAACCCGGACTTGATCGTCGCCTGCGTGGTCGGTGACGGCGAAGCGGAAACCGGCCCGCTGGCCACGGCCTGGCATTCGAACAAATTTTTGAATCCTGGGACGGACGGAGCCGTGCTGCCCATCCTTCATCTCAACGAGTACAAGATCGCCAATCCCACCGTCCTGGCGCGGATCTCCCGGAAGGAGTTGGAGAGCCTGTTCGTCGGGTACGGCTACGCCCCGCTATTCGTGGAAGGTTCCGACCCCATGGCGATGCATGGCTTGATGGCGAAAACGCTGGAGCAGGCGATCAACCGAATCCATCGCATTCAGCGTAACGCCCGGATCAAACGTGATCCCAAGCGGCCGCCGTGGCCCATGATCATCTTGCGGACCCCGAAAGGATGGACGGGACCGGCCGAAGTCGACGGGCAAAAAACTGAAGGACATTGGCGCTCCCATCAAGTCCCATTCTCGGGAATCGCGTCCAAGCCCTCGCACCTCAATCTTCTGGAAACCTGGTTGAAGAGTTACGAGCCGGAACGCCTGTTTGGCGAAGACGGCAGGCTGAACCGTGAACTGGCTGCACTGGCGCCGAAGGGCCTTCGACGCATGGGGGCGAATCCACATACCAACGGTGGTTCGTTACTCAAAGCCTTGAACATGCCGGATTTCCGGGACTATGCCGTCCCCGTGCCGCAACCCGGACACGTGAGCGGTGAAGGGACGCGAGTCATGGGGCAATTTCTTCGAGACGTCATGAGACGCAACCTCGATCAAAGAAATTTTCGCATCTTTGGACCGGACGAGACAGCCTCGAATCGATTGGGGGCGGTGTTTGAAGTCACGAATCGAACGTGGCTGGCGGAGACCGTGCCCGGTGACGACCACTTGGCCGCGGACGGTCGCGTGATGGAAATCCTGAGTGAACACACCTGCCAAGGGTGGCTGGAAGGCTATCTGCTGACCGGGCGACACGGGTTCTTCAATACCTATGAAGCGTTCGTGCACATCGTGGATTCGATGTTCAATCAACACGCCAAATGGCTCAAAGTCGCGGGCATGGAAATTCCCTGGCGTCTTCCGATCGCCTCCCTCAACTATCTCCTGTCGTCTCACGTCTGGCGACAGGATCACAACGGGTTCTCGCACCAGGATCCGGGGTTTATCGATCACGTGACGAACAAAAAAGCCGAGGTCATTCGCGTGTACCTGCCCCCGGATGCTAACAGCCTGTTGTGGGTGACCGATCGCTGTCTCCGGAGCCGCAATCTCATCAACGTCATCGTCTCCGGGAAACAACCGCAATTGCAATATCTGAACATGGACGCCGCGATCAAACATTGTTCGGCCGGCATCGGCATGTGGGAGTGGGCCAGCAACGACCACGGCTCGGAACCCGACGTGGTGATGGCCTGTGCCGGGGATACCCCCACGCTGGAAACGTTGGCGGCCGTGGATCTCCTTCGTGACTATCTCCCGGACCTCAAGGTACGCGTCATCAACGTCACGAATCTCATGAAACTCCAGCCGCCAACGATCCATCCTCACGGGTTGTCCGACCAGGAGTTCGACGTGCTCTTTACGACGGACAAACCCGTAATCTTTGCGTTTCACGGGTACCCGTGGCTGATTCACCGTCTAACGTATCGCCGCACCAACCATTGGAATCTTCACGTCCGAGGCTACAAAGAAGAAGGGACGACCATCACGCCGTTCGACATGGCGGTGCTCAATGACCTTGATCGCTTTCACCTGGTCGACGACGTGATCGACCGCGTTCCGCAGTTGGGGGATGTCGCGGCCTCCGTGAAACAGGCCATGCGAGATAAACTCATCGAGCATAAGGAATACATCAGAACATACGGCGAAGATCTGCCTGAAATTCGAAACTGGAAATGGCGGGGGAGGTAATCTTTCCTTGGTCAAATTTCGTTGTCTACGCTTGGCTGAAGGCGGTTTTCTTTTTTCACCATTTTAAAAATCTCCATGGTGATGAGCATGATTGAGGCAAGCAGAAGGAGGGCGCCCCATTCTTGCAAAGACACCGGCGCGACTTTCAGAGCATGTTGGGTTGCCGGCACGTACATTGACAGGATGTGAATCCCTTGAGCCGCGAGGACGCCAAAAATGAGAATCCGATTGTTTCGCAACGGAACCGTAAACGCGGATCGTCGTTCCGACCGGCAGTTGAACACGTGAACGTTTTCGAGAAAGACCATCAGGAGCAGCAACAGGTTTCGTGCCTGCGCTTCTTCGACTCCTGCACTCAACCACCAATACCAGGCAGCAAAGGCGACCAATCCCATGACGAGCCCGGAGACGATGGTCTGTTGCACCATCATCGAGTCAAAAATACCTTCCGTGGGCTTGCGCGGTTTTCTGGTCATGGCATCAGGTTCTCCCGCTTCAAACGCGAGTGCCACGTCTTGCGGGCCGTTTGTGACCAGATTGAGCCACAGCAGTTGGACGGCCGTCAGTGGCAGGGGCAGGCCGAATAACAGTGAGACCGTGAACAGAAAAATTTCCGCAGCGCCGCAAGAAATGAGAAGCGCAATGACCTTGCGCACGTTGTCATAGGCAAACCGGCCTTCCTCGATTCCTGCGACGATCGAGGGGAATCGATTGTCGGTAATGATCATGGCCGCGCTGTCTTTGGCCACGTCGGTCCCGGAACCCATGGCGACACCAAGGTGCGCTTTTTTCAAAGCCGGGGCGTCGTTCACTCCATCTCCGGTCACAGCCACAAAGTGGCCCATCTTGACTAGCGCCTCCACGATTTGATGTTTCTGGATGGGCGTGACACGCGCAAACACGCGCATTCGATTGATGAGTTCCATAAACTGCGACTCCTGACCGGAGTCAATTTCCGCCAATTGCCGGCCCGTCACCACCTCTCCTTCCGATTCGGCAATGCCCAACTCGCGGGAGAGGGACAACGCCGTGGCTGGATGGTCTCCCGTGACCATCGCCACCTGAACGCCGGCCTGGCGACATTCCCTTACGGCGTCTCTGGCCTCCGGGCGTAAGGGATCGATGGCGCCGATGACGCCTAACAACGTGAGGGGGGGAAGATGATGCTCCTCGAACGAACCGTGGCCGTCTTGAGCGGGCACGGTGCCTTCGGCCAAAGCCAACACCCGGTAGCCCTGGTTGGCCAACGCACCGGCTGCCTGTTCGATCAGCTTTTTCTCGATGGGTTCCACGGTTTCCCCGACGAGCATCGCGTCACACCGGGCAAGGATTTCTTCTACCGCCCCTTTCACGGCAATGTTGTTGTTCTGCGATTCTTCATACAACAGTGCCGCGAATTTTCTTTCTGATTCAAACGGAATCGTGCCCAGAACATTGACCGACCGCTTCAGTCCGGGCAGATCAAGGGCCAGTTTATACCCCAACGCCAGGAGCGCCACGTCGACGGCATCACCATGGAAGTTCCATTCTCCCTTTTCGCACGTGAGGTGCGCTTCATTGCACAGGACGCCGGCCGTACCCAGTCTGCGTAGCTGAGCGACCGTTTCCGGAGAAAGGCTCCCTTCAGCGTCAGGAACGACTGCCCCCTCACCCGTGTACCCTTCACCCGTGACCGAAAAATGGTCGCCGGAGGGAAGCACGATTTTTTTGACGGTTTGTTGGTTCACCGTGAGAGTCCCGGTTTTATCACTGGCGATGTACGTGCAACTTCCCAATCCTTCAACCGTGGTCAGTCTCCGAACGATCACGTGGCGTTTGGCCATTCGAAAGGTGGCAACCGACAGCGCCACCGTCATGGCGACGGGAAGGCCCTCGGGAATGGCCGACACCGCCAAGGCCACAGCCATGAAAAAGACTTCCATCAATGGAATCCCCCGGCTGACAGCCACCGCGGCGAGCAATCCACATGCCACAACCACGGCGACACTCACGTAGCGGGCAAATTGATCCATCCGTACAACGAGGGGAGGTTTGGTTTCGGCGGCTTCGGCGACGGTTTTCGCGATGGTGGCGACTTCGGTGTGCAGACCGGTTGCCACCACGACTCCTACTCCACGGCCAACCATGACGGTCGTTCCGCCATACGCCACGTTGGTTCGGTCGCTGATGGGGGCCCCAGGCTCCGAGACCGTGGATGGGGATTTCTCCACGGCGAGAGATTCGCCGGTGAGCAGTGATTCATCAATGGCCAGGTTTTTGCTATCAAGCAATCTGATGTCGGCCGGAACTCGATTGCCGGACTCCAGAAGACACAGATCGCCCGGGACCAGTTCGTCTGATGGGATTTCCTGCTCATCGCCATTTCGACGAACGCGCGCATGGACTTTGAGGAGCATCTGGAGGGCCGCGGCGTTTTGTTCGGCCTTCCATTCCTGGAACCCTCCAAGCGTGGCGTTCAGCAAGAGTATGGCAAAAATAAACGCAGCATCGGTGTGCTCACCGATAATCAACGAGATGACCGCGGCGAGCAGGAGTATATAAATCAGCGGGCTGAGAAACTGATGCAGGAAAATCGTGAAAATAGAAGGCGGCGGCTTGACAGGTAAGCGATTCGGACCGAAGAGGCCTTGTCGATGCCGAACCTCGGCTGAGGTTAACCCCTCCCTGGTCGTCTCCCATGTGGTCAAAACGTCCTGCTCGGGCAGCGTGTGCCAGAGGAGGGATTGTTGTCTCATCACCGGTTGTGGGGGGGGTAGGCTGTTCCGGATCAATTAGCTTTTTTCTCCTCGACCTCCAGCACATCGCCGGGTTTGCCATCGATTGCCACCCTCATCAATTTCCCGGCGGGTACGTGTTGCCATGCGGAATCTCTATTGATGATGGCTGTACAATATTACTTATGTGGAGATTTGGGACACAAATTCACTATGCATCAAATGTTTATATGAGTCGAGAATCTGTGGTGCTCCTCAACCGAGGCCTTTGGAAACCATGAACTCCCACGGAATCCAGGCAATCTGAAAGTTCGATGTGGCCGTATCCGGACCAAGCCGGTCTTCCCTCCCAGCCAAGCTCTTGCATATTTCGGGCCACACGCGTTGGGCAGGGATGGCGCAGATACGAAGAGAACCGGCCTCTCCGTAGTTGTAGCGGCCGCATTCCGGGTCAAAACCCGGGACATGCCTTATACGGCTGGGAGAGGCCGTTCGGAAGAAGCGCCATGAGATGGCGCGGCTACAACGACAAAGACCCTGGATCCTTATAAATCGCCTGGATCCCCGATTAAGGATGTCGGGGACAAGCGTCGAGGATGACAGAAGGAAGAAGCAGGGGAAAAGGAACGGAGGTAGTGCTGTTTCGGGGCGAAGGCCTGGGCTTCAGGAATCGGGCAGGTATTGCTTGATGAGGGCGAGCAGTTCGTCTTCTTCGACTTTGCCTTCGCGGGTGAGCAGGAGAGTCCCTCGCGAATAGAGATGCGTGGTGGGGTACGTTTCGAACTGGTGTTGTTTTTTGATTGCGCGGCATCGGCCCGGCACGTGCATCTTGGCTTTGCCGATGCGAACATCGGGAAGCTTCCGGGCAACTTCTGCCAGGATGGGATCATAGGCCGCACAGGGTTCGCAGGAGGCAATGCCATAGGCGACCACGGTCGCTTGCGCTTCTTTTAACTCTTCGTAATTTTCGTCAGTGACGTTTTCTACGGTGCCGGCCATCAGGCATTCCTTTCCCCTTCACAAAAATCAAGGGGGACCCCATGTTCGTGGAATCCCCCTTCAACGCGCCTCGACGGTGCCGTGTAGGGACAACCCCCTGTGGTTGTCCTACAGCGCTTTCAAGGCTTCCAGAATTTCCTGGTCATCCCGAGCCGTTTTGATTTCCTGCACTTTGGCGTAGGCGACCTTGCCTTCCTTATCCACAATTACCGTGGCTCGTTTGGAACAATTGAGATCCGGGAAATACAAGCCATACGCCTTGCAGACCGTCCGATGCATATCGGCCAACAAGGTGTGTTTCAGATCGAGTGAGTCGGCCCAGGCCTTGTGAGAAAAAAAGCTATCCGTGCTGATACCGAACACTTCGGCGTTGGCATCGGAAAAGCTCGGGAAATCGTCCGTCAAACATTTGTTTTCACCCGTACAGACCGGACTCCAATCGAGGGGGTAAAAGGCCAGGACCACGTTCTTTTGGCCTTTAAAACTACTTAACGTGACTTCGTTTCCATCCTGGTTTTTCAGGGTGAAATCCGGGGCAACGTCGCCCACTTTTATTTCTGAAGCAACATCAGACATGAACGAACCTCCGTTATGATAGAAATGAGTAGAACGCGAAACTTCGTTGTTTGCAGGACTTTTTTCGTAGCATGCCCTGTCAAAGTTTGTCAACAAGGCAAAAGGCCCGGGCACCAAGACCAATGAGGGCTTCCCGGCTCACCCCAAAAAACCGATGCGGTGAAAGCCTCCATCAGAAAATCAGCCTCGAGAAGCTTGTCTTTTGGGTCAACCAAGGGTATCGTCATTATATATAAGCCTTATCCACTAGATACCTGACCATGCGCACGTTGCTGTCTCGTCTCCACGCTTCGGAATCCCATCGTTTGACAAAACGCCTCCTGTGGCCCGTGTTGATTGTCGGCGGGCTGGCGGTCGGAGGAACGACGGCGGTGGCCTGGCATATGGCAACCGGGCTTCCCTCGCTTGGGGGGCTCCGGGATTACCAGCCGAGCCTGATTACAAAAGTAAAGGCGGATAACCGCCAGGTCATGGGACAATTCTACGTGGAACGCAGAATTTTGACTCCCCTTCGCGAGGTTCCCCGGCATTTGATCGACGCCGTCCTTGCGGTTGAAGATACCCGGTTTTTCGAGCACCCGGGATTGGACATCTGGGGTATCCTTCGAGCCGCCTGGACGAACTTCAGACGTGGGGGAAAAGTTGAGGGTGCCAGTACAATCACCCAACAACTGGCCAGATCCCTGTTCTTAACCCCGGAACGGACTTTCCAGCGCAAAATACGAGAACTCTTCCTGGCCCTGAAGATGGAATTTATTCTGACGAAGGAACAAATCCTCGAGATGTATCTCAATCAGATCTACTTCGGCCATGGGGCCTATGGAGTCGGCACCGCGTCCTTCACGTATTTTGGAAAAGCGTTATCCGAATTACAGCTCCACGAGTCGGCCTTTCTCGCCGGACTGCTGAAGGCCCCCAATACCTATTCTCCTTACAAAAACTACGACCTGGCGAAGCAACGCCAGGAACACGTGTTGGGACGGATGGTCCAGGCCGGTTTTCTGACGGAGCCCCTCGCCCAAGAGGCGAGCGAGACCCCACTGCCCTTTACTCGTCAATCCTTTGAACGCGTGGCCCCGTATTTTCTTGAAGACGTCCGCCAACACCTGGTCAACGAATACGGAGAGGCCATGGCGTATAAAGGCGGGTTGCAGGTATCGACCACCTTGAACATTCAGATACAACACCTGGCCGAAGAGGCCATCAGGAAGGGGCTGCGAGAACTCGATAAACGACAGGGCTGGCGCGGGCCGCTCCGTCATGAGGAGCCGCCGGCAACGCTGCCTGAAGAGCCACCAATGACCTTCCCTGCATTCGGGGAAATCGTGGAAGGCCACGTCGTGACAGTCTCACAAGAGGAAGTGACGGTCCTGGCGAACGATCTGGTCGGCACCATCACCTTGGCGGATATGCTCTGGGCCGGGCGCCGGCTCTCCGAAGGCGCTTCCGTCACCGACGCGAAAGTGATTCCCATTGTCTCGGCCCGGCAATTGGTCAAACCGGGAGACGTGATCGAAGTCTCGTTGAAATCGACCCACAACGACAGGATCAGGTTCCGGCTGGATCAGACCCCACTGGTCGAAGGAGCGCTGATTGCAATCGATCCCAGGACCGGCGCAGTTCGAGCGATGGTCGGCGGATATAATTTCGAACGCAGTCAATTCAATCGCGCCTTACTGGCCCTCCGGCAACCCGGGTCTGCGTTCAAACCGATCATTTACGCCACGGCCATCAATCAGGGGATGACACCCGCCACGCTCATTCTTGATGCTCCCGTGGTGTACGAGGAGGAAGAGCCCGGCAAAACCTGGAAACCGGAAAACTATGAAAAACGCTTTTTCGGTCCCATCACCTTGCGAGAAGCCTTACGCCACTCCAGAAACGCGGCTACCGTCCGCCTGCTCGAACAGATAGGCGTTTCCCGCGTCATCCGTTTTTCACGCTCACTCGGCATTCGCAGCCCCTTAAGCCCGGACCTGTCGTTGGCGCTCGGCTCGTCGGGCGTGACGCTTCAAGAGCTCACCGCAACGTACGGTGTGTTTGCCAACCAGGGACTGGCCTTGAAACCCTATACCATTTCCCTGATCAAGGATCAGTATGACAACATCCTGGAAAACCACGAGTTCGACCCCCGGCAAGTGATCTCCAAAGAAACCGCCTATTTGATTACACACATGATGATGGACGTCATTCAAAGCGGAACGGGTAAACGCGCCCGCTCGATCGGGCGTCCACTGGCTGGCAAAACCGGCACCACCAACAGCTACCGCGATGCGTGGTTTGTCGGGTATGCGCCGAATCTCGCCACCGGCGTCTGGGTCGGATTCGACAGCGTGGGGACTCTCGGCAAAGTCGAGTCCGGCGCTCATGCCGCCCTTCCCATTTGGACGGATTTCATGAAGGCGGCACTCAACATGCTCCCCGTCCTGACCTTCTCGGTTCCGGAGGGGATCCAGTTCGTCGAGGTCGACCGACAAACCGGATCCCTTGTCGACGAGCCCTCAAAAGGCACCACAACGGAAGTCTTTGCGGATGGAACGATCCCCAAACGTCCGACCAGCCGACCAGCCGATCCCTTAGATTTCTATGAGTTCGATCAACTCGACCAGGCCGTCGAAACGCGCTGAAGGCGAACGGGTTCGTTGACCATTTCCGCCGTCTCCTTCTGTCATTCCTGGATGTGTTCACTCATTCGTTGACCATTTCCACCGTCTCCTTTTGTGCCTCAGTTCCCCTCCTTTGTAAGGACGGGGACTTTTTCCGAAGAGGGAAAAGTCGGGAGGTAGAGGCTGTGGCCAGACCGGCGAAACGCTGTATTCCATGGACGGTTAGCTCTACCCCACCTGACCTCCCCTTACAAAGGGGAGGGAAAAGACCACCCTTCTTTCTTGTTTCTCCTCGTGTGATCAGCTTCTCATTCTGTCAACGCCTGTCCTGAGCGTAGCAAAGCGAAGTCGAAGGGAGCCTGTCGAAGGGAATGACTGAACATTTACAGGGATGACAGCAGGAAAAGAGAAGGACTGCCGCTTTGCACCGGCACTGCCGGTAGGCTGGGATACCGGAATGGTGTGTGAAGTCGTTGTCTTTCAGGTCGAGGGAGGCAAACTTCAGCTACTGCGCGTCCTGGTATTCTTCGTGCCAGGCCATCTGAATGGCTTCGAGTTTTTTTTCGTTGGACCCCTTGGGGTCATCCGTGAATTCCGGCCAGGCCACGACCCACGCGTGCAGATCGGTAAAGCGGACCGTCAACGGATCAAGGTCCGGATGTTCTTCGTGAAGCCGAATCGCGATGTCTTCGGCCATATCCCACGTTAATTCTTGAGACATGTGGTGCTCCTCAGGCGGGTAGCTTCACGGTCAATCCGTGACTTCGGATAGTTTTTTGCTTTCGAGTGCTTCTTTGAGCGTGGCATCCATCAGGACTTCGGCCAGGTGATGGGTCACTTTTTCCACGTCGGTAAGCTTGGCCCGGATCAGTCGATGGTCTTCCTGGGTGTTGGCGACGCGCAGTTCCTCGATGGCGTTGCGAATGGATTGGATTTCTTCCGTCGTGATCAGGTCCGTTGCCCGTTTCAGCGCCTTTTCGGTGGCCATTATGATGGCATCGGCCTCCGTCCTCGCCTCGATCACCTGACGGGCCTGAATATCCTCCGCCGCGAATTGGAATGATTCCCGAATCATGGTTTCGACTTCGTCATCCGTCAGCCCGTAGGAAGGTTTGACTTGAACGGATTGCGATTCGCCGGTCCGGATGTCCGACGCCGTGACGTTGAGAATGCCGTTCGCATCGATCAGAAACGTCACTTCAATGCGGGGAACGGCCGCGGGCAGCGGCGGCACCTTGAGTTGAAACCGGGCCAGGCTCCTGTTGTCTTTCACCAGCTCGCGTTCACCTTGCAAAATATGAATGTCCACGGCGGTTTGGCCGTCCACGTAGGTGGTGAACATTTCTTTGGCACTCGTCGGGATGGTGGTATTCCGGCGAATCAGGGTGCTCATGACGTTGCCCATGGTTTCAATGCCCAGGGACAGCGGGGTCACGTCGAGCAGGAGCATGTCCTTGTTCTCCCCGGCCAGAATGCCGGCCTGGACCGCGGCCCCGAGCGCCACCACTTCATCGGGATTCAGGTCACAATGGGGCGTCTTCCCGAAAAGCTCTTGAACACGGGATCGAACCAACGGCATCCTGGTGCTGCCGCCGACCAGCACCACTTCGTCGATCTGACCGGTCTCCAATCCCGCGTCGCTCAACGCGCGGCGGCAGGGAGTCATGGTTTGTTCGGCCAGGTCCTGGATCAAGGCTTCGAATTCATCACGCGACCACGTTCGTTCATAGGTTCCTCTTCCATCGGGCAGGGAGAAGGCCATATGGGCTTGCGGCTCGTCCGACAATCGGATTTTGGTCTTCTCGGCTTCAAGCCGGACGGTTTGCATCAATTCCAGGGAATCTTCCACTTTCACGCCATGCCGGGTATCGATGTCCCGTATGACCGCATCAACCAGCCGTCTATCGAAATCATCCCCACCGAGATGCGTATTTCCATTGGTCGCCAGCACCTCGAAGATGCCGTCCTTGAGTTTCAGGATGGAGATATCGAAGGTTCCCCCGCCGAGGTCATAGACGGCCACCAACCCCTGTGTGTTCTTTTGAAGCCCATAGGCCAACGACGCTGCCGTCGGTTCATTGATGATCCGCAGCACTTCCAGGCCGGCGATGAGGCCGGCATCTTTCGTCGCCTGTCGCTGGCTGTCGTTGAAATACGCCGGAACCGTAATGACGGCCTTGGTAATGTCCTCACCCAGGTACGTTTCCGCCCGGAGCTTGAGTTCTTTCAAAATCATGGCGGAGACTTGCGGGGGGGAATAGGTTTTCTCTCCGACCTGGATGCGAATCACGCCGCCCTTTTCCTGCAAGGCATACGGGAAATATTTCAATTCCTCCGCCACGTCCGCCACGGATTTTCCCATGAACCGTTTCACGGAATAGATTGTCCGGGACGGATCGCGGACGAGATGCTCCTTGGCCGGGTCTCCGACCAAGAGGCCGTTATCCGTGAGGCCGACGATCGAAGGGACTTTGGCCTGGCCGCGTGTTCCGGATATGACCCGCGGGCCGTCGCCGGCCATGTAGGCGACCAATGAATTCGTCGTTCCGAGGTCAATGCCGACTATCAATGCCATGCACTCCTTCCGGGTTCGGCGGTGGGGCTCGTCGCCGCCACCAGATCGTTCACGATATTCTTCACATACGTGCGGTTCGACAGGATCTCCTGCATGCCCGTGAGGACCGCGTCCTTCTGTGCCTGGACGGCGGAATCACCTTCCGCTTCGGTTGGCAGGGCGTCCCATCGACTGAACTGCTCGCGCAGGCGATCTTCCATGTGCGCTTTTCTCGCTTCGAGCGTCAGGCGGTCGGCTTGCAATTTCTCCAGAAGTTCCTGCCGGCGGTCGTCGGACGCCTCCGCGGAGAGTGACCGAAACTCGTCCAAATCCTCCTGAAGCTCCAGGATTTCATCGAACAGGTCGGCCGGGGGGGAGGTCCGAATATCCTTGGCTGACCCTGCTTCCAGACGAATGAGGTACTCGGCTCGTTGCATGGGATCCTTCAACGTTCGATACGCCGTGTTCAATAACGCGGTATTTCCCAGACTGATCGCCTTTTGACCTTCGTCTTTCGTCGCGTAATAGTCGGGATGAAAGCTCCGGCTCAAGGCGTAAAAGGTTTCCTCGAGCGCCTTTTCGTCAAGGTTCAATTTGCGGGGCAGGTTCAGGCAGGTAAAATAGTCGAGTTCCTTGGAAAGCGGTTGCACCTTGACGCACCGGCCACAAAAGTACTCACCGGACATTTCGGATTGACAATGCCAGCACATACTGCGGGCCATCGGCAGTTCACGGGTCCGTCCTGAATCCGGTTGATGTGTGTGCTCGCTCATCTCCCTCACTCGCACAACGGGCATGGTAAGACTTCACCATGCCCGGCGGCTTGCCCCCTGCTTGTCACGCAACCCCGTTCAACGCGTTACGCCGAAAATGATTCTCCGCACCCACAGGTCTTGGACGCGTTGGGATTGAGAAATTTGAATCCCCCGCTGACCAGATCCTTTTGATAGTCAAGCTGCATGCCTTCGAGATAAATGGCGCTCTTCGCATCGATCAGGACCTTCACGCCGTCCTGCTCGCACACCGTATCGAACTCGCCGATTTTGTCGTCAAAATTGATCGTATAACTCAACCCGGAACACCCTCCCCCTTTGACTCCCAGGCGAAGGCCTCCTTCGGTCAGATCCTGAACGTCCATGAGCCGTTTCACTTCCACAACCGCCGCCGCCGTCAACGTGACGAGGGAGGATTGCGTGGTTGGTGAGGATTCAGTCGTTTGTGTCGTCTCCATCACGTCGCTCCTTGCACTCCGCGGGTCAGGCACCGGCCGATGCGGCCGATTCTTCGGTCTTTTCTTCAGTCTCCGCTTTCTTTTTGTAATCATTCAAGGCGGCCTTGATCGCGTCTTCCGCCAACACGGAACAGTGGATTTTAACCGGTGGGAGGTTTAACTCCTGCACGATCTCGGTATTTTTAATTTCTCCCGCTTCATCCACGGTTTTGCCTTTCAACCACTCCGTGGCCAAACTGGAGCTGGCAATAGCCGACCCGCACCCGAAGGTTTTGAATTTCGCATCCACGATCGTGTCGTTTTCCACTTTGATCTGCAGTTTCATCACGTCGCCGCATTCGGGGGCCCCGACGATTCCGGTCCCCACGCCGTCTTCCTCTTTCTTGAACGACCCCATGTTGCGCGGATTGTTATAATGGTCGATCACTTTTTCACTGTATGCCATGATACCACCCTCCTTCTCCCCGGACATTTATAAAAACGTTGTATGCATTGCATGTTCTGTTCAATGTGCCGCCCATTGGACTGTCTTGAGGTCAACCCCTTCCTTCGCCATTTCATACAAGGGCGACATTTCGCGAAGATGATTGACCGCTTTGATCATCCGGTCAATGGTATATTCCACTTCTTCCGGCGTCGTAAACCGCCCGATTCCGAATCGAATGGATGAATGCGCCAAATCGGACCCGACCCCCAGGGCACGCAGGACGTATGACGGCTCAAGGGTGGCCGAGGTGCAAGCCGATCCCGACGACAAGGCGATTTCCTTGACCCCCATCAACAAGGCTTCCCCCTCGACATACGCAAAGCTGATGTTCAGATTCCCCGGGAGACGCTCCGTAGGGTGTCCGTTGAGATAGACTTCTTCCAGGGCGTCCATGATGCCGTCTTGCAGACGGTCACGAAGGGCCATCGTGCGAACGGACTCCGCCGGCATCTCTTGCGCACACAGTTCGATGGCTTTTCCAAAACCGACAACGAGCGGAACCGGAAGGGTGCCCGATCTCATGCCTCGCTCATGGCCGCCCCCGTCGATCATCGGCGCCAACCGGACTCGGGGAGCTTTCCGTCTCACGTACAGCGCGCCGATGCCCTTGGGTCCGTAAATCTTGTGAGCGGTAAATGACATCAGGTCGACACCCAGTTCCTGGACGTCCACCGGGATTTTCCCGACGCCTTGCGTGGCGTCGCAATGAAAGAGCACGCCCTTTTCCTTCGCGATCTTGCCGATTTCCGGGATGGGATGAATCGTGCCGATTTCATTATTTGCCAGCATGATCGAAATCAAAATGGTTTTATCCGTGATGGCGTTCCGCACGTCGTCCGGATCGACCCGGCCGGTTTTATCGACGGGCAAATACGTCACCTTAATGCCCTTTTTCTCCAATGACTTCGCTGGATCGATCATCGCGCCGTGTTCGGTCGACGTGGTGATGATATGATCACCTTTCTCCTTATACATGTCGACCACGCCTCTCAGTGCCAAATTATTGGACTCGGTGGCTCCGCTCGTAAAGACGATTTCCTTGGCATCGGCGTGAATGAGATTGGCAATGTGTTTGCGCGCCTGATCCACGGCCTCTTCGGCTTCCCAGCCGAAGGAATGATTTCGACTCGCGGCATTGCCGAATTTTTCGGTGAAATACGGGAGCATCGCATCCACCACGCGAGGATCGCAGGGCGTGGTCGAATGGTTGTCCATATAAATGGGTAACTTCATAATGGCACTCCTTGTGGCTTTAAAGATTCGACGATAATCAGGGGTGTTTCCTCAACCAATAAATCTTCAATGGACATGCTGTTGAGTAATTGGAAGATACTTTCCTGAATTTTGAAAAGGGGCGTTCGAATATTACAGTGATTCATCTGCTCGCACTGGGAATGATCATTTCGTTCATGAGAACAATCCGTCAATCCCAAGGGACCTTCTATGGCTTCGAGCACTTGTGCCATAGTAATGTCTTTGGGCTCACGCCCCAACACGTAGCCACCCTTGGGTCCATTATGATAACTTTCGATCAGTTGATGCCTGGCCAGGGTCTGAAGCACTTTCGCCAATAATTCCACGGGGATATGATGTTCTTCGGCAATTTCCTTGGTATTCACCACACGCGGGTGGGCATCGATTCCGCTTTGAATCGTGGCCATGTACTGAAGCGCCAGCAAGGCATAATCGGCTCTTTTTGAAAGCTTCAACATGATTTTTCACACAAAACGTGGAGTGAATGAATCTCCGACCAAAACCATCGGAGTAAATCCTAGCATTGACATTCCTTCGTAGTCAAGAGTATTCTAGTCGGAGATTAAAACAGTCGGAGATAGAGCCAGAAAGTCATCAGACCAGCTATCTTATTGAAAATACGTCTGAATTTGTTCATTTTTCTTTCCATAGCCGAGGTAAAAAGGAGACCAGATGGGAGGCAGTAATCCATATATTGAGCAAATCGAAGTCAAAACAGCCACAGAACCTTTCACGGTCACCTTTCACATGCCGGAGGAAACGCTGGAGGTCCGGGTTGATCCGGAGAAAATCCCGTACGGACCAACCGGCCAACCCGGCAGCCTTTTGGACATTGCGATGGGCGCGGGACTCGACGTCGAGCATGCCTGCGGCGGTGTCTGCGCCTGTTCGACCTGTCACGTCGTTGTGAAGGAAGGGTTGGATACGTGCAGTGAAGCCACGGACGACGAATTGGACCAGTTGGATGAAGCCCCTGCGATTACGCTGCAATCCCGCCTGGCCTGCCAGTGCGTACCCGACGGATCAACCAACCTCGTCGTCGAAATCCCCGAATGGAATAAAAATCTGGTAAAGGAGGGGCACTAGGCCCCCGGCCGGTCAAAGAACCGCCTGAGCCGAATGCCAGGCTGACCGCCACGAGGCACCCTCCCCTGTCATTGCGAGCCGGTAAAGCGCGCGCGGCAATCTCGCAAGCCCCAGCCAACCCAAGATTGCCGTGGACGCCTAGGGTGACTTGCAGCGCCGGTAGCGAAGCAAGTCTCTGAATCGTTCCTGCCGCTACGCTTTTCCTCGGTGTTCGAATGGGTTCAACAAGGCCACGCCGAGTTGACTGAAATCACCCACGTTGCGGGTCACGATCGTGAGTCTGTGGACTATGGCAGTCGCCGCGATCATGGCATCTTCGACCAGGGTGTCCGACTGTCGATGCTTGAGCCGCGCCCATTCCCTGAACGCGGACGCATCCATCGGCAGCACGCTATAAGAGGCGAGCACCCTGCCGAGCCAAACCTCCAACTCGTCCGCCTTATCGACATCCTGCTCTCGGGCGATCTCGATACCAGCCTGGATCTCTCCGACCGTCACCGCGGACAGAAAAAGTTGATCGGCGGGTACGTCCGCAATCCAATTGAGGACGCCCTTGTGCGGATTGCACCGGCGCAATTCCGAAACGACGTTTGTGTCGAGAAGATACACGGATTTACTCAAACGCCGGTGACACTCGATGACGATGTTTCTTACGCGGCGGCGTTAGCGCATCAGTACGTGCTTCCGGTGCGAGCAGCAGTTCCTTGAGATCCGATCTGGCCATTTTCTCCAATCGTCGCTACTGTTCAATGGGGACGAGCACGGCTGCTTCCACGCCCCGCTTGGTCACAACCTGCGGTCCTTCGGCGAGGCTCGTCTCGAGCAACTCGCTAAAGCGCGCCTTGGCATCCTGTACCTGCCATGTCCTGGTCATGCCATCCTCCAGTACGTTAAAAGGCTTTGCAGTAACTAGACAGAAGCCTAGTCTAGCATTAGCAAAAAGTCAATGGATATGGAATTCGATGTTAGAGAAAAAAGATTCCAGGCTGGACCTCATTATCATCGCGAGCGAGTTGAGTAATCTCGCAAGCCCCAGCCAACATTTCAGATTGCCACGGCTGCCTATGGCAGCCTCGCAATGACAATGAAACGACAAAAACCCGTGGGGGCACCCCAGCGGTTGGCCGGGACCGGGCAGCGACGTGAGCGGCAGCGGCACCAATGTACGTGTCCCTCGATGGAATGATGTGAACGTTTCGCTTGCGTAATTGGGTATTTTTATTAGGTTATGTGACAGGAGCAACTTCGAGATGATACCCTGCCTGTTCAAGCTGTTCGGACAATACCCTCTGTCACCGTGACCGGACCACGTCAGTCCGGAAAGACCAACTTCTGCTGCACGGATCAAGCATCGCCATAGAAGGCGAGGTTGTGCCGTTGACTGACCTCGTTGAGGTGCTTGAACGCTTCGAACAAGGGGAACATGCCTGATGGGCGTCTTTCTTTCCATATCATGATGAACCTTCGCAATATCGCCATTGTTGCGCATGTCGACCACGGCAAGACCACGCTCGTGGACGCAATGTTGTGGCAAAGCGGAACGTTCCGCGAAAACCAGGACGTCGGTGTGCGGGTGCTGGACTCGATGGACCTCGAGCGCGAGAAGGGCATCACGATCATGGCAAAGAATACCGCCATCATCTACGGCGACGTGAAGATCAATATCGTCGACACGCCGGGGCACGCCGATTTCGGCGGCGAGGTCGAACGCACCCTGCGGATGGTGGACGGCATCATGTTGCTCGTCGACGCCGCCGAAGGACCGCTGCCCCAGACGCGATTCGTGTTGTCCAAGGCGCTCGAACTGGGACTGCCCCCGATCGTGGTGATCAACAAGATCGACCGTCAGGACGCGCGCGCCTCGGAAGTCCTGAACGAAGTCTACGACCTGTTCATCGACCTGGACGCCACCGAGGAACAGATCGAGTTTCCGGTCATCTACTCCGTCGCCCGTGAAGGAAAATGCACTCGATCACCCGACGGAGAGCTCACCAATCTGCAACCGTTGTTCGAGATGATCATCGAACACATTCCGCCACCATCAGGGGACCCGGACCATCCTTTACAGATACTGGTTACCAACGTCGAGCCCGACGATTACCTCGGGCCGCTGGCCATCGGCCGCGTCGTGGCCGGGACGGTTCGGAACCGGCAGGCGGTCACCTTATGCCGGCGTGACGGGACTCAGACTTCGGCCACCGTCACGGAGCTGTTCGTCTACAAAGGCCTCGGGCGAATCGCGGTCTCCTCGGTGGATCCCGGAGAGATCGTGGCGCTGGCGGGAATGAGCGGCATCGGGCTGGGGGAAAGCATCGCCGGCGGTGAAACCCCCAAGCCCCTGCCCACGCTCAACGTGGACGAACCCACGTTGTCGATGGAGTTTTCCGTCAACGATTCCCCGTTCAGCGGAAAGGACGGCCAGTACGTGACCTCACGCCACCTTCGGGAGCGACTGCTCAAAGAGGCACGGCACAACCTCGCGATGCGGGTGGAGCAGACTGAATCTCCCGATCGCTTCATGGTGTACGGCCGGGGAGAACTGCAGATGGCCATCCTGATCGAACAGATGCGGCGGGAATGATATGAATTTTCAGTCGGCATGCCGCGGGTGTTGACCCGCTCCGTTCAAGGCACGACCCACGAGCCCTACGAACTGGCGCTCATCGACGCGGCTGAAGAGTACATGGGGATCGTCGTACAGAAACTCGGCACGCGCCGGGGCGTCATGGTCAAGATGGTGAACCACGGATCGGGAAGGGTGCGCCTGGAGTTCGAGGTGCCCAGCCGTGGGTTGATCGGGTACCGGACCGAGTTCCTCACCGATACGAAAGGCACGGGAATCCTCACGCACCTGTTCACGGAATACCGGCTCTGGGCGGGCGACATCGTCCATCGGACGACCGGTGCGCTGGTCTCCGACCGTCACGGCCGCGTCACCGGGTACGCGATGATCAACTTGCAGGCAAGGGGGCAACTGTTCGTCGGACCGACCGAGACAGTGTACGGGGGCATGCTCGTCGGAGAGAACAGCCGCGACACGGACATGGACGTGAATATCACGAAGGAGAAGAAGCAGACGAACATGCGCGCGGCCGGGTCCGATGCCTATGAAAAGATCGTCCCTCCACTGCGTCTGTCTTTGGAGCAATCGATCGAATTCATCCGTCACGATGAGCTGATCGAGGTCACACCACAGACGCTTCGGCTGCGAAAACGCCATCTCGACCAGAACGAAAGAAAGCAGCACGCCGCTCGCCAGGCAGCCAGCTCCGACGCCGGACCCCACGAATAGCTCTCCGACACCGGCTCGACCGACTCCCGAGGATCGACTACCCCTCTTTAGGGCTGGAGCCTCTCTCGACGCGGCTCTGCCTTACGGGCGGTACTCCATAACTTGCGGACGAACCGGCGGCCCAGACCCCGCTCGATCTCACGCCATTTTCGCTCTTCGTCCGACGTGATGAACGTGACCGCCTCCCCGGAACGGCCCATGCGTCCGGTCCGTCCGACCCGGTGCGTGAAGAGTTGTTCCGAGTCCGGCAGGTCATAGTTGATGACCTGGCCAATACCTTCAACGTCCAAGCCCCGGGCAGCCACGTTTGTCGCCACCAGAATCGGCGCGGCGCCGGAACGAAAGTTCAGCATCACGCGCTCACGTGCGTTTTGACTCAGATTGCCTTGGAGCGCCCCGACCGGATAGCCCAACGTGTCGAGCTGTTTTGCCAGCTTATTGACGCCGTGCTTGGTCTTGCCAAAGACGATAATCGGCGCGCCATCCCGCTGGTTCAACAGCGTCTTGAGGGCCTCCATCTTGTCGCTCTTCTGGATGCTATAGATCAGGTGCTCCACAGTGGGCAGCGCCTGCAGGTCTGCATCCACTTCCACCGTGACTGGGTTGCGCAGGTGTTTCCTGGCCGTCTTCGCCACCCACTCCGGCATCGTGGCGGAGAGAAGCGCCGTCTGCCGACCGGAAGGTGTCCGGCTCAGGATGGCTTCAACGTCGTGGGCAAACCCCCTATCGAGCATTTCATCCGCTTCATCCAGCACCAGGAATCGCACTGATTGCAGGTCGAGTGTGCCCTGCCGGAGATGATCCAGCGTACGGCCAGGCGTGCCGATGATGATCTGGGCTCCGTTCCGCAACGCCGTGTACTCCGGCCTCAACGACCGGCCGCCGTACAGTAACGCGACGCGTAGCCGCTGTGATGAAGCCAGGGCCTTCATAACTCCGGAGACCTGAATGGCCAACTCACGGGTGGGCACCAGCACAAGCGCCTGGACCTGCCGGACCGATGGGTCGCATTGCTCTGCCAGGGGCACGGCAAACGCCAGCGTCTTTCCGGACCCGGTGCGCGCCTGCCCGATCAAGTCCTGACCCGCCAGGAGATGGGGGATGGACTGCTCTTGAATAGGCGTGGGTTCTGATATATCCATCCTGGAAAGTGCCGCTCTGGTCGCACGATTCAATGCCATTCCAGGAAACACGGCAACATCGGCGTGGGCGCTATCGGCAGGGATAGGATTGGCAACACATGATTCACGCACCGATGCGTTGACCGCAGGGGAAAGACCGTTGCGATGAGCTTTGAAGCACGGGGGGCAGTACACCGGCCTGTCCGAACTTGGCCGGAAGGGGACGGTTGTAGACGTATCGCAAGCAGCGCAAACGGCCTGGTGACGCCGTGTCCGGTTAGATGGACGTGGATGGGTTGATAGAGATTCAAAAGGCATAAGAAACAAACTCCTTGGTTATTTGGTTAGTGACACCCTGAGAACTTGCCTGGCAGTCGCCTACCGGCCACTCCGGTGGTTAACCTTGTGCAGGTTAATCTCGTACGACTGTATCCTGGTCTGAAATCAGCAGGCGGTTACAACCGTGCAGGCTTGGCTAAACCCGGCATTTCTCAAGGCATCGATATTCTAGCACCCGCGCCCTACAGCAGGGCGTCGAGCAGGCGGCAACGGATATCGTCGCCGGCGAGGTTTACCTCCAGAAAACCCCGACGAGGGTCACCCTTCGGGGTCTCGCTTTCCTGAATAAGCCGCTAAGTTCAGCGGCTGGAAGATTGGCTCCCCGGGCATGAGCCACACACCCGCGAATCGCCTCTATTCATGGTACTTCAATTCAATATGCGTGTCGGAGCCCCACGGTTTTTCCCACGAAATTCCTCTGTATTGAGAGAGCAAGAAAAGACGATGAGATGTGGCCAAGGGGAGATCGCCAAAGGAAAGGGGTGATTCGGGCTGTGTTCCTGCTACACCCTGATTTGGAAACGCCTTAATTTTCAACAAATTCCAGAAAAAATACATTTAAAAGAAACTAGCCAACTACCCCTAACACGCCGTACCCAAACACGTCAAGCGCGTGGTCAGGGACTTATACGGAATGCTAGCCGGCCTGATTAGGCTTTGGGCTTGTCTGGCTTCCGACCAGCCTTGAAAATGACTTGTGCTACCTGCTTAGACGTGGCGTCAATCTTGATCGCTCGAACAATCAGACGGCCACCCACCCGTTTGAGCGGATGCTGCTGGAGTTCGGGATCAAACATCGAAAAGAAGGCTGTCACGTCGGCCGCTGCCTCCCGGGGTCATAGTTTGTCCCAAATGGTTTGGAATGCAGCCGCTTCGCCTGCCAGGACCAGTTCCCCATCAAGAACCTCCTTCCTGTATGTGTGGAACTCTCCACGGCGCACGTCCAAGACGCCGACGATTGCCTGGGGGTATTTCCTGGCGTGTTTTTTTTGCAGATGAAAGATCGGCCGTAGTCGGCGTGGTGAGAGAATTTCCTTCTTGAAGTACAGCTGAATCATATGCGGGACGTCTTTCATGACCACACCGAGTTCGGGCGCGATCCGTATGGCCAAACGACCCTGTTTCCATATCGACGTTTTTGATGCCACGTTCTTATCCCAGGCGATTTGCTTGCGGGCCCGCCATCTCTCGTAGCCCATGATGCACTCATCACAGGAGGCTGCTTGGTGCTCGTTCAGATCGACCGGAACCTTATGAAGCGAGGCGCGCGTTTCCGGGCTGGACAAATTCTGCCGCGCGGCGTCGATGATGCTGTCTCTCAGCGGTCGGTACACGTCGGTCGCGGCCTTGTCCCCTTGTGCATACTGGCCTTTGGCCTGCCGCACGACCGTCACTCTTTCGGTGCTGCTGGCAAGCACGAAATCCACAAATGTGGGAAGGCTTATTTCCGGCATCGAATCCTCCTCCTCGGTTCGTGTGGCATCAACTGCCGCCACGTCATGAGCTCTCGACGGTGTCCAGAGTTCTCGAATGGCTCGACCCAGTTCAAGAGCAGATTGGGCAAACGGCAACATGTTTTCCGGCGGGCCTGGACTGTCAGCTGACTCGTCCGGGGCGGGCCGAATGGTTTCCAGCGCAACCGCCCCCCACAGAACGCGCCGCCTGGACGTCGGCAGAGAAATGCCCTCGCAACTCCCTCTGCTCTCCGCGAACGTCAGACGGCGGGATGGATCACCGGCACCCTGGGCAATCCACCGCCACGCAGATCTATGGGCGGGTCCTTATCTGGACTCGCAACCGGCACGCCACCCGAAAGAATACGTACCGGAATGGCGTGCCTCCGTCACTGCCAATATTGGGAGAGGATATAAAAAAAGAGGGGCCGGCAGCCGGACGGTCCGTCGAGGACGCAGACAGGGCGGCGGTCAGTCCCATTCGGCGATTGAGAGCACGAGCCGCACCAGGTCGGCCTGCCGGGCGATGTGCAGTTTCTGGTAGGTCTGCTTCAGGTGCCAATAGATGGCGTCTCGGGTGTGACCCGTGCTCTTGGCCATGTCGGCCACCGTCCGGCCTTCGGCCAACCACACCGCCACCTGACTTTCCCCCGGCGTCAGGCCCAGCGTCGCAGCGATCATGTCGGGGGCGATCCGCGACCGGCTCCCCGGCTCGACCAGCAGGACCAGCGCAGCCACAGGCCGTGCGCCGGCGTCCGGGTGCGGGACCCTCACGAGTTTGACGTGCACCATCAGCGGCAACAACACGGATGAGCGGCGGAGCGCCATCGACCCGCTGACGGCAGCAGTCCCGGCACCTGGCAGGGCGGCGGCCACCAGCCGGTCCAGCCGGAGCTGATCCGCCGGCGCGCGCGTACACAACACCCCATCCCGGTCCGCCACCCCGTCGCCGCGGCGTAAGCGGTGCCAGGCGCGGTCGTTGGCGGCCAGGATCCGCCGCCGCCGGTCCAGGTACACCACGCCAATTCGACGAGTCTCGAGCAGGACGGTCACGACCCCGCAGGCCGCGCAGGGATCAGGCGGCCAGGCCGGGCGGCCTCGCTTCAGCCGAGGCATGGCCCACCCTGGCACCCGTGACGCGGCGCTGTCTTATGTGACGCCACCACGTTGCCGTGCCGTGCCGGTCCCCCCGCATGGGCTCGTGCGCGAGAAAAGGCTCGTGCCGGTTTGGTGATGTCGGGTTGGGATCCCTGCTTCAAACACACGCTCTCGCCCTCCCCAGAGCGTGCCGAGGCATCCACTCCGCCTTGTTGCCACGCTCTCCAATTCCGCGAGGTGCAACTCATTAGCGGTGACGTCGATGCCGCTGCCAGCGCGCTCATGAACCGGGGCAACACCGCATCGAGACTGTACTCGTGAATAAGTGAGCTATAGAAGTGAGTTATAAGTGTATCTTAATACCGGATTTGCGCCTTGGAGACCCTTCCAGAATTGGCAGGGTGGCGAGGGGAACACGCGGCGCGTCACCGCGCCTGCGACCCGCGCGGCGGTTAGTCCAACTCGGCGATCGACAGCACGAGCCGGACCAGGTCCGCCTGCCGGGAGAGGTGGTGTTTTTGGTAGATTTGCTTCAGGTGCCAATAGATGGCGTTTTTGGTGTGACCGGTGGCCCGGGCCATGTCCGCCACGGTCTTGCCTTCCGCTAACCAGAGCGCCACCTGACTTTCTCCCGGCGTCAGGCCCAGGGTCGCGGCGACCATGCCGGGATCGATCCGAGGCTGGCGCCCCGGCTCCACCAGCAGGTCCAGCGCGGCCACATACCGCGCGCCGTAGTCCGGGTGCGGGACCCTCACGGGTTTGACGTGCACCATCAGCGGCGGCAACAGGGATGAGCGGCGAAGCGGCAACGACCCGCTGACGGCGACGGACCCGGAATCCGGCAGCGCGGCGGCCACCAGCCGGTCCAGCCGGGGCTGGTCCTCCGGCGCGCGCGTGCACAACACCCCAGCCCGGTCAGCCAAGCCATCGCCTTGTCGCAGCAGGAGACGGGCCCGGTCGTTGGCGGCCAGGATCCGCCCCCGCCGATCTGACGGGTCTCCAGCAGGGTGGTCACGGTCGTTTCCAACGCTTGGGCGCGCACCAGCGCCTGCCGGACGAGCACAAATTGCCGGATGTGGGGCAGCAGCCGCTTGACCAGCGCGAGCTGCGACGTGCCCCAGCCGTCCGGGTTCACGGAATCCCCGAGGCCCCACGCCAAGTGGGAGCCTTCTTCTAGCTTCAGGCGCACGTTCAAGCCGTCCTGGAAGTGGCCCTTGAGTAAGGCCTCGTTGTACGCCGGGGAGGTCTTTAACTCCTCGGCCGTGTACAGGTCGGTCGTGCGCACCAGTCGACTGTCGGGCAGTCGCCGCACGCGTGGGATGCGTTCGTCGATGGGGTGGTAGACTTCCAGGTACTCGCGCTCCAGATCGGGGCGCCGCTGCCCGCGGTAATAGAGCCCGATGAATTGCACCCGGAGGTCGTCCTTCGGGCCCTCGCCGACCATGAGCGTATTGCCCGTCAGGCCGCAGGCCTCGTCGATCAGGGCCGAGGTGGCCGGCCAGTGGGTATCGTCGAGCATCGCCTCGTACAAGGACGCCAAAATGCGTTCGAACGCGTCTTGGTCGCTCATGAGCATTCCTCCTGCCGCCACCCGCGGCCTCCGGCCACCTCCCAGTCTCCCGTCAGTCTTTCGGAAGCCTTGACGGCGCTATTGAAGGCCGAGCCTCAGTACGTCTCTTGCTGCTCAGCGGCCTTCCTCCGTCAGGCAGCGGCATACAACTTCCCCGGGAATTCCACGGGAAGCAGATCGCTTGGCGCGGCGACCCACGCGGACTTTGGGCCGTCACGCCATGCCAGACTTATTGATACTTGCTGCAAGCGCGCATGGTAGTCACTACTAATATTGGTAGTCTTTAAGGTAATAGCGGTCCGCCATCGGACTGTCCGCAGAGGACGCCAGCCGGGCGGCAGTTAGTCCAACTCAGCGATCGACAGCACGAGCCGGACCAAGTCCGGCTGCCGGGAGATGTGAAGTTGCTGGTAGATCTGCTTCAGGTGCCAATACATGACGTCTCGGGCGAGTACCGGACGAGTACTTTGCCCAACGTTGCATGAGGGTTGTTCTCTTCGCCAACAGATCTGTTCTCGTAGATGCTTTCTCGATCGCATTCCCCACCGAGTGAGCCCAACACTGTTCAATAACGGAAGTGCGCGCGTTCGTCTGTTCTCCCGCCCAGGTTCGGAAACTCGATCTGAACCCATGCGGGACCGTTTTTTCTCCTCAGCCCACATCGCGGAGTAGCTTGGTCCACGTCATATCGCTCATGGCTGTCGCTCGCTTCGGCGATTTGATTTTATGGGATTCGAACGGACCGGTCAAACGCACAAAACACAAAAAAGCCCCATGAACAGTGAGGTTCATGAGGCTTCTTCGGAATGCTACGGAATACGTAGGACTCTGTAAATGGCTCCTCGGGCAGGACTCGAACCTGCGACCAATCGGTTACGAGTTTCCCGGCATTTCTACCGGACTCGGACTATCTCATCACCCGCCTGACGAATCAGGTGAGGGTGTCGGGCGCTTGTGAGGTTTTATTGGATGGGTTCCTCAACCTCTAGTCTCTGCACGTTCTTGCCTACCCAAGACCCTTCGGCAAGCTTCGCTCAGGATTCCCTTTCCGAGTTCGCCCCGAACCCGGGGAAGGCTTCCCTGAATTCACCCGATTTTTCAACCACAGTTTCCTGTGGAAGCTGCAACCCGGCGTGCATTTCTCACACGCCTCCCTTTACAGCCGACCGCTCTACCAACTGAGCTACCGAGGAACACGATCGTTGGCTTCTTTTTCCACAATAGTGGAACTGATCATAACATAATTTTGAAATGGAGCAAGAGCTCCTGCCGACAACGGTTTCATAGACTAAAACTGAAAATCGTCGGAGTCCTCTTCACCTTCTTCGGCTTCCGCCGCGCCACCTTCGGATAACGCGACGTAATGCCGCGCCCACGATAAATAAATGTTGGCGCTGTCTTTCATGGCATCGGCACCCATGCTCAACTTTTTGGCGACGTCGGAATCTCCGCCCATGAGTTCCATTTCTTTGGCGCGACTCTCCAATCGGTCATGGAATTGGCTCATGCTTCCGTTGATCTCACCCATGAGTTCTCTGAGGTCATCGCTCATGTCCACACCTTCTGGTTCATGCCAATCCCCCATGCACAGGCCTGCCACCTGCACCCCAAGAGATCAAAATGGGATACCTCGGCACCATTATTGTATCAAGGATCTCCTTCTGTCATCCCTGTATGCGTTCACTCATTCCCTTCGACTTGGGTCAGGGCAGGCGTTGACAATTTTCACCTCGTCCTCTTCGACCGGCTTCCTTCGACTTCGCTCTGCTATGCTCAGGACAGGCCCTTCGACAGGCTCAGGACAGGCTTTGGAAAAACAACCCCCTCAATCCCCCTTATCAGGGGGAGGCAGAGCCCTTTCCCCCCTGATAAGGGGGGCCAGGGGGGTTCATCTCTTCCGACACACAAGAAAAAATAAAGCCCCGCGACAAGCAAAAGAAGTCTGCCGCAGGGCCCTTATGCCGAGAACTGATGGGTGAAATTACCCCTGATAGGCTTGTCCCAAACCGGCGGCTTCGCCTGCCTTGTCCATCAAGGTGCCGTCGGCACTCACCGCAACCATGTCTATGGCCATATGTTTTGCCGCATCGCACACCACTTTGCACAACTCACAACCCTTGCACCGGTTGATGATCACTTCCGCCACCTGTTTTTCAACGTTCAGGTCCAGGCAATTGGCCTCGGGGCAGTACATGATGCACAGCCGGCACCCTTTTTTGGCCACACATTTTTCATCGACCACTTTCGCTACGTTATACACTCTGCCCCCCCGTCTTGCTTATTTATGCCGCCGCAACGGCCAGTTCGACGTTGTTCTTTTCCGCCCATTCACCAGCCATTTCGTATGCCCGGATGACCGTCTCCAGGTTTTTCTTCAACAGCATTTCTTTTTTGGCAAATTTCTTCTTGATGGCTTCATCCAAGGTGGCCGTTCCACCGGAGGCCACGAACTTTTTCCCGAACCGCTCTTGCAGCGCCCCCTCGAGTCCCTTCAGAGAGACGCATTTGGTAATACCGGCAACCGACCCGATCATGGTCATGTTGGTGGAAAGCTCCGTACCCGCCACTTCCAACGCGACCTGGGTTCCCTTGATGTAAAACACCGCCACGTCCAGATCCTGTAACCGCTTCACGTCCTCATCCGACAACAGCGGCACGTCTGAATTAATGATCACGACTCCGTTTTCCTTGATACCCGAGTAAAACGGCATGGTGTAACTCTTGCCCATCGTGACCACCTGCGGATGAAACACTTCGATCACGTCGGGAAACACCAACTCCCCCCGATCGTAGATCCGGCTCACACCGATCCGGCAATAACTCTCGGCCGGCGCCATCCGTTTTTCCGCCCCGAAAAAGGGATTCGAGATCGCAAACTTTCCATCACGGGACGCGGCCATGGCCAACACGTGCGCAGCCGTCACGGCGCCCTGTCCACCTAGACCAGACATGCGAATATTCAATCTTCGCTTGATCATGACGATTTCCCCTTTCCGTAGGGAGGGCTCAGGCCTGTCCCGCCAGTTGCTTTTTCAGGGCGGCCTTTCTCTCTTTTTCCTTGGCCGCCAGTTCGGTCAACAACTCTTTGGCTTGATCGCTGACGTACTCTTTATACGCAAAGCGTTCGGTCGGCTTTTCGGAGTCCCGCATTTCCTGCAAGCCTTCCATGCTGTTCTTCCCGATTTCCAGGATGCACGGGGTGTAGAGCTGCAAATAGGTGGGGCCGATTTCCCGAGCGACGTGGATCGCATTCTTGATGACTTTTTCAACAAGGTTCGGTTTGCTGACCGTGCAATTCACCACGTAGTGACATCCGGACTCACGCGCGATTTCCGGCAATTTGACCTTTTCAAACGTCTTGCCCACGGGAGCCATCTTGGCCACGAACCCTTTTTGCATCAACCCGCTCTCCTGGCCGCCCGTATTGGCGTAGAGCTCGTTGTCAAAACAAATAGTCGTGAATTTTTCCTGGCGGAACCAGGCTTGCAGCGTCATATCCAGGCCGATATCGACCGTTGCCCCGTCACCCGCCAACACCACCACGTCCTTGACCCGCCCGGGGAACCGCACCGAGAGGGCGCGTTTGAGCCCGGAGGCAATGGCGTTCTGGTTGCCGAAAAGGGAGTGAATATTGTGGACACCCACGTGCGGGAAGACCAGGCTGGTACAGCCGGTCGAACCCACCATCACGGTATCTTCCGGAGCAGGCAACGACGCCAGAATGTACCGGAACGCCATGGACTCCGGACACCCGGCACACAACGAATGCTCTTCAATCAATTCCTTCGAGGTCCCGATATCCTTCCACCCGCGGTGTTCATTACCGTAGGTCGCTCGTTCAACCAGATCCTGATACTCCTCTGGCATGATATCGAACATTTCCGGAGCTATTTTAATTCGTTCTTTACTCATGGGCGCCTCCTAACACATATTCAAAATTTTCACGTTCATTCCGCATGCCGGTTTGACGGACGCAACGGTCGACACCGACCGCGTCAGCTTCCGCGTCCGGCCAGGCTTTCGGCTTTAAGGCCCAAATGCTTTTTCAGGTCGGCCGCGATAACTTCCGGCGGCATGGTCATGCCTCCGCAGACGTGAGGACCGGCATACACTCGCTCCGGATTCGGAATCGTGGCACGAATCTCTTTGGCAAGCCAACCCGTGACGTTGAACTCCGGCACGATGATATGTTTGGCATGCTTGGTGGCTTCCCGAATTTCGTCTTCCGGCCACGGTCGAAGCGCTTTAATTTTGACGATTCCCACGTCGATGCCGTCTTCTTCCAAAAGGACCTGGGCTTCACGACCCTGGGAAACCGCCGTACCGGATGAAACGATCTGGATTTCGGCATCAGGCTTGTCCACTTCAATCAGGCCGTCCAACCACCGAATGGTGTGTTTTCTGGACCGCTCTATGGCTGCCCACACCTCCTGTTGCCAGCTTGCATGTGTGGCATAACTGATATAATTGCTCTTCATGACGAACGGGTCACGCATCATGCGGACCGGAGGACATTCCATATCCATACACGGCACGGGAGACCGATACGGATCATAGGGCGGCAAACACATGTCGGCGGGCGTCAGGTTCACGACGTCTTTGGTATGGGTCACGAAAAACCCGTCACAACACAGCGCCAACGGCAAATGCACGTCCGGCTCTTCCGACACCATGTACCCTTTTAAAATCCAGTCATAAAAATCCTGCGCCGTCTCGGCATGCCAGACCAGCATCCCGGTGTTCAAGAGATACGAGATTTCCAACGTATCCGGCTGAATGGAGAGGGGGGAATTAATGCCCCGACAGGTCACGATCATTTGAATGGGCAGACGCGCCCCGGCCCACATCGGAAAATTCTCCATGGCGCGCATGGTGCCCGGACCCGCGGTTGTGGTGAACACCCGCGCACCGCCGAAGGCCGCCCCGGCACATTGGGACATCACCGCGAATTCACTTTCCCCGCGAAAGTAGTCTCCGATAAATCCTTCGGCAAACAATTCCCCGATCAACGCCGCGGCTTCACTTTGCGGGGTAATCGGATACGCAATCATGACGTCGCAATTCGAACGCCTGACCGCTTCTTTAATGACTTCACTGCCCGTATAAAAACAGGGAGTTCGCTCGGCTTCATGCAACAGCTTCCAGGCATCCGTCACCACCTGCCCGGCTCTGTTTTTTGTCCCGATTAATGATTGAGTTGCCATGCTTGCGCCTCCTTCTGTATTAGGGCTACCGGCTTTTTCTCACAGGGCGTTTCATCCGAACAACGTGTTGTTCTATTGTACCGTCTTACGAATGGCAAAGAAATGAAAAAATGTCTTCCGCCCCGGCCTCAAACCTCAGTCGTCTTTAGGCGGCTCGACCGACCCTTTTAATTTTTTCACCCAATCGGCCAATTTCCTGATCTTGTCGGCCGTGGCATCCCGGAACGACACCATGGCATCTTCATGGCCCGCCTGGGCGCACATGGCGATGGTATAACAATAGGTGCCTCCCCGAATAATCTTGAGGGAGAGGTTCGCCTGGTGGCAGTGAACGCCGACGAACATGCAGGTATCGATCTTGTTATGCCAAATAGTGAGATTGGGATGGTTGGGATTGATTTCGATTTCAGGGTTGATTTTCGGATACTTGGGCCGGTAATCGGGCATGGGAATGAGCATCGCCTGCTGGGACGGGGTCACGCATTCCTTAATCGTTTCATATAAATGCCTGATCGCCGTGGCCTTTCCGGCCGCTTTTTCATTCCAGGCCCACAGGACAAGCGGACCGGGAAAAATCGTCGGGACTTTGGCTGACAGGAACTGGCGGGCCGCGACTTCCATGGCCTCATCCTCATTGACGATTTTCCCATGAATATGAGCCTGCCCCGGGTCCGGCAGACGAATACCCATACTGGCTGCCGCCGGGGGGAGAAAATGCTCCGGACCTCGTAAAACCTGATACATTGTCGACATAGGTTTATTTCCACAAGTTCATACAGAATATAAGAACCGCTGATTTGACTGCACGAGTACTGTATGCCGGTCCACGGAATTTCGCAACCTGGAAAAAGCCCCAACAGGCCGGATATTTAGGCCATTTTCAAGATCGGCTGCATGAGGCTTTTGACCCACCATTCCCCGGTGCCGCCCAAGAAAATCACTATAGGAATTTCCTGGAGATCCTGTCAATTCACAACCGGGGCATAACTCCTGCCGCATCCTTTTCCCCAATCTGTCATTGATACGAAAATAGTCAGCAACACCCCGAATTGGTCATTTCTGCTTTTCCCTTTCTGTCATCCCCGACTTGATCGGGGATCCAGAGTCTTTCTCCTCGCAAAGCTAAGGAAAAAGCAAAAACCCTGGATTCCCGATTAAGAATGTCGGGAATGACACAAGGGGTGTCGGGGATGACAGAAGAAGTCTTTGTCGCCACGACAAAAAAACTGAACGCCGCAATCAGTACCTGTAGGTTTCCGGCTTGTACGGGCCTTCGACCGGCACATTGATGTAGGAGGCTTGTTCCTTGGTGAGTGTGGTCAGCGTCCCGCCGAACCCGCGCACCATGTGACCGGCCACCTCTTCATCAAGCTTTTTCGGCAGCACTTCGACGGTGACGGGAGCCCCGGTAGTGTCGGCGAATTTCTTCCCGTACAAATAAATCTGCGCGAGGACCTGGTTGGAAAAGGACCCGTCCATAATCCGGGAGGGATGACCGGTCGCGTTGCCCAGGTTCACCAGTCGCCCTTCGGACAGAAGAATCAGATGGTCGTTGGCGAGCGCGCTGCGATAGACTTTATGAACCTGCGGCTTCACCTCTTCCCATTCCCAATGTTTCCGCATGTAGGCCGTATCGATTTCATTGTCGAAGTGGCCGATATTGCAGACCACGGCTCCCGGTTTGAGGGCTTGCAACATGGCGGAATCACAGACGTTGTAATTGCCGGTCGCCGTCACGATCAGGTCCGTATTGGCCAGGAGCGCTTTGTTCAGATCTTCGACTTTCCCCGTATTGATGCCGTCGTTGTAAGACGACACGACTTCAAAGCCGTCCATGCAGGCCTGCATCGCGCAAATGGGGTCGATTTCCGACACCCTCACGATCATGCCTTCCTGGCGTAGTGATTGCGCCGACCCTTTGCCGACGTCGCCATACCCGACCACCAGGGCCTTCTTCCCTGACAACAAATGGTCCGTGCCCCGCTTGATCGCATCGTTCAAACTGTGCCGGCACCCGTATTTATTGTCGTTTTTCGATTTCGTGACCGAATCGTTCACGTTGATGACCGGCACTTTCAGGGTGCCGTTTTCCATCCGCTCCTGAAGGCGATGCACCCCCGTGGTGGTCTCTTCCGTGATGCCGTGGATTTTGTCCAACATCGCCGGGTACTTGTCATGGAGCATCAGGGTCAAATCGCCCCCGTCGTCCAGGACCATGTTGGCATCCCAGGGACGGCCATCCTTCACAATGGTTTGCTCGATGCACCAGTCATATTCTTCCAGCGTCTCGCCTTTCCACGCGTACACCGGAATGCCCCGGCTCGCGATCGCGGCCGCGGCATGATCCTGCGTGGAGAAAATGTTGCAGGAGGACCACCGCACTTCCGCCCCCAACTCCATCAGGGTCTCAATCAGGACGGCCGTCTGGATCGTCATGTGGATGCACCCGAGAATCCTGGCGCCCTTGAGGGGTTGCGCCGCTCGATATTTTTCCCTCAACGCCATCAGCCCCGGCATTTCCGTTTCGGCAATTTGAATCTCTTTTCGACCCCAATCGGCCAAACTGATATCCGCCACCTTATAATCACGCACCGGTTTTTCAAGTTGCATAACTGAATCCATATTCATCGCTCCCTTCTGCTTGGACTCGACCAACCCCTCACCCTCACAGGTTCAAGTCGACGGCCTGCTTCAAAATCGAGGCCTTATCCGTTTTTTCCCAGGTGAACCCCGGACCGCTCCGCCCAAAATGCCCATAGGCTGCCGTCTGTTTATAAATGGGGCGTCGCAATTTCAAATGATCGATGATGCCACGCGGGGTCATCGGAAAATGTTTTCTGACTAAGTTGTCGATGACCTCGATCGCGACTTTCTCCGTCCCTTTCGCATCGACGAGCACGGAGACGGGCTCCGGCACCCCGATCGCGTACGCCAACTGCACTTCACATTTCTCGGCCAATTTCGCCGCCACGATATTCTTGGCAATATACCGGGCCATATACGACGCCGACCGATCCACCTTACTGGGATCCTTTCCGGAAAAAGCGCCGCCGCCATGGCTCCCCACGCCGCCGTAGGTATCGACAATGATCTTGCGACCGGTCAAGCCGGTATCGCCCATGGGCCCTCCCGTCACGAACCGGCCCGTCGGGTTGATGTGAAACCTGACCTTCTTCGGGTCGAAGATCCCTTTCGGCATCACGGGTTTAATGACTTTGTCTTTGATCTCCTGCTCGATTTTCCTGGACGTCACCTTGTCGCTATGCTGGGTGGAGACCACGATCGTATCGATCCGGACCGGCTTGCCGTTCTTATACTCGACAGTCACCTGGGACTTCCCATCGGGACGCACCCAGGGCAGCAGGTTCGTCTTCCTGACCTCGGCCAGGCGTTTCGTCAGGCGATGGGCCAACACGATCGGCATAGGCATCAATTCGGCGGTCTCATTGGTGGCATAGCCGAACATCAACCCCTGATCACCCGCTCCACCCGTATCCACCCCCATGGCGATATCGCCCGATTGGGCATCGATCGCCGTCAACACCGAGCAGGTGCGGTAGTCGAACCCCCAGGTGGCATCGGTATAGCCCACGTCACGAATGGTTTGCCGAATGATATCGGGGATTTCAACGTACGCCTTCGTGGAAATTTCTCCCGCCACGAACGCCAAACCGGTCGTGAGAATCGTCTCACACGCCACCCGGCAGTGTTTATCTTTCGCCATAATGGCATCCAGGATGCCATCGGAGATCTGGTCGGCAATTTTGTCCGGATGTCCCTCGGTGACGGACTCGGACGTAAACAAGAAATTCTGGTGACTCATTACGGTAACCCTTCCCTAGAAATAAACAAAAAGGCATCTCCTGCTCAGCGTGTCGGAGAGGAGGTGCCTTGACGAAGTGTTAAAGAATTAGAATGTCCAAAACTCTCAGGCGGGCAGCCTGAAGACCCCCTACCATAAAGAACAAGCACGTAGGTTTGTCAAACACAAGATGGCCGTCTCTTAAAAAATCCATTATTTTCAATTAGTTGGAAGCCTCTTTGTCATGAACGGAAACCGGGTGTCCATATAGGGGTTCTCGCGGCGGACAAACAAAGAGCCGTCCGGGCACCCCCAGGCGCCCTCAAAACCATCCAGACTCTGAACGGATACGGCAGATACTAAACGGATTTCAAAAATTTTTCAATGCCGGGCAGGAATCGCATGAGAGGTCCTTTCACCCAGAAACGTTAGACCCACAGGAGCCAGAGCCCCCACCCGGCCAGCAGGAGACTGACCAGACCCCCCAGGAGCCACCATCCGTCCCACCGTCGCCGAGTCCTGGCGAGACGCGGGAGAATCATCACATAGTCCTTGTCGCGTGGCCCCCGTGTCATGGTCCCGCCACCAGCCCAAAGCAGCGTCGGCAGGGCAACAGCCCCTCGCGTTTGGCCTCCTTCACCGAACTGACCCGCCACAGCGTCATCGTGGGCCGTCGATTACATTTACAGGGAAAGTCGAGGCAATGATAGGATCCCCGCCGTCGCACGTCCAGGGACCACGTGACCGGCTCCAGTGGATACTCATGGCCATTCACGCAACGCATGGGGGAAGCCTAGCGATCCCGGTCGTTGAGCCTGCGCCAGATCGCCACCCCGAGGAACGTCAGGACGATCAGGACCAGAATCCAGAGGATGGTAAAGATGGTGACGAGGTCGGGCATGGTGGGACTCATTCAGTGGGTGAGGACGGCCCACCCGCCAAGACGGCCCGCCCTCTGCCTGCTCTCTACTTCAGACCCCACTGTTGCCGGAGGGAGTGGGGACAACATGGACGGAAGCCCCGGATGGCCCGGCAAGCTGGTGAGGAGCCGGGGGACGCGTTGCACGTCCCCCTGGCTCCACTCTTACACAGGTGGGCGTCTTACCGATCCGTCATAAAGGTGCCAACGACGGCTTGCGTCTTGTCTGCGGCCCCGAAAGTGCCGAGTGCCATAGTGGGGCCCTACCCGAGCCCCGTGTCTTTGCCAAAGAACTGTCCACCCCACTTCCCGGAGAGAATCTTGTCGCCGATAATCATGGTGGTGTCGCCTTTGAAGTCGCCGGTGGTTGTAATGGCGCTGCTTTTGTTCAAGATAAACGCATCGCCCATTGCGACGCCGTTGACCCGAGGATCGGTGAGCAACCCAGTGACGGTGCCCGTGGCACTCCCATCCCCAAAATTTGCAGTCAAGCGGGGCCCAGCGTCAAACACGCCTGTCTTTTTCGTACTCGTGTTGGCATAGAGGCCAGTGACTGTGCCGGTAAACGTGGCCGTGCCCGAGAGGGCCGCTACTCCAGTGCTAAAGGGGGCATATTTATTCCCGTACACATTCACGAACGCCCCAAAGTCTGGCTTCGCCGTACTCTTGTCATCGTCCGGCAGAACCAGCCACGCGCCATACGTCAGGTAATCGGTCGCATCCTTCTCAAAGGTCGTCTTGGCCGCGACCCAGACATCGGCATCGTCCATGCTTTCCTTGTTGAGCTGAATGGCCGTGCCGTCCTTCCCATACGCGATACGTTCTTCTGTTGTTTCGTCGCCGAGCGTCACGGTATATTCCAATCTCCCATCGTTATCCTCCAACTTGCTGATATCAAACGCGAGATCTGATGCGGTTCCGCCGGCTGCGGTGCCAGATTGCCGCAGTTTCCCCTCCGCAACCATCTTTGGATCTGAGGTATCGTCTTTCATGGTCAGGTCGGGGTTAACAGGATCATTGCCCGCCGCATCCATCATGGCCTGCACCGCCTTCGTGGTGTTCAGGGCCTTCACGATACCAAACCCATCAAACGGCGACATCACCATGGGAGCAGGATTGAGCTCGTTTTCCAACTCTTTTGTTTTGTCCTGCGCGTCTTTCAACTGTTTTTGAAGTTTCGCGAGCTCGGTTTTCTGGGCATCGAGTTGCCGTTGTAGTTTCACGGTTTCCGGCGTGAGCCCGTCCACCTTTTTCGTTAATGCCACGACTTGTTCAAACGCGACTAATTGTGCCGTTTGCGCTTCCATCAAGTCCATCATCGCCAAATCGAGTAACGCTTTGGTGTCGGCATTCCCCGCCAACTCGTTGATGGTCATCCGGGCCTTCACAATCATTTCCAAGGCCGCCTGTTGCGCCATCAAGTCATCCCCGGCGGCGGTCAACATGCCCTCGTATTTCATCAAATCCGCCCGCGCCATCTTCAGTTGATCCTCGACCGTGGGTGCCGGCGGCGTGTTGTCCTCCACGACGGGTGACGGGCTGCTGCCGCTCCCCCCACACCCGCTAACTGCCAAGCCGATACAAAACAGTAGAATCGTTAGTTCTCGTCGCATGCTCTCCTCCTCTGTAAGTTAAGTAAGCACTCAAATCGAAATGGTAATAAAGTTTCCTTTAGCCAACGGCATCGTTGGTCAACCCCATCGTTGTCGTAAGCCCCTCGTTTCCTGTCCCTCCTCTATAAGTTGTCAACACTGCCAAATCAGGTAGGGCGTTATGAACGGTGATATAGCATACTGAATTTCTTAAATAAAACATACTGATATTAGGCGGATCAACCTATTTTCCATGAACAAGTTGACCGACAGAATCCGGACCGCCCGGGAAGAGGCGGGCTTGTCCCAAGCGGACGTCGCCAAGGCGTTGCGCATCTCGGCGTCTGCCGTCACTCAATGGGAGCAGGGCTCAACCAAAAATATGAAACTGGATCATTTTTTCGCCCTCACCAATTTGCTGAGGCAAGACCCTCGATGGCTGGCAACGGGCGAGGGGCACCCCCGAACGCGAGAGCCGGCAGTGATGTCGCCGAAACCGGACTATCCTGCCCTGACCAGCGAGGAAAAAGCGCTGCTGCACTATTTTCGCCAAATACCCAACACCTTACGAAAAGTGGTTCTGCAGTTCCTGAGAGGGCTGAACAACATCCACGTTTCTCGTACCAACCCCGGCCACTGAGGGCTGATCCCAAAAGTTGTAGCCGCGCGATCATTCTTCCTTCTGTCATTCCCGCAAGCTTGTCCCCGACGTTTGTAATCGGGGATCTAGTGTACTCACGAATCCAGTGTCGTTCTCCTCGCGAACGGAAGAAAAAGCAAAGACCCTGGATCCTCGATTAAAGATGTCGAGGATGACAGAGAGGGAGGGAGAAGGAGGGGAAGACCAAGGCACTGGCGCGACGCCGAGTACGCGATAGGTACAACGTCTTGCCATACACGCCGGTTTTTGGAACTATCATTCTTGACACCCGTCTCCGCAGGCCGTGGCGGGGTCTGTCGGGGCGTGGCGGCTCGATACATCTTGTTGCATTGCCCAAATGTCCGGTGCTAAGATCCGTTTCCAATTTTTGGCCCTCGTGGTGCGACTTCTCGTATTCCACTGAAGGTGTGAGACCCGAATCGACTCGTGAAGTTTCGTAAGGAGGCTTCTCATGTATAAAACCATCTACATCCCGGTCGACAATTCCGACCATTCGAATGTGGCCGTCGACCTGGGTGTGCAGTTGGCGCAGGAATTTGGTTCAAAAATCGTCGGCAGCCACGTCTATGCCGCCAAAATGCACGATAAGCGGTTCAAGCAAATGGAAGCGGGGCTTCCGGAAGAATATCACGACGAAAAAGAGCTCGATCGTCAACGCAAGATTCACGATTCCCTCATCACGCGAGGGCTCCAGATCATTACCGATTCCTACCTCGACTACGTGGATCAAAAGTGTACCGAGTCGAATCTCCCCCTGGAACGCCGGTCCCTGGAAGGTCGCAATTGGAAGGTGTTGGCCGAAGACATCAATACCAATGCCTACGACCTGACCATTATGGGCTCGCTGGGGGTGGGCGCCGTGAAGGATTCCGTGATCGGCAGCAATACCGAACGGGTCCTGCGCCGGGTGCGCAATTCGGACATGTTCATCGTGAAAGACCTGAAGCCCATGAACGGCGGGAAAATCGTCGTGGCCGTGGACGGCAGCCCGTACAGCTTCGGCGGATTGAAAACCGGGCTTGCCCTGGGAAAAGCGTTGAACAAGCCGGTCGAGGCCATTTCCGCCTTCGATCCGTATTTTCACTATGCCGCCTTTCACAGCATTTCCGGGGTCCTGAACGAAGAGGCCGGCAAGGTCTTTCGCTTCAAGGAACAGGAAAAACTCCATGAGGAAGTGATCGATAGCGGATTGGCCAAAATCTACCAATCGCACCTGGATATTTCCCGCGAAGTGGCCCAGGAAGAAGGATCGGACATCCGCACCACCCTCCTGGACGGGAAGGCGTTCGAAAAAGTCCTCCAGTACGTTCGGAAAGAAAAACCCTGGTTGCTGATCGTCGGGCGCATCGGCGTGCACAGCGACGACGACATGGATATCGGCAGCAACACCGAGAACCTGCTTCGGGCGGTGACCTGTAACGTCCTGATTTCCAACAAGAAATTCGTGCCGCCGATCGATACCCAAGCGGAATATACCATTGCCTGGACCGAGGAAGCCTTGCTGCGGATGGAAAAGGTTCCGGTATTTGCGCGTGGCGTCGCCAAGACCGCCATTCACCGCTATGCCATTGAAAAAGGGCATACCATCATCAGCAATTCGGTGGTCGATGACGCGGTCGGCGATATTTTGCCGAAAGGGGCCATGGATGCGATGAAAGCCCTGGGCGGCCAGCTCGACGAGGCCGGGATCGACCGCAACCAGATGCAAGCCGACGACGCCGTGGCGACGGATCTTATGGGCTCGACCCTCAGCGGCATGGTCAACCAAGTGGTTGAAGAAACGGAGCCTGCCGCGAATCCGGCCGTAAGCCCGTCCACGCAATCCTATCTGGACCGCATGGCCCAACCGTATTACGTCTGTGACGGGTGCGGGTACATCGGGAAGGGCGCCCAACCCGTGAAATGTCCCATTTGCGGGGGAGCGGGCGACGGCTTCAAAACGGTCGACAAAAGCATGTTCGACGCGGCGGCCAAGCAGGAAGGGGTCCTGGAAACGCAACTGGCCTACGACGACGTGCCCATGCAATGGACGAAAGACGCGAAAGAAGCCATCCGGGCGGTACCCGCGGGCTTCCAGCGCCGCCGCGCCAAAGCCAAGATCGAAAAGTCCGCGAGAAAACTCGGCATGACCACCATCACGTTGGAGTATGCCTCACCCATGATTGACGAAGCCGCGAACGAAGACTATACCCCGATTTTCGCCAACAAGGAGGCGGACGTGGAACAACCTGCCCCTCAGCCGAACGGGCCGGCGCCGGTACCCGACTCGCCCTACGATTGGGAGCCCGAGGCCTTGCAACGATTGGAGCGCGCGCCCGAAGGGTTTATGCGCGATTGCACCCGGGCCCTCATCATCAAGCACGCCGACAAGCTGGGGACCACCCGGATCACCATCGACGTGGCAAACGAAGGGATCGAGCAGGCCAAGCAGACCATGGAAGAGGCCATGAAGTCCGGCAACGTCAAAGACATCATCGCCAAACTGACCGGCGCGGGCGCTCAGCAATAGGGAGTCGCCACCGTATGGGCAAATCACTCCCCGTCATCAATGCCCCGCAAGGGGAAGGGCTCGACCCCCGCGTCACCGGGTTTACCTCTCCCGGAGCCGGTCCCGGCGACGGCCGGACCGTCGATGATTTCAAGCCCTACCTCGTCGCCCTGAACCTCACCAAACGCTGCAACCTGAAGTGCGACCACTGCTATCTGGACGCCACGACCAAGGCCGGCGGAGGATCCGATGAACTCTCGACGGAAGAATGTTACCGGCTGATCGATCAGATCGCCGAGGTCAATAAAGGGTGTTTGCTGGTCATCACCGGGGGCGAACCCTTGGTCAGGCCGGACATCCTGGACATTGCCCGCCACGCCGTGGCCCAGGGGTTCATGGTCGTCTTCGGCACCAACGGCATGCTGATCAACGATCGCCTGGCCCGCGAACTCGTGGAGATCGGGGTCATGGGCATGGGCATCAGCATCGACTCCCTCGACTCCGGCAAACATGACGCGTTTCGCGGCATTCCCGGGGCCTGGGAAGCGGCGGTCGCGGGGATCGAAGCCTGCAAACGGAACGGCCTCCAATTTCAGGTGCATTTCAGCGCCCAACCCATGAACTACAAGGAATTGCCGGACGTGATCGACTGGGCCCATGGCCTGGGCGCGCGCGTGCTGAACGTCTTCTTCATGGTGTGCACGGGCCGCGGCGAGGAACTGACCGACATCACTCCCGAACAGTACGAGGAAGTGCTGGGCTTCCTGGTGGAGTCCCAGGACCGGTACTCGGACATGCTGGTGCGCGCGCGGTGCGCCCCGCACTTCAAACGCCTCGCCTATGAAAAAGATCCCAATTCCCCGATCACCAAAGCCCAGGGGTACATGGGCGGGGGCTGCCTGGCGGGGACGAATTATGCCAGAGTCACTCCCAATGGGGACCTGACTCCCTGTCCTTATATGCCCCTGTCAGCCGGGAATATCCGAGACACCAGTTTCGTGGATCTGTGGGAAAAGTCGGATATTTTCGATTCGTTCCGGTACCCCCACCTGAAGGGCAAATGCGGCGACTGCGAATACAGCGAGATCTGCGGCGGCTGCCGGGCGCGGCCCTACGTGGATCACGGGGACTGGATGGATGAGGACCAGTGGTGCCTGTATACGCCCAAAGGCGGGGACAAAATCCAGGTCGCGTTCAACGTGCCCGAGGAGGTCGAGGTGGAATGGGATGAAGGCGCGCAGACGCGGTTAAGCCGGATCCCCTACTTCCTGCGCGCCATGGTGAAAAAAGGCACCGAACGGCACGCCCGCGAACACAACATCCCGCTCATCACCGTTGAACTCATGGAAGAGCTTCGCCAAAAACGCTTCGGCAACGAGAAGCCGGTGTTTAAATTCTGATGAATGCCCTCCTGGCCACGCTTTCCGATCTCAACAAAGTCATTCCCATTGTCAACCACTGGTTGCACCTGCTCTCGGCCGTCGTGTGGATCGGAGGACTCGCCTTCCTGGTCCTGGCGGTGACGCCGGGGCTCCAATCGTCCGTGCCCAAGGAATATATCAAACCCATCTGCGACACCTTCTACAAGCAGTATCGCAAGGTGGTCGGCATCCTGCTGGTCGTGATCCTCTTCACGGGCGGCATCAACCTGCATTACGTGGGGGAACTCATGGAAATGCAGACCGGCAACGGCCTATCCCATAACGCCAAATACCTGACGGTCTTTTTCATTAAACTCACGTTGGTCCTGGGCATTCTGACCTTGTTTCTGTATACCGTCATCTTTCGCATCGAGCCCACGGGCGAGGAAGATGAACAAGAAAAAGAAGAGCAAAACGTCGAACCCATCCCCTTCCAAAAAGCCGGCCTCTGGATAGGCATCCTCATAATCCTCTGCGCCGCCGCCATGAAACATTTGCATTTGTAATCACTGTTTTCTCCCTCGCCCCCCGGGAGAGGGCCGGGGTGAGGGCGCTTTCCCCCCTTCTGTCATCCTCGACATTTTTAATCGAGGATCCAGCGTCTTGTCTTTTGTCTGTGTTTTTTTGTCTGTCATCCTCGACATCTTTAATCGGGGATCCAGTGTCTTTGTCTGCGTAGCTACGATCTTCCTCGATCGCCTCCTAGGCAAGTCGGGCACAAGAATTGATGGTACCAGAAGGGGGTACTTGTTCCGACAACGAATGAAAGCGTATTTATGAGGCGTTAAAGGGCTGCTTTAACTCTCAATTTAGACCGAAATTGAAGGAAGGTTACGGAATGGCAGGTGAAAGCATGAGCGACATAGACGAAACAAAAGATGAGGCATTTGGTCTTGTTCAACAATTTCTAAAACACCGCCCTGTGATCATTTGGGGTTCGGGAGCAACCATCCCCTACGGGCTCCCGAGCATGAATGACTTAAAGAAAAAATTAAACCCCAAGCTAGGGGCTATCGATGAAGATACTGATTTAGAATCCGCGTTGGAGAAAGTCGAAAATTCGAAAATTGATGAAATCAAAAAAATCATAAGGGATGAAGTTCTCAAACGAGATAGAGCATGTCTGAATCATTACTTGCGAGATACAAATTACTTTCAGGCAATAATTAAAATGATAGAGAAATTTTACAATCCTGATCCATGCAAGATCGATATTGTGACCACTAATTATGATTGCGTTTTGGAATACGCGCTGTCGATGGCCAACTACAATTTCACAGATGGATTCACTGGCAGAGCATTATCAAAATTTAACGCAAACGCTTTTGGAGAAAGAAAAGTAATAAATTTAATGAAGGTTCATGGGTCATTAAACTGGTTTTCTGATGAAGACAACGACATATTTTATTTACCGAGTGAACCCGATTCAGACAAACTGAAATATGGCATGGTGCTACCTGCCCGCAATAAATACGATGAGGCTTTTGAAGAGCCATACAGAACTCTCATTGGAAAATCGGATAGTGCTATTGCGCAGGCAAACAGTTTCTTAGTTGTTGGCTTTGGTTTTAATGATAAACATTTGACGCCAAAGATTGACAGTAAAATTAAAAGAGGCTCTCCCATTGTCATTATCACCAAAAAGGCAACAGATTCCTGTAAAGAAAAGCTGAATAAGGCTGGCAAATACTGCTTGTTTGAGAAAAACACAGGCGCAACCAAAGTCACATTCAAAAAAGGAAAAGAATCTGGTGAACAAAATATTCTGTTAGAAGGAAGCTACTGGGAACTCGATAAATTTATGGAGGTGTTATGAGTGGATCAGAACCCAAGCCGTTGGGAAAAGTAGAAAGTGTTGATACAGGGAATGTTGTTATTAAAGTCATTGAAGAGCAAATGCTTAACAGCATTCAAGTAAATAATTTACTGCGTATCCGCTCGACAAAAACAAGTGAAGCCATTATCGGTTTGGTTGTAAAAATCATGCGCAAGTCTTCTGATAAGGAAGAACCAGATAGTCCTGATGAAGTTATTGTCGAGAATGTAGTGAAAGCCTGTTTGGTTGGCACGCTGCTGGATAAATACGGCACAAAAGCCAATGTGTTCAAGCGAACCCTAGAGACGGTACCTAGCCTTGATGCAGATTGCTTTCTGATCGAAGGCGAAGATCTTTCAAAATTCATGAAATCCTTATCTGTCAGTGATGAGAAAAAAGAAAAGTCACTCAATATTGGAGAATATGCGATATCAGAAGATGCCCCAACGTATTTGGATGGCAATAAATTCTTCCAAAGGCATGCAGTGATTGTTGGCAGCACGGGCTCCGGCAAATCCTGGACAGTTGCTAAAATCTTAGAGAGATCTTCTCAACTAACATCTGCAAACAGTCTCATTTATGATATCCATGGCGAATATAAGCCGCTTAGCGCATTAAACAATACAACTTTATTGAGAATCGCGGGGCCTGTAGATAAAGAAGATAACGAAGACGTTATCTATTTGCCTTACTGGCTTTTATCCTATGAAGAAATAGCGGCGATGATGCTGGATAGAAGCGATCAAAATGCTCCGAACCAAGCAAGAATATTGTTCGACTTAATTATTGAACATAAGAAACAGAAACTCGAAGAAGGTGGAAGGGAAGCTGTCCTCAATAACTTTACCATCGATAGCCCTGTTCCCTATCCCATAGATGAAGTCTTAAGAGAACTTGAAGAGAAAGATAAAGAGATGGTTCCAGGGGCTGGTAGTAAAGACAAACAGGGGCCTCTAAATGGAAAACTCACTCGCTTTATTCAGCGATTAAAGAGCAAGCAAAGCGATAAAAGACTGAATTTTCTTTTTAACAGCAATTCAGCTTTGCAGGACTACGGCTGGCTTGAAAAGTTGGTTGAAAAGTTGATGGATTTTAATAATAAACGAGGAAATAAAATTATCGATTTTTCAGAAGTACCTTCAGACATACTGCCGTTGATAACCGGTTTGGTGACAAGGTTGATTTTTTCAGTGCAACAGTGGACGCACGAGGAAAAGAGACATCCTATCGCCTTGTTTTGTGATGAGGCGCATCTATACATCCCTGCTGACACAAGCAGTTCAAGCATTGAGGAAAGAGGCCTCCATAATTTCCAGAGAGTCGCGAAGGAAGGAAGAAAATATGGTGTATCCTTGGTTGTAATCAGCCAAAGGCCAGCAGATGTTAGCAAGACAGTTTTGAGCCAGTGCGGTAATTTCATATCAATGAGACTCTCAAACCCTGATGATCAGAATGTCATAAGGAGATTATTTCCAGATAGCTTGGGGAATTTTGCTGATTTGTTACCAGCGCTGGATATAGGCGAAAGTCTAATTGTAGGTGACGCCTGTCTGTTACCAAGCAGAGTGAAAATTCATGAGCCCGCTGTTAAACCGCAAAGCGCTACTGTTGATTTTTGGGATGAATGGAAAAAAGACAAAACAGAAAAAGGAATCAAAGAAGCTCTTGAATCGTTAAGAAAGCAGAGCAAATCTGCCTAAAGTAGCCAATGCACGTTCTGCCATTGAACGTCCCCTTTAAAAGATGAACTTCCCCCAAATATAAGTCCCGGTCGTGTAACTCTATTCCAATTTACAACCCGATGATTGTTAAAGTAGCCGCGCCTTCGTTGCTAAAGCACGAGGCCACGGCTATGAAACACCTCCACATATAACGACTTGTCTTTTTCCTTTACCCGCCCGTAGACTGGATTTTCGGTTCTTCATTTCCTCTGCCTGCCGGAGTATATTTTTTTTCATTTGTAGCGGCAGCATCCTGGGGCAAAGCCCGGGACATGCCTTATGCTGCTTGGAGGAACGCGCCATGAGATGGCGCGGCTACGAGCAAAGGCAAAAGCAAAGACGCTGGATTCCCGATTAAGGATGTCGGGAATGACAGAAAGAGATAAAAACAAGGCAAAGCCTCTGGATCCCCGATCAGGTCGGGGATGACAGAAAGAGACAAAGACAGAAAACAGCGCCATGAGATGGCGCGGGTGCAAAAGATGAGACAAAGACCCTGGATCCTCGATTAACAATGTCGAGGATGACAAACGAGGGAAAGGCGCTCTACCTCCCAACTTTTCCCTCTTCGGAAAAAGTTCCCGTCCTTACAAAGGAGGGGAATCGGAAGGGCGCGACATCATTCTTGCCATGAGACGAAAAGCTCCAGCACGATCGAATCATCAGACGTTTCTGCCTGGGTTGCGGCCATCGGGTGTGCCGCTCGTGGCGGTGATCGGGCGGCCGAACGTGGGGAAATCGACGCTGTTCAATCGGATTCTGGGGACCAGGAACGCTATTGTGGACGACCGGCCTGGGGTCACCCGGGACCGGATTTATGCCGAGTGCACGTACCAGGGCCGTCGCTTTCAGGTGGTCGATACCGGCGGGCTCGATCCCACTTCCACCGACGGCATGCTCGGGCTCATTCGTCAACAATCGCAAGTCGCGCTCGCCACCGCGGATATTCTGCTGGTGATCATGGACGGCCGGGCCGGGCTGACGCCATTGGATCAGGAGATCGTGAACGGGCTCCACGGTGTGGACAAACCCACGTTCTGGGTCATCAATAAAATCGATTCCCCAACCCTGGACCCCCTGCTGGCGGACTTTTATCATCTCGGGAAGGACACGCTGTTCCCCATTTCAGCGGAACACGGCACCGGGGTGGATGAATTACTCGAGGCGTTCCTGCATCTCCTGCCGGCGCATGATGAAGACTTGATGGAAACCGCCACGACCCGGGTGGCCGTGGTCGGGCGTCCCAACGTGGGCAAGTCCACGCTGGTGAACACCATACTGGGAGAGGAACGCGCCGTCGTCAGCGACGTGCCCGGCACCACGCGAGACCCCATCGACACGCACCTGGAACGCGAGGGCCGGCCCTTTCTGTTGACGGATACCGCGGGGTTGCGGCGTCGCGGCCGCGTGGAGCCCGGCATCGAAGGTTATAGCGTGGCCAGGACCATGAAGGCGTTGGGGCGGTCGGATATCGGCGTGTTGTTAGTCGATGGAATCGAGGGCGTCACGGACCAGGACACGAAGATTGCGGGGTTGATCCAAAGGCAAGGACGGGGCTGCGTCATGCTCGTCAATAAATGGGATCTGCGCCGGGATCAGCCAGAGGCCAAAAAGAAATTTTCTCTGGAGTTGCAGCGACAGTTTCCCTTTTTCACCTTTGTGCCCATTCTCTTCGGATCGGCGCTGGCGCCCAAGACCGTCGATCACCTGTTCAGCGCCGTCACCCGGGTCATGGAGGCGTTTTCGTACCGGGTGCCGACCAGTCGCCTCAATCAATTCCTCCAAAAAGCGCTTGCGGACAACCCGATTCCCACGAAAAAAGGGAATCCGCTGAAATCGCTCTTCATCACGCAGGTTGCGACTAAACCGCCGACGTTCGCGCTCTTTGCGGGAAGATCGGTCGTGCTCACCTCCGGGTACCTTCGCTACCTGGAAAACCAACTCCGGGCCACGTTCGGGTTCGAAGGGACGCCGTTGCGGATTCTGGTGCGCAAGAAAGCGTGACGGGTCTATTTGCGGGGTTTCGCCCCCCCCTCACCCTGCCCTCTCCCACGACGGGGAGAGAGGAAATGCAAAAAGACAAAGACACTGGATCCCCGATCAAGTCGGGGATGACAGACAAAGAAAGAGGGGGAAGTTTGCAATTGTAAACTTTTGCGCGTTTTGTACATATTGTACGTTTCGTACATTTTGTAACATTTGTAAAGTTTTGTACATTTTGTAAACTTTTTGAGAATACGGTTAGATAGGATGGTTGGGTTGCACCTTCGGCAAACCCGACCTACGGTTGCTGCCAGCCCGCCTGCCTGTACTCCTCCCTCACCCTCACCCTGCCCTCTCCCAGGGGAGAGGGGAAATACAAAAGACACTGGATCCTTATAGATTACCTGGATCCTCGATCAAGCCTGTCCTTGACGTGTGTAATCGAGGATCGGGGACAAGCGTCGGGGATTGTAAAGGTTCAGTCATTCGTTGACAGAATGAAGGATCTGACCACAAGAAGGGAGGGACGGACACGCAGGTCCGCCCCTCCTGAACCCCCCTTCCCCCCTTGTCAGGGGGGCCAGAAACTCTGCCGCCCCCCGGCGCAAGCGGGCCAGGAACTCTCCTGTCCCCCTGAGAAGGGGGATTGAGGGGGTTGTCTTCCAAAGGCGGGGCACCGGGACACAAAAAGAAGCGGGAAAAGTGTCAACGAATGACTGAACACATACAGGGATGACAGGAAAGGGCCGAAAGAGAGGGATTTATAAGGCTGCCACGCGGGTGAAGTAGTCGACGAAGGTGCGGATGCCGCCGGAGGCCTGGCCCCAATCGAAATTTTCGTTCGGGGCGTGGTAGCCGTGCTCCGGCAGGCTCAGCCCGCAGAAGAGGATGGGGACGTTCCACGTCCGTTCCATCAGAGACACGGCGCCGATCGATCCCCCTTCCCGGACCAGTGACGAGTTCTTTCCGAATCCTGCCCGCACCGCCTGGCGGAGCGCGTCGGCATACGGTCCCTGCGTCACGCCACGGAACGGTTCGAGTTGCCCGTCGGCTTCGACTCGGATATCGGGGTTCAGTTTCTTCAGATGGGCTTTTAACCGGGCGAGTATCGTCGCGGGCTTTTGGTTCGGGATCAACCACATACTCACCTTCAATTCTCCGAAAGGGGGAACCACGGTTTTCACGCCGGGCCCCATGTATCCGCCCACCAACCCATGCACCTCGAATGTGGGGGCCGCCCAGATCCGTTGGATCAACTCGGCACGGTCTGACGTCCGAATCGACTGGAACCCGTAGGCCTTTTTGAACCGGTCCACCTGAAAGCCCGAGGAGAGAAATTGCTTCATTTCCGCAGCCGTGGGAGGAACGACCTCATCGTAAAACCCGGGAATGGACACGCGGCCGGTTCGCGCGTCCACGCACGACTGCGCGGCTTCGCATAATTCGGCCAGCGGGTTTCTGGCCCCGCCGCCGGTCAAGCCGGAATGGACGTCGGTGGTTCCCGTGCGCAGCGTCAACTGGGCGCCCAACAACCCGCGCAACCCCGTGGAAATCGCCGGGCGCTGGCGCGACACCCAGATGGTATCCGACACCAGGACCGAATCCGGGCGCGGGACCGCGTTCCGTTGATCCAGGGCGTCCTGAAAATTCGGACTGCCGATTTCTTCTTCCAATTCCCAGAGAAACCGGATATTCAACGCGACACCGTGCTCCACGGCATACCTGGCGGCCAGGAACGCGGCCAGCGCCGGGCCTTTATCATCGGTGGTGCCTCGGCCCCCATAGGTGTCCCCCTGTTTGCGAAAGACGAACGGTTCCTGCAACCACTCCGGTTCCTGGGCGGGTTGCACGTCCAGATGATTGTAAATCGTCAACGTTGGATACTGCTTCCCGACCTGCCAGCCGCCCGACACCACGGGATAACCCTTGGTGGTCACAATCCGCGCGCGCGCGCCGAGATGCCGTAGATACTGCGCCGCCACGGTAGCCATCCGGGCGATATCTCTCCCGCGTGCGGGATCGGAACTCACCGATTGGATTTCGACCGCTTGTCCGAGCATCTCCTCAAAGTGTGTCCGGACCGACCGGATGTAGGATTCCAAATGCTTCATCGACGTACGCTCTTTCGTTCCTGAATTATTTGGCGGCATACGATGCCGCAGCTACTATCCCCCCTCACCCTGCCCTCGCCTTTGAAAGACAACCCCCTCAATCCCCCTTCTCAGGGGGACGGCAGAACTCCGCTCCCCCCTGATAAGGGGGGCAGGGGGGTTCAGTAGGGGCGGACCTGCGTGTCCGCCCTCCCTCCCTTCTTGTAGGCAGATCCTCATGCTGTCAACACCTGTCCTAAGCTTGTCGAAGGGAATTACTGAACACACACAGGGATGACAGACTTTTTCTTTGTCAGCAATCCTCAGCCGAAATAAAAGGGGACCGGCGAAAAGCTGCCCAGGAAAATGGCCAGGGCGCCCCAGCCCACCCAGAGCCGGCCGCGCCCCAATTCCGTTCCCGGATCGATCACCGGCGGGTGACTGATCCCGACCAGGCCGGCCAAAACCGCCCACAAAATCCACCCCGGCCACCCCCAGAGTCCCAGCACCAGCAGGATGGGAATCGTCGCCAGCGCCAGGGTGCGTTGACGGCGGCCGAACAGCGCATAGGCCACGTGCCCGCCGTCGAGCTGCCCGATCGGAATCAAATTCAACGCGGTGATGAAAAAGCCGAACCACGCCGCAAAGGCCACGGGGTGCAACACGATGTCATGAGTCTCGGGGAGCGGTCCGAACATGAGCCACGCGATCAATTGCAGCAGCAGCGGCTCCCCCAATTGCAGGCCATAGGCACCCATCGTGGGTTCGACTTTTGAATAGGACAGCCCGAGGATCAGGGCCGGCACGGCCACGATGAATCCCGCTATCGGGCCGGCGACGCCGATATCGAACAAGGCCCGGCGATTCATAATGGGGGAGCGCATGCGAATCACGGCGCCGAACGTCCCGATAAATTGCGGAGGCCCCGGAATGAACAACGGCAGCGACGCCGGGACCCGGTGAACACGCGACAAGTAAAAATGCCCGAATTCGTGGGTGACGAGGATGCCCAACAACGTGCCGGCAAACGGCCACCCGTCCAGCAGGTTGCCGGGATAACGAACGAGGAAATCCCACGCGCCCGACACGGGCTCGGTATTAACTTGATACGCTCCCGCCCACAGCGTGGTGAAGACGGTCACCACCAACAAGCCGGGCGGGAGGTACAGGGCCGACGCCGCACTTTCCTGTGCGGACTCGGACTGTTCCCAATCCGGTGACCATTCATCGGGACCCTGAGGCCTGTCATCTTTCGACGGGTCATCAGGAAATCCCTTGTTCTGTTCGGGCGGAAAGTGTTGTTGATCCATAAACGATGACGACTCAGGAGCAGCACATCATGGTGGAATTATCCAAAGGGATTCGTGACTCGTTCTTCTTTGACCGTCGTCGGAGGCCCGTGCCCGGGGAGCAACACCGTGTCCGGGGCCAACTGCAATACGCGACGGCGGACCGACGCCAAATGATCAGCATACAACGACAGCGGATTGGACCCGCCCACGGACTCGGCGAACAGCGTATCGCCGACGAAACACAGCGCCCGGCCTTGGGATTGGACCCTGTAGCAAATTCCTCCTGGCGTATGGCCGGGCGTGGCGAGACACTCGACCTGCAGGTCTCCCACGGGAAGAGCCCAGGCATCCTTGGGCACGACGACTGATGCTTGCGGGGGCTTCCAGGGCAACAGCGGGAAATCTCCCTCTCCAAGATACACCGGAACGGGCCATTCGGACAAAATCCGATCCAAACCGCCGGCATGATCCATATGCCCGTGCGTCAGGCACACGCCGGCCAACGTGGCGTGTCGTTCCGCGAGTACCGCCAGCATGGCCTCCGCATTGTACGCCGTATCGATAAACACGGCGCGTTTGGTTTGAGGATCGACCAGGACGTACCCCTTCACCTCGTACCCACCGATGTCACCGAGCACCGTGACCACGAGAGAGGAGATCCACTCCGGAGACGGCTGCGGCACCCATCCCCTGACGGACACGGCGGCAAGCGCCTCGCCTTTGAGGGCCAGAGCTTGGGCCATGGCATGGACTTCGTGTTCCGACGGGGCTCGGGCACCCTGTTCCAGGCGTTCCCACTCGTCTTGGCGAAGATGCGCGGTTTTCGCCGCGCCGGCGATCGATTGCCCGCTCCCCCTCCGGGCTTTTTTCACGATGTCGCAAAATTCGTCTTCGAGCGCCACGGGAGGCGACAGCGCAGCCTGCCAGGCCCGGACCATCGCGGGATCGATATCCACCAGAATGACCGATTCCAGGGATTGGGGTTGAAATTGGCGAATTTCTTCAACCATCCCTTTCGCGGCTTCCTCGGGAGCGACCCTGCCGACTCCCGTCCCCATGCCGGGAATGGCGAGAGAGACAAAGCCTTGTTCATCGGCCAACCGGAGCGCGGCCCGCGTGGCCAATCTCACGTTTTCAACGGGAATGCGCATAGCCGGTTCGGGCATGGTCGGCGCATGAATGATCCCCGCAAAGCGTGTGCGCCCGCCCGACGTCAGCACGGCGTGGCCCACGGGGATCGGCGCCTGCCGCCGCGCCTCATCTTCCACTTGCGACCCCGCGGCGCGCCGGATGATCCCGGCCACGCCTCCGCCCATAAGGCCATGACTGTTCGCCGCATTGACGATGGCCTGCGCTTCAACGTCGAGGAGGCTGCCTTGCAGACACGTGATCTTTACCATATCCGCTCTCACGGGCAACCACGGGGGGTTGCCCCTACAGGGAGGAAGACCTCGTTGGTCCCGTAGGGGACGGCCGGAGCCTGCCCTGAGCGAAGCCGAAGGGTGCCGTCCCGCAGGTCTTCACGGCGGTCATACCTCATCCAGTATTGCCTCATCTCCTCCGGTCTAGTACTGTTAGCCGAACAACGAACGAATCACTTAACGATAAGGGTTCTGCATGCATATATCAGAAGTGTTTCGGCAAAACCAGCCCGCGATCAGCTTCGAGTTTTTTCCCCCGAAGAGCGAGGCTGCGTCCGAGGCGTTGTTTCATACCATCGAGAAGTTGATTCCCCTGAAACCCGCCTACGTCAGCGTCACGTACGGCGCGGGCGGGTCAACGCGTGAGTTGACCAATGACCTGGTCGTCAAGTTGCACCGTGAGACGAATTTAACGATCGTGTCGCACCTGACGTGCGTGAAGTCGAGCCGGGAGGAAATCTTCAAGATTCTTCAACGATACGATGAACACGGCGTCCAAAACATCATGGCCCTGCGAGGCGACCCGCCCACCCAGGAGCCATGGGATCCGGCCGAGCAGGACTTTCGTTATGCCGTGGAATTGGTGGCCTTTATCAAAAAACATTTTCCCCACATGGGGATCGGGGTCGCCGGGTTCCCCGAAGGCCATCCCGACACGCCCAACCGGCTCCAGGAAATCGAGTATCTCAAGGCCAAAGTCGACGCCGGGGCCGATTACATCTGCACGCAACTCTTTTTCGACAATCGGGATTTCTATGATTTCTGCGAGCGGTGCCGGCTTGCCGGGATCCACGTCCCCATCATCGCGGGCATCATGCCCATTACCTCACTCAAGGGGATGAAGCGGATGGCGGAACTCGCCTTGGGCGCGCGCTTTCCGGGCAGGCTGCTTCGCGCCCTGGCAAGCGCGCAGGATGATGCCCAAGCCGAAAAGATCGGCACCCACTGGGCCACGGAACAGGTCCTGGACCTGTTGGACAACAAGGTGCTCGGGGTGCATCTCTACACCCTGAACAAATCCAAAGCCTCGTTACACATCTATGAAACGCTGGGCCTCCAGCGTTTCGACCTGCTCATGCAATAGGAACGCCTCTACCTCCCCTTGCCCCTCCTTACAAAGGAGGGGAAATACAGAAGGATTGGCCGTCTTTTTCCTCCCCTTTGTAAGTGGGCCATTTCCGAAGAGGGAATGCGGGTGGGGTAGAGTCCCCTCTCCTTCTGTCATTCCTGTATGTGTTCACTTATTCGTTGACAATTTTCCCGCTTCCTTTTGTGCCCCCGTGCCCCGCCTGTGGAAGACAACCCCCTCAATCCCCCTTCTCAGGGGGACGACAGACCCCCTCGCCCCTGAGCAACGAGCCGGCAGCAAGCCTCACCCCCCTGATAAGGGGGGCAGGGGGGTTCAGTAGGGGCGGACCTACGTGTCCGCCCTCCCTGCTTGTGGGCAGATCCTCATTCTGTCAACGAATGACTGAACATTTACAATTCCCGACATCTTTAATCGGGAATCCAGCGTCTCTTGTTCTTGCAAAGAAGAAAAGCAAAAACCCTGGATCCTCGATCGGGGTCGGGGATGACAGGAGTGATTTGTAGGTCGGATTAGCGAAGCGTAATTCGACGGATTGGCTATTTCTTTTCGAGCTTCGACCAGGAATCGCGGAGTGCGACGGTGCGGTTGAATACGAGTTGTTGGGCGGTCGAATCGGAGTCCACGCAAAAATAGCCTTGCCGTTCGAACTGAAAGCGTTGGCCCACGGCGGCGCCTTGCAAGGCCGGTTCGACCCGGCAGCCCTGTAACCGTTCCACCGAGTCGGGATTGAGCACGGTCCGGTAGTCCCGGCCGTCCTTTTCGGGGTCCGGGACGGAAAACAGGTGATCGAACAGCCGCACTTCGGCCTCGAGCGCATGCGTTGCGGACACCCAATGGATGGTGCCTTTGACCTTTCGGGCAGGCTGCCCCGACCCGCTTTTCGTCTCCGGATCATACGTGCACCGGACCTCGACGATCTCTCCCTGCTCATCCTTGATCACGTCCTCGCATCGAATGATGTAGGCATAGCGCAACCGCACTTCCTGGCCGGGCGCGAGCCGGAAGTATTTTTTCGGAGGATCTTCACGAAAATCCTCCCGCTCGATATAGAGGACACGGGAAAACGGGACCGCCCGGCTCCCCATCGCGGGATCTTCGGGATTATTCACCGCCTGTAACTCTTCCACCTGACCTTCAGGGTAATTGGTCAAGACGACGCGCAGGGGCCGGAGCACCGCCATGACCCGTTGCGCGCTCGCGTTCAGGTTCTCCCTGACGAAATGCTCCAACAGGTTCACCTCGACCACGCTGTCGCGTTTCGCCACCCCGATATGCTCGCAAAAACGCCGAATCGCCTCGGGGGGATACCCGCGGCGGCGCAAGCCCATCAACGTGGGGAGGCGCGGGTCGTCCCATCCGGATACGTGCCCCTCCTCGATGAGGTCCAACAACTTCCGCTTGCTCATGACCGTGTGCGTCAGGTTCAGGCGCGCGAATTCAATCTGTTGGGAATGGCACGCCACCTCGCATTCGTCCAGCACCCAATCGTACAAGGGCCGGTGATCCTCAAACTCCAGGGTACAGAGGGAATGCGTCACCCCTTCGAGGGAGTCGGACAGGGGATGCGCGAAATCATACGTGGGATAGATGTTCCAATCGGTGCCCGTCCGGTGATGCGGAACCCGCCGGATCCGGTAGAGCGTGGGATCGCGCATATTGATGTTGGGCGAAGCCATATCGATCTTGG